>JBDSHG010000181.1:0-34458 GCA_039918615.1 Gemmatimonadaceae bacterium | reverse complement strand
GCCTTCTTCGCATCCGCGGGCTTCGCGGCTGGCGTCGGAGCGCCGGCCGGCGTCGCCTTGAACGCGGCGATCCCGTCCTTCAGCGCCTGCTCGCCTTCCTTCGACATGACTTTCTTGTCGCGAATCTCGAGGCCGACCTGGGGATAGCTCTTCGCCATGAAGGCGAGGAACTCCTTCTCCCACATGCGGAGCCGCGGAACCTCGATGTCATCGAGGAAGCCGTTCGACACCGCGTAGATGATCATGACCTGCTGGTCCACCGGCATCGGCTCGTACTGCGGCTGCTTGAGTACTTCGACCGTGCGTGCGCCGCGATCGAGCTGCGCCTTGGTGGTCTTGTCGAGATCCGATGCGAACGCGGCGAACGCTTCGAGCTCGCGATACTGTGCGAGATCGAGGCGGAGTCGGCCGGCGACGTTGCGCATCGCCTTGATCTGCGCCGCGCCACCGACGCGCGAGACGGAGATACCGGCGTTGATCGCCGGCCGCGTACCGGCGTTGAACAGATCGGCCTCGAGGAAGATCTGTCCGTCGGTGATCGAGATGACGTTCGTCGGGATGTAGGCGGACACGTCGCCGGCCTGGGTCTCGATGATCGGAAGCGCGGTGAGCGAGCCACCCGCCTTGAAGATCGTCTTGCCGTCCACCACCGACGGATCTTCGCTGATCTTCGCGGCGCGCTCGAGGAGGCGGGAGTGGAGATAGAAGACGTCCCCAGGATACGCCTCGCGGCCCGGCGGACGGCGGAGCACCAGCGAGATCGATCGATACGCGGCGGCCTGCTTCGAGAGATCGTCGTAAACGCAGAGCGTCGCCGATCCCTCGTGATACATGAAGTACTCGGCCATCGCGCATCCGGAGTACGGCGCGATGTACTGCATCGGCGCGGGATCCGATGCGGCGGCGACGACGACGATCGTGTATTCGAGTGCGCCCGTCGCGCGGAGCTTCTCCACCGTCGACGCGACCGTCGACTTCTTCTGGCCGATCGCGACGTAGACGCAGAGCACGCCGGTGCCCTTTTGATTGATGATCGTGTCGATCGCGATCGCCGTCTTGCCGATGCCGCGGTCGCCGATGATCAGCTCGCGTTGTCCGCGTCCAATCGGGATCATGGCGTCGATCGCCTTGAGCCCCGTCTGCATGGGCTCCTTTACGGGCTGGCGAACGATGATTCCGGGCGCTTCCGACTCGACCTTGCGCGTGAGTTTGGCGGTGATCGGTCCGAGACCGTCGATCGGATTGCCGAGCGCGTCGACGACGCGGCCGAGCATCTCCGGGCCGACGGGGACTTCGAGCACGCGACGGGTGCGGCGGACTTCGTCGCCTTCCTTGAGCTTGAGCCAGTCGCCGAGGATGACGGCGCCGATGTTGTCTTCCTCGAGATTCAGCGCGAGGGCCGTGACCTTCTCGCCGGTCTCCGCGGAGGTGCACTCGAGCATCTCGCCGGCCATCGCCTTGAGGAGCCCGTAGATGCGGGCGATGCCGTCCTTTACTTCGAGGAGGGTACCGACATCCTCGACGTCGAGCTCGTGGAGGTCCGCCGCTTCGATTTCGCGGAGGAGAATGTCCTTGATTTCGGCGGGGCGAAGCGTGGTTTCGGAGGCCATGTCGGCAGCGGGCTATGGGGTCACGAAAATATTCGTCTGTCGCTTGTGAAATTTATCACAAGCTAGCCGTTCGGGCAAGACTCGGGCTGCCCATATATCGCCCCCCTGAGCGCCTGGCGCTAGCCGCGGAGGAAGCGTTCGAGGAGGTCCGTGGCGCGCAGCGCCGAGAGCGCACTGGCGTGGGCGCGAACGAGGCGCTTGACGGTGGCCGAAAGCTTGGCACTCGAAGAGAAGCCGACGAGGCGCGCCACGGCGGTGAGATCGTAACCCGGATTCTTGGCGAGCTCACCGGCGGCGAGGAGTCGCACGAGGTCGAGGACGCGCTTGAGCGTGGGGGAGCCGCCGGCGGAGAAGCTCCGGCTCAGGTGCTCGCGGGTGACGCCGAGCGCGCCGGCGATCTCCGCGGTGCCGACCGGTCGGCCGGCGCGCGCGATCGACGCGCGCCAGGCGGCAAGCTGGAGCGGCGCGGTGAGCGCGAGCGGTGTCGGCGGGGTGTGGAGGGCGGCGGCGAAGCGCGCGGAGAAGCCGTGCGCGAGGAGGACGTGGGCGAGCAGGACGTCGTCGGTACCATCGGCGAGGACGTCGGCGAAGTCGAGCTCTGCGCAGCGCGCGATCGCGGGTGCGTCGACGGGGCGAAAGGGGGTGAGCGCGATGAAGGGGACGCTCGGATATTCTCGGGCCAGCTCGGCGGGGGCGTGGCCGTCGCCATCGGAGGCGACCTCGACGAGCGCGCTATCGACGAAGTGCGTGCGAAAGGCGTTGGCGAAATCCTGCTCCGTGCGCACGAGGACGCCGCGGCGATGGATGCGCACGAGGCTCGCGCGAATGCGCGCGCGCGTGTGCTCGCGGGTGACATAGGCGAGGATGACCGCCTCGCGTACGGGCGCGACCATCAATGCGCGAGCGGCGCGCCGCCGACCGTCTCCGCGGCGCGCTGCAGCACCTCGCGCGCATTGGCGTACGAGATGAGCGCGAGCGCCTCGTGGATCGGCACCCACTTGCACGCGGTGATCCCCTCTTCGCGCTGCGGGCTCGTTGCGGCGTTCTCGGATTCCATCAGAAAGAAGTGGCAGATCTTGTGGATCAGCTTCCCGCGAAAGCGAAAGTGCCAATCGATGGTCGCGAGCTCGCTGCGAACGACGAGATCGGTGAGCCCAGTTTCCTCGGAGACTTCGCGCAGCGCGGCCGCTTCCGGGAGCTCGCCCATCTCGAGATGTCCCTTGGGAAACCCCCAGTTGCGATAGCTGTCGCGGATGAGCAGAAAGAGCGGACGGCCGTCTTCGACGCGGTAGACCACTCCGCCGGCGGAGACTTCGCGGTTGGCGCGCGAGCGCGTCACGAAGCTAGCCGCGCGCGCTTGCGGGGACGCCGGACATCTCGACTTCGTTCAGCGTCGCGCGTCCCTCGATGAACTGCCGCACCACGGGATCCTTCGTGTTCCTGATCTCCTCGACCGTGCCGACCTGGCGCACTTTCCCTTCGTACAGCATCGCGATCCGCGAGCCGATGGAGTACGCGCTCCGCATGTCGTGCGTGATGACGACGCTGGTGACGCCGAGTTGCTTGCGCATGCGGATCATGAGCTCGTCGATGACGGCGCTGGTGACCGGATCGAGGCCCGTGGTGGGCTCATCGTAGAGGATGTACTTCGGGCGGAGGGCGATGGCGCGCGCTATTCCGACGCGCTTGCGCATGCCGCCGGAGAGCTCGGCCGGAAAGCGCGTCTCGGTGTCGGGGAGATCGACGAGGCGAAGCGCTTCGCTCACGCGCTCGCGGATCTCATCGTCCTTCATCTCGAGCTTGCGAAGTCCCATGGCGACGTTGTCGCCGATGGTCATCGAGTCGAAGAGGGCGGCGAACTGAAAGACGTAGCCGATCTTCGCGCGGAGCGCGTAGAGCTCGCGGCGGGGTAGATTCGGGACGTCCTTGCCATCGACGAGGACGGTTCCCGAGTCCGGCTCGAGGAGGCCGACGATGTGCTTGATGGCGACCGACTTGCCGGTTCCGGAGTAGCCGATGACCACCATCGTCTCGCCTTCCATCACATCGAGCGAGAAGCCCTGGAGGACTTTCTTGTCGCCGAAGGCCTTGTAGACGTCTTGCAGCTTGATCATTCGGAAATGTGCCGCAATCGACATCGTCGGGCAACGACCGGGTGCGCACCGCTCCGAACGATTGTGAGACCTGCGGGTATGGATGCGATCGAGCTGCAGGCGCGGCACCCCTCGACAACGATGGCGACATGCCGTTCGTTTTAAGCACGGCTCGCGACGACACGCTCGTCTCGGGGCTTCCCCCATTCCACCACGCATGCGCCGACTCGCTTTTCTCGCGCTTCTCATCGCCGTCGCCTCACCGCTGCGCGCGCAGATCATCCATCGCATCGGCAAGCCGACCGCCGATACGACTCAGACGACGCGTCCGGTCGAGGTGCCGCATCGCACGCTGGCGCCCGAGGGACATGCAACGCTCTCCGGGATCGTCTACGACAGCCTGCACGACGAGCCCATTCGCGGAGCGATGGTGGTCATCGCGGGGTCGACGCACCAGGCGGTGTCGGACTCGAACGGCACCTACCGCTTCTCCGTCGACAGTTTGCCGGAGGGAACGGTGGTCGTCGGCTTCTTCATGCCCGGGATGGACTCGCTCGGCATCACGCCGCCAGCGCGTCAGATCGTGATCCGGCATGGCGAATCGGCGGTGCTGGATCTGGGTACGCCGTCGATGCGCACGATTCTCCGCGTCATCTGCCGCGACAGCGCCACGGAGGGGCACGGGTTGATGATGGGTGTGGTGCGCAACGCGGACACCGATCAGCCGCTGGTGGGCGCGCTCGTCGTGGTGATGTGGACGGAGATGAACATCGGGACGACATCACTTGCGAAGCTGCCGAAGGCCGTGCACACGACCGTGAACGACAAGGGTGCCTATCGCGTGTGCGGCGTGCCGAACGGCGTTGCACTGCGCGCACAGGCGCGGCTCGGTACGAAGGCGAGTGGATTCATCGACGTCACAATGCCGCCCGGGGGCGTGCTGCAGCGGGACTTTCTCGTCGGCGAGCGGATCGCGGCGGCGGCGCCCGCTCCCGAAGCCGGCGCGCAGGGGACGACGCCGGCTCCTGCACCCAAGCCGCTCGGCACGGCGCAGCTGAAC
Organism: Gemmatimonadaceae bacterium; assembly: GCA_039918615.1. Lineage (GTDB taxonomy): Bacteria > Gemmatimonadota > Gemmatimonadetes > Gemmatimonadales > Gemmatimonadaceae > FEN-1250. The sequence goes on along the minus strand of JBDSHG010000181.1, from coordinate 29,695 downwards.
GGCACGGTGCTGGGCGCGGATGGGAAGCCGCTCGAAGGAGCGCAGGTGTATCTCGTCGGCACGGCGATCGGCGCACGCGTTGATTCACGCGGTGCCTTCCGGCTCGGCGGGTTACCCGCGGGGACGCAGACTGTCGAGGTGCGGCTACTCTCCTTTGCGCCGAAGCGCTTCACCGTCGATCTCTCCCCCACGCGGGAGAGCAGGCTCGCCGCCGTGCTCGACACGCGCGCGAACGTGCTCGGCGAGGTGAAGGTCGAAGCGAGGGCGGGGAGTACGATCCCCGGATTCGATGCGCGAGCGAAGCGCGGAATGGGCGCCTTCATCACGCGCGACGACATCGAGAAGCGCCAGTCGGTTCTGACGACTGATCTGTTTCGGACGGTCCCCGGCCTCAACGTCGCATTCGACGGATCCAACTACACCGTGCAGTCGGCGCGCTCCGGCAACATGAGCTGTCCGATGCAGTGGTATCTCGACGGAGCACCATTCGACAATTCGGACAACTCGCTCGATCAGATGATTCGGCCGGATGACATCGAGGCGATCGAGGTCTACAAGAGCGCAAGCGAGGTGCCCGTGCAATTCCAGGGAAAGAATGCGTCGTGCGGAACCATTCTCGTGTGGACCAAGCGTGCGGCGACCGGGAGAACGAAGGCTGCGAGGGCGGCGGCAGCGAAGAATAGCAATCCGTAGCGGCACAGCGTGACGCGGTCGCGCAGCTGGCGGACGCGCTCGCGGGTGACGCCGAGCATGAAGCCGATCTCCTCGAGGGTGTGCTCGCGTCCGCCGTCGAGTCCGAAGTAGAGGCGGAGCACTTTCGCGTCGCGAGCGGGGAGGGTGGCGAGTGCACGCTCGATCTCGTCGCTGACGAATCGATTCATGTATTCGTCCTCGGGGTTCGGCATGTCCTCCGAGACGAAGCGATCCATGATCGAGCGGTCGCTGTCGGGGTCGAGCGAGGCATCGAGACGGATGTCGCCGGTGTTGAGCGCGGAGAGCGCCTGCACGACTTCCATCGTGAGACCGGTGAGGCGCGCGAGCTCCTCGGGCATCGGCTCGCGACGGAGATTCTGCCGCAGGATTTCCGCGCCCTTGATGATGCGCGAGAGATCGGAGGTGCGGTTGAGCGGAATGCGGACGGTGCGTCCATGCTTCGCGAGCGACGAGAGAATCGCCTGGCGGATCCACCAGACGGCGTAGGAGATGAACCTGACGCCCTGCTCGGGATCGAACTTCCGCGCGGAAGTGAGGAGCCCGACGTTGCCTTCGCCGATGAGATCGATGAGCGGCATGCCGCGGTTCTGATATTTCTTCGCGACGGAGATGACGAAGCGGAGATTGCGCGTGACGAGATCGTGCAGCGCATCCTGATCGCCCTTGCGAATCAGCCGCGCGAGATCGAATTCCTGGGTTCCCTTGAGGAGCGGGTAGCTACTGACCTCATAGAGGTATTGATCGAGGATGTCGCGCTCCGGTTCGTTCGGCGCGATGCCCGCGGGGGCGGCGCGACGGCGGCTGCGCTTCACTTCGGTCATGGATGCTGATCCCGATTGAGTGTCGTCGGTGCGTGCGTGCGGAGGAATGTCGGCGGCAAAAATACAACTGGACACACGCCGCGCCAGCCCCTGTTTTGCTTGACTGCCCCGAGGTGTACGACTAAGATTGGGGGCTCGCTGCGGAGTTTTTCGCAGGGAGATTTCAGGGGGCGTAGCTCAGTTGGGAGAGCGCTTGAATGGCATTCAAGAGGTCAGGGGTTCGATTCCCCTCGCCTCCACCTGATCGGACTTGCGTCACGCGGGAATAGCTCAGTTGGTAGAGCACAACCTTGCCAAGGTTGGGGTCGCGGGTTCGAGTCCCGTTTCCCGCTCTGTTGCTTACGGTAGTGATGCGCACGACTTCATTGCCGGCGTGTAGTGCGGGCGGTTAGCTCAGTTGGTTAGAGCGCCACGTTGACATCGTGGAGGTCACAAGTTCGAGTCTTGTACCGCCCATTTCGGGGCTTCGATTCGCGACCCCGGTCGCTTGACGGTGCACCGGAGCAGGACTAGTTTTGCGGGATGACGGCGGACGTGTCTCCGCAACCGAGACATGTCCGCCGTTGTGATTAACAACAGCTTTTTCGGGCGCCTGTAGCTCAATTGGATAGAGCATCTGACTACGGATCAGAAGGTTGGGGATTCGAGTTCCTCCAGGCGCACCATGATCTCGCGGTGCGGCACGTTCGCGGTGCAGCAGATGAATACGTGAGATTTGCGGGGCGTGGCGCAGCCCGGTTAGCGCGCCTGGTTCGGGACCAGGAGGTCGGTGGTTCAAATCCACTCGCCCCGACCATAGACCGCGAAGCTGCGGACTAGTTCGTCGGAACTGCCGCTTCAGCACGGCGGTTGCAACTGTTCCATTCGGCTCCAGCCTCGATTCGTCGAGCCTGGAGCCGTTTTGCGTTCGCACGTGCGTCAGCCAATGAGATGCAGAACGGTCGAAGGCTCCGCATCCCATCGCACCTCGATCTCCGGTCCCTTCGCGCCGAGCTGGATCACATCGCCCGCGTGAAGCCGCAGCGGCGCCGTGATCAGTCGGCCGTTCACATAGGTGCCGTTGCGACTCTTCAGGTCCGCGATCTCGAAGAGCACCGGCACCGCATCGCTCCACGAGATGCGCGCGTGATGCCGCCCCACATCCCGATCATGCAGTGGATCGAAGCGCACCGCCGCGGAGGGCGCGCGGCCGAGTATGAGCTCGCGATGCGCACCCAGCGCGACGACGTCCACCTGTGTCGCGCGCGATCCCGTGATGTGCCTGAACATGATTTTCTTCATCGCTGCCCACCTCCACGTGCATGCCTGTCTTGTAAGGCGTAGAAGTCGATGATCGGAGGTCAGCTTCGCATGGTTTTGTACAAGTTATTAAACGCTAATAATCAGATTCGATCGTGGGCAACGTCCGATCATTAGAGGATGAGCCGAGTGCGCTGCCGGTTCCTCGCTGTGGAGTGATGCGATCATCTATCCCCAGAAAGTGTCGCAGGGTCTGCTGTTGATGGTTCGCCGGCTGGCGGGGAGTGCGATCGCGGCACTCGCCGCCATTGTCATCACCGTCGGACTGATGACTTTCCTCACCTGGCAATCGGCGCATTGGGTACGGCATACGCGCACCGTGCAGTTCACCGCTGCGCGCGCACTCGATCTCTCGCTCGGCCGTCGGTCGAGCATAGAGGAGTACCTTATCACCGGCGACAGCGCAACACGCGCGAACGAGACGCATGCGCGCTCTGCCCTCCAGCTCGTGCTCGACTCGCTGACGACACTCACCGCCGATAACGCGACGCAGCAGGCGCAGCTCCTTCGCATCTCCGCCGCAGTGCGCAAGTGGGACGGCACGTACGCAGATCGTGTGCTCCTCGCGCACAGCAGCGATGCACGTTCGCAGATCGGTCGCGAGGAAGGCGCCGGCGTTGCCGCGTTCGCGAGTGTGCGAGCAGGCCTCGATGCGTTTCTGGCGGAGGAGAGCGCACTTTACCGTGCTCGGACGACGCGCAATACGATCTGGCGATGGACCGAGGTCGTCGTCGTCGCACTCGAAGCGATGCTCGTGTTCGTGCTGCTCGCCCGGATGCGCGCCGCCGTGCTCGCGCAGGCCGCGGCGACGCTCGAGCATCAGGAGCAGCTCGAGGATCAGGCGGTAGAGCTCGAGGCGCAGGCCGCGGAGCAGGAGATGCTCACCGCCGAGTTGCAGGTGGCGAATACGGAGCTGACTGACGCCGCCGTGGAGCAGGAGGCGCTCACCGCCGACCTCGAAGTCGCCAATCAGGAGCTCACGGAAGCGACGACGGAGGCCGAGGAGGCACGCGACCACGCGGTCCTCATGGAGGATCGCTATCGCCTGCTCTTCGACCGGAATCCCGTGCCCATGTGGGTGTACGACGAGGACACACTCCGCTTTCTCACGGTGAACGAAGCCGCGGTGCATCAGTACGGCTACACTCACTCGGAATTCATGTCCATGGGAATCGAAGACATCCGAAGCGCCGGGGATGTCGAGCTTCTCCGCCAAACCGCGCGAACGAAGCGCGGCGAGCTTCGCGTGAGCACCGAGTGGCGGCATCGTCGCAAGGATGGGAGCGAGATTCTCGTCGACATCGTCTCACACGGGGTGCACTTCGAGGAGCGCGATGCGCGCATCGTTCTCGCGACCGATGTCACGGCGCGCGCGGCGGCGGCGGCGGCACTGCTGGAGAGCAACGAGATCCTCCACGCCGTAGTCGATGATTCGCCACTCGCAATCGTCCTCTCCTCGCCCGAGCTGGTCATCAGCAGATGGAACAAAGCCGCCGAGACGCAGTTCGGATGGGCCGCCTCCGAAGCCGTCGGGCAGTCACTGTTCATGATCATTCCGGAGGAGCGGCGCGTGGAGTCCTCCGACTTTCGACGACGTCTCGAGAACGGGGAAGCAATCACGAGCATCGCGACACAGCGCCTCCGATCCGATGGCAGCATCCGCGACGTGCAAATCTCCAAGTGCGCATTGCGTTCGAGCGACGGCACCCTCACCGGCTTCGTCAGCATCATTTCCGATGAGACCGATCGCAAACAGCTCGAGTCGCAGTTCCGCCAGGCACAGAAAATGGAAGCGGTCGGACAGCTGGCAGGCGGCGTTGCGCACGATTTCAACAATCTGCTCACCGTCATCATCAGCTACAGCCAGATGCTCCTCGCGGATATCAGCGAGGAATCCCCGCTCCGGACCGACGTGCAGGAGATCAGGCGCGCGGCGGAGCGTGCCGCACTGTTGACGAAACAGCTGCTCGCGTTCAGCCGGCAACAAGTGCTTCGCGTGCACATCGTCGATCTCAATCAGGTGCTCGGCGACGTGGAGCAGATGCTGCGCCGTCTCCTGCGAGAGGACATTCAGATCCTCCTGACACTCGACCCCGAGCTGGGCACCGTGGCTGCGGATCGGGGACAGCTCGAGCAGATCGTCATCAACCTCGCGGTGAACGCGCGCGACGCGATGCCGAGCGGGGGCAGGCTCTCGATCGAGACGAAGAACGTCACGTTCGAGAGCCCCTTCGCCCTTCGCTCATCAGAGCCGCCTCTCGAGGCCGGATCATACGTGATGATGTCCGTGGCGGATAACGGCCTCGGCATGACTCCGGAGATTCAAGCCCGCGTATTCGAGCCGTTCTTCACGACGAAGAGCGTGCACGAAGGCACGGGACTCGGGCTGTCGACGGTCTACGGCATCGTGAAGCAGAGCAGAGGCCATCTCGCGATGTACAGTGAGCCCGGGCAAGGCACGATCTTCAAGATCTATCTGCCGCGTGCGGACTCTTCCGCCGATTTGCGGCCAGTCGCGGAGGCGGCGACGCCTTCGTCGAGAGGCGGGGAGACCGTGCTCGTCGTCGAGGACGATGCGGCGCTGCGGACGGTGGCGTGCCGCTCGCTGCGGCAGTGCGGCTATATCGTGCTGGAGGCGGCGAATGGGCAGGACGCCCTGCGCCAGTGCGAGGAACATGAAGAGACGCTGGAGCTCGCAATCACGGACATGGTGATGCCGCAGATGAGCGGCGTCGAGCTCGCGGAGAGCATCGCGAGCAGCTATCCGGGGATCCGGGTGCTGCTCATGTCCGGATACACGCGCGACGAGGCGGCGCGGCGCGGCATCGCGAATGAGCGCTACGCCTTTCTCGAGAAGCCGTTCACACCCGCGAGGCTCGCCGCGAGAGTGCGGGAGATTCTCGATGCGGGAAAGAGCCGCGCGCACGTGATGGAGCGCATCCAGGCCTAAGCGCTCGTCAGGCAGACTTGGCAAGCAGCATTGCGCGGTACGCCGCCGCCTTCGCTGGTTGTCGCGACTTTTCGTACAGCGACACCAGGCGGCGAACGTTTCCTTGCGTTCGGGGACTGCCCGGGCCGAGCGACTGCTCCATCACGCGCTGCGCGTGCAGCAAGAGCGGCTCGCCCCTCCGGAAATTCCCGGCGGTCGTGTAGTGCTCGCCCAGCACACTCTCCGAGCTCGCGATCAGCCAACTGCTCGCGGGGAGATATTTCTTTCGCAGCTCGAGACTCTCCACCAGCGATCGCTCCGCGCCGGCAGTGTCGCCCAGCTGGTCGAGACATCTCCCCACCGTCTGCAGCGATGCCGCGATCGACGGATTGCTTTCGGCGAGCGTCTTGCCACGGAGCCCGAGCACCGCTCGGCTGAGCTGCATCGCTTCCTTGTAGCGATGCTGATCGAACACGAACATCGCGTAGTTGAACACCGTCCACGCGTAGTCGGGGTGCTCCGGCCCCAGGAGCTGCCGCCGCATGGCGAGGGTCTCGATGTACGTGCTCTCCGCCGCGGCGTTCTTCCCTTCGAGATCGAGCGCCGTCGCCAGCGAGTTGAGAGCATCGGCGACGGACGGATAGGGGCCCGGATGGTTCCGCCTGAAGATCGCGACCGCCTCCCGGTGCAGCGGTTCGGCCTCGGCCATCCGCCCCTGGTCGCCGAGCGAGACGGCGACGTTGTTGAGCGAGTAGCCGATCATGTCGTCCGTCGGCGGCATGATGCGGCGGCGGATCGTCAGCGCTTCGCGATGCAGCCGCTCGCCCGTACTGTCCTGCCCCTGCTTGTGCGCGACGCTTCCGAGATTGTCGAGCAGCACGGCGACGAGGGAATCCGGCTTCGACGTGCGCGAGCGCTGCAGCGCGAGCGCGCGCGTGAAGAGTGAGTCGGCGCGGTCGAGCTCATCGCGGGCGAGGGCGAGCCCCGCGACATTCGAGAGCCCCACGATCGCCGCCTCGCTCGTTGCGCCCCCAGTCTGCTCCCGCAGCGCGAGCGCAGTCGCGAGATGCGGCGCTGCCTCGTCGTACCGGCCGAGCGACTGGTAGCTCTCGCCGATCACCGTCTCGAGCTCCGCGCGCTCTTCCGGCTGCCCCGCGAGCTCCGTCTCCGTGCGGCGCGCCGCGGCATCGAGCAGCTCGGACACCGGCACATCGCGTCCCCCCATCGCCGGGCGCACGGAGCTCAGGAGCCCGCGCAGGAAGTCGCTCACTCGTTCCGCCTTCACCTGCTCGGCGCGTGCTCGCTTCGCCTGCGATGATGTCGTGATCACACCGCCCACGAGCGCGAGCAGCACGAGCGCGGACGCAGCGACGGCGGCGACGTTGCGTCGCACGAACTTCCGGACGCGATAGCCGAGCCAGTCACGCTGCGCGGCGATGGGCAGTCCCGTGAGATAGCGGCGAAGATCCGCGTCGAGCGCGTCCACCGACGCGTAGCGACGCGTGGGCTCCTGCCGCAGCGCCATGAGCACGATCTGATCGAGATCGCCGCGCAGTCGGCGTCTCAGTCGCTGCTCACTGCGCTCGCCACTCTCCCGCGCCGCGCTCGCGGTCGCGACCGCGCTCGGCCGCGGCACGGGCTCGGTCGTCACCGCCTGCTCGATGTCGGAGAGGGAGCGCGACGCGAAGATGTGCGGACGCCGGCCGGCGAGCAGCTCGAAGAGCACGACGCCGAGCGAGTACACGTCGGACGCGGTGGAGAGCGTGTCGCCGTGCACCTGCTCCGGACTCGCGTACTCCGGCGTGAAGGGGCGAAGCCCGCCTCGCGTGAGCGGCATTGCGTCGTCCGCGGCATCGTCGCCGAGGAGCTTCGCGATACCGAAGTCGAGCAACTTCACCGTGCCGTCCTCGGTGACGAGGATGTTCCCCGGTTTGAGATCGCGGTGCACGACGAGATTCTTGTGCGCGTGCTGCACTGCGCCGCACACCTGCCGGAAGAGCGCGACGCGCTCGCGCACGCCGAGCTGGCGGCGATTGCACCAGGTCGTGATCGGCAGCCCTTCGACGAACTCCATCACGAGAAAGGGGTGGCCGGCCGGCGTCACGCCGCCATCGAGGAGCGTTGCGATGTTGGGGTGCTCGAGCCCCGCGAGGATCTGCCGCTCGCGGCGGAAGCGGCCGAGGGTGAGCTCCGAATCGAGCCCGCCCTGCACGACCTTGATCGCGACTCGCTTGCGATACTGATCGTCAGCGCGCGTCGCCTCGTAGACCGCGCCCATTCCTCCGGTGCCGACGAGGCGCACGACCTCGTAGGCACCGAGGCGCTGCCCCGTCGCCGGTGCGATCGTCGAGCCGAGGTCGAACATCTCCAGCGAGACGTCGGTGTGCTCCGAGGCCGAAATGAGTGCGTCGACCTCACGTCGCAGCGTCGCATCCCAGCCGGTGGCGCGGTCGAGGAATTCGCGGCGCTCTGCTTCGGGGCGATCCATCACGGCATCGAAGAGCGCGCGGAGCTGGCGGAGGTGGCCGGCGCTGTCCTCCGTCACGACGGCGTATCCGCGCCGAGCTCGCGCGCGAGCCATCCCTTCGCGAACTGCCAGTCGCGCTTCGCGGTGGCGGGAGAGATGCCGAGTGCGGTGGCGACCTCGGCGACCTCGAGACCGCCGAAGATGCGGAGCTCGACGACGCGCGCCCACCGCGGCTCTGCCGCCGCGAGGCGCGTCATCGCGTCGTCGAGCACGAGGAGATCGATGATGCGATCATCGCGTCCGGCGATCGCCTCGTCGAGGGTGACGCGCATGTCGCCGCTTCGCTTTGCGGCTGAGCGGGCGCGCGCGTAATCGACGAGCACACGTCGCATCGCTTGTGACGCCGCGCGAAGAAAGTGCGTGCGGTCCTCGAAGCTGACCGGAGACCCGCCGACGAGACGCAGGAAGGCCTCGTGCACGAGCGCCGTCGGCTGCAGCGTGTGGTCGGGACGCTCACCGCGCATATGGCGGCCAGCGATCGCGCGCAACTCGGCATAGAGCAACGGGAGCAGGCGTTCGTAAGCGGCAGCATCGCCGCGCCGCGTGGCGTCCAGCAGCTCGGACACCATCGCAGACGTGCTCGCGTCATCACTCATGCCCCGAAAATGGAGTCCCACATGCGGCGGCGCCAGCGCGCGGTTGCCGGGTGAGGGGGGGGTGGATGAGCCGTGATCGGATCGATTTGCGCCTTATGAGACAAGCGATCGGACCATGGATCGTGAAACCCCTGTGCCCGGGACGGGTCGACATGAACCGCATCGTCGCTTTAACGATTGGAACAGTAACGATTTCCCTCTTCGCGGCTGTGTCCAGCGCAGAGGCGCAGCAAGGCCGTAGCTATCGCGATCCAGCTGGACATTTCACGATCGCGATTCCACCTGGATTCACCGCCAACGCAGCGAATGGCGGCGTAGTCGTATCGCGCGGAACGGTCATCGCGATGGTCTCGCCATTCGGCGGAGTACAATCGTCGCGCGAGGTCGTGCAGCAGCTCGCCAGGCAGTACGGATCGCAGTGGAAGGATCTGCAGCAGATCGCGGCCGGAGACTACTTGCTCAACGGCGCTCCGGCATCGTACGGGATGTTTACCGGTGTGAGCCCGCGCGGCGTGGCATCTCTGCTCAGGCTCGTCGGCGTGATGGGGGGCGGGCAGCCGTACGCCGTTATCATCAGTTCGCCGAAGTCGGAGTTCACGTCCGTCGGCCCGACGCTGCAAGGTATGGAAGGAAGCATCGCCTTCGCCGGCAGCAACGGGCAGGGGATGCAGCCGTACCAGGGGCAGCAGGGCCCTCAGCAACAGCAGTCCCCGCAGCAGCAATACCCCCAGCAGTCCCCGCAGCAGCAATACCCCCAGCAGGGCCCGCCGCAGCAGCAGTACCCGCAACAGGATCCCCAGCAACAGCAGTATCCACAGCAGCAATACCCGCAGCAGGATCCTCAGCAGCAGCTGTATCCACAGCAGCAGAATCCACCGTCGCAGCAACAAAACATGCGCACTGCGCGCGCCCCGGGTGCCTCATCGGCACCCGGGAGTTTTTATCGCATGCATTGGGTTCGGCTGATGGATCAGTATGGATTCGGCCAGCCCGTCGAGGTGCTGCGCTTCCTCGCGCCTGTCGGTTGGAAGATGGACGGCGGGGTGAAGTGGGCGGCGTCGGGGTGCACGTCGAACATCGCCAGCCTTTCGTTGCGTGTCGTGAGTCCCGATGGCACCATGGCGTTCGAGCTTTTTACACCGTACACCTGGCAGTGGAACGACGATCCGTTCGCCCAACAGACGGGCCGACAGGCAGAGCAGATGAATGCGGCCATCCGCCCTTGCTCGATGCGGCCGATCGTCAATGCGCAGACCTATCTTCGTCAGGCAGTGATCCCCGCCTATCGCCGCGGCGCGCGCTTCGAGCAGGGAATGCCGATGCCGCAAGCCGCCCAGGCGCAGGATGTGAGGCTTCGGCAGCAGCTCGCGCAGCAGATCCAGGCCGGTCTCGCGAGCGGAACAAAGGCCGACGCGGGTCGCGTACTGATCGCGTACGAAGTGAATGGAAAGCCGGTGGAAGAATCACTCACGGCAGTCGTCGGCATGATCGTGCGCCAGACGATGTCGCCCTCCGCGGCGATGCAGGGGGGGATGGGCAAGGTCAACTCCTACACCCTCACCGCTGGCTCGATGTTCGGCATGCGCACGCCTGCTGGCGAGCAGGAGCGGCGAGCGGCGCTCTTCTCGACAATGATCGCATCCATCCGGCCGAACGTGAACTGGGTCAACGCCTATCAACAGATACAGATGAACATCGGCAACGCGGAGCAGATCGAAGTGGCCAAGCGCATCGCCATCAACAACGAAACCAACCACGCCGTCAGCGCCATCATCACGCAGCAGTATCAGGAGACGCAGCGGGTGCAGGACCGTCTTGCTGACTCGTTCAGCCAGTCGCAGCGCGGTGTCGAGCATTTCACCGATCCGTCGAGCCGCGAGCGCGTGGAGCTGAGCGCAGGCTACCGGCAGGCGTGGAGCAACGGCAACGGTGAGTACATCCTGAGCGACGACGTGAACTTCGATCCGTCGGTGTCGCTGCACGAGAACTGGACGCAGCTCAACCGCACGCAGTGACCGTCAGGGCGCGCCGAGTGTGAGGAGCGCGCCCTCCGCGACGAGAGTCCGCCACCGCACGAGCTCCGACTGCTTCGCGTAGTGAAAGGTGAGCGCGCTCTGTGCGGCTCCGCCGTTGATGTCCAGCAGGTTGGACTCGACCGTCAGCACTTCCGCTTCCATTCCCGGAAGGCCCACCACACGCTGCTTCGCGCGCACGACCCCGCTCGCCACCGTTCCCCGCACGATGAAGAGCGAGCGGACGCCGAGTACGAAAATGCCACGCACCAGGAAGGTCGCGGCAGGCTTTGTCCCGGTGCTCGGATCCGAAACCGTTGAGGCCGCAGGCGACATCAGTTGCGGCGGGACGCGAGGAGCTCCGCTCGCTCGCGAAAGGTGATCTTCGCGCCGCACTGTGTGCAGACGTAGTCGCCCGTCTTCTTCCCCTCCGCATATTCCTTGGCGAGCGCGGGATGATCGCACGGCTTGCCGCCCCACTCGGCGCGGAGAGTCTCTGCCTTCTTCGGTTGCATGACGAGTACCTCCGGGGGGCGGAACGAGCGAGGTGTGCTGCCGGAGGAATCTAGTGGCTTCAGGTTCGTCAGAGCGCCGGTGAGTCGCCCGAGCGCGAGAGGCGGCGCAGCAGCCAGATGACCGCGACGATCGGGAGGACGACGAAGACCAGCACCTTGAACGCGATGATCGTCAGCAGCCCGACCGCAACGAGCACGAAGAGCGGGATGCCGAAGATCGCGAGTGTGAGGAGCGGGCGAAGCGCGAACAGGCGAAGAAGAGCGACGATCATCGGTGACGACTCCGGGGAGGGACACTCATCCCTACGCCGCCTTGGAGGGGAAGTTTCCGCGCTTCGCAAAAAGCGGTGCTCCCGACCGATTATCATCCCTCCGTGCCTTCTCCGACGCCTTCCGCCGATCCCGCCCCGTTCGCAGCGTCCGCTTCCCGTCGCCGCATCGCGATCGTCGGCGCCGGTGCGGCGGGGACGATGGCGGCGATCTTCGCGGCGCGCGCGGGCGCCGAGGTGCTGCTGCTGGAGCGCACGGCAGACGGAGGGAAGAAGATCCTGATCAGCGGTGGCGGGCGCTGCAACATCCTTCCGTCGCGGCTCGATGAGACGCGCTTCATCACGGACTCATCGCCAAACACGCTGCGAAAGATCGTGCGCTCGTGGCCGCTCGCGGAGCAAATCCGATTTTTCAATGACGAGCTCGGGCTCGCGCTGGTGGAGGAGCTCGAATCCGCAAAGCTCTTCCCTGCCTCGAATCGCGCGCGGGATGTGCGCGACGGGCTACTCGCGCTGGCGGCGCAAGAGGGAGCACAGCTGCGCACGAACACGAACGTCGACGGGATCACGCCTCTCGATGGAGGAGGATGGCGCATCACGATCGTCGACGGCGAGCCGCTCGATGTCGACGCCGTGATCGTCGCGAGTGGAGGGCTCTCCGTTCCCAAGACGGGGAGCGACGGACTCGGACTGCAGGTTGCGCGCAAGCTCGGGCACACGATCAACAAGACGTATCCGGCGCTCACCCCGCTCACGGCTGAGCCTTCGGCATTCACCGAGCTCGCCGGCGTGTCGCTTCCCGTCACGCTCACCGCCCACTCGTTCGAGCGTGCCGCGAGCGCGACAGGCGGATTTCTCTTCACGCATCGTGGCTACAGTGGGCCATCGGTGCTCGACATCTCGCACGTCGCCGTCCGCTCGAAGGCGCGCGGCGCCGAGCTCGCGCGCATCGCCGTGCGCTGGAGCGCGCGCGACGCCGACGAATGGACGCGTGCGCTGCGACGCTCGGGGAATCGCAGCGTGCTCGGCGTGCTGCGCGAGGTGCTTCCCGACCGCCTCGCCACGGTGCTGCTCTGGTACGCCGGCGTCGACGAAACGCGATCGATCGCCGATCTCAAGCGCGAGGAGCGCGCGTCGCTCATCGAGGTGTTGATGAACGGGCCGCTTCCATGGTCGGGCGATGAGGGGTACGCCAAGGCGGAAGTGACGGGCGGCGGCGTCAGCCTGGCCGAGATCGACCCGCGCACGATGGAGAGTCGCCTGCACCGGAACCTTTTTCTGTGCGGAGAGCTATTGGATGCATTCGGCCCGATCGGGGGCTACAACTTTCTCTGGGCGTGGGCGACCGGGCGCGCGGCAGGCATGGGAGCGGCAGATGCGGACCAATGATGAGAACGAAGAGCTGTACGACGATGGCGACTCCGGAGAGCTCGACGAGGAATTTCCGCTGGGCGATGGCACCGCCGACGGTGAGGCGACGGTGAGCTGCCCGTACTGCGGAGAGGCGGTGGAGATCACGCTCGACCCGGGCGGCGGCACGCATCAGGATTACGTCGAGGACTGCGAGGTGTGCTGTCAGCCGTGGCGCGTATCGGTGGAGTACGGGCTGGACGGCGAGGCGCAGGTCGATGTGAGCGTGCTCGGCGAGTAGCGGATCAGGCGCTGAGCGGCAGCGGCGCGATCCAGTGCGGCCGCGGCACGCGGCGTAGCACGCGGGCGAGATCCGCCTCGAGCGTGGCTCCTTTCTCGAGCACGGCGATCGTGCACGCCATCAGCATCTTCCGCTGCCCGGTGGTGAGCTGTACGGCAGTCACGACGATCACCGGCAGATCGCGAAGTCTCGGGTCGTTGCCGATCGTCTCGAGAAACGCGAAACCATCGACGTACGGCATCTTGAGATCGAGCACGATGAGCCCGGGGAGATGGTGCGCCAACATCTCGAGTGCGGATGCGCCATCGTTCGCAACGCGCAGGTTCTCGGTGTGGTCGTCGTCGGACACATAGCGCTTCAGCAGCTCGCGCGCATCGGGATCATCTTCGACGATGAGCACGCCGCCGGGCTGGCGATCGATGTTTCTGGAAATGGCATCGCCGAGGCGCGTGTGAGCGATCGGCTTGTCGATCCAGTCCACCGCGCCGACGAAGCTGTCGCGCATCTCGCCGGCGATCGAGCTCACGATGATGACCGGAATGTGCGCGACCTGCGGGGAGGCGGCGAGACGCTTGAGCAGCTCCCAGCCATCCATGCCGGGCATCATGAGGTCGAGCGTGATGAGATGCGGCCGCAGCGCGTTCGCCATGCGCAGCCCTTCGGTTCCCGACGAGGCCATCTCCACCCGATAGCCGAGGTCCTCGACGTGCCGCCGCAGCAGCTCGCGTGCATCCGCATCGTCCTCGATGATGAGCACGAGCGGCGTATCGGATTCGCCGAGGGCCGGGATCGGGGCGATCTCGCGAGACTGCGGCGATAGCGCCGCCTGCGATCGTGGCGGCGCGATTGCGAGCGGCGACAGCTCGATCGTGAACGTTGTCCCGACGCCGAAGACGCTCTCGACCTCGAGGCGGAAGCCGAGAAGCTCGCAGAGCGCGCGCGAGATGCTGAGGCCAAGGCCGGTGCCGCCGTACTCGCGCGTGGTGCTGGTGTCCGCCTGCTCGAAGGCGGCGAACACCGCCGCGATGCGGTCGGGCGCGATGCCGATGCCTGTATCCTTCACGCGAATTCGGGATGGCTGACCCGTGAGAGCGTCGACCTCCACGCTGATGGTGACTTGGCCAGCGTGCGTGAATTTCACCGCATTCCCGACGAGGTTGATGAGCACCTGCCGCAGCTTTGCTGCATCCGTCTCGATGGATTCGATGTCCGCGGGAATTACCGACTCGACAGTGACACCGGTCTTGAGGCGACGCGCGCCGAGCTGCGCGAGCGTATCCTCGACGAGCACGCCGAGCGGCACCGCGGAGAGATCGAGGTCGACCTTTCCCGCCTCGATCTTCGAGAGATCGAGGATGTCGTTGATCAGCGCGAGCAGCTGCACGCCGTTCGTGCCAATGCGCTCGAGGTAGCTCAGGTCGATGGACTTCAGATTGCCCGCCTTGTTCTTGCGCAGGACGTTCGAAAATCCGATGACGGAGTTGAGCGGGGTGCGCAGCTCGTGGCTCATGCGCGCCAGGAACTCGCTCTTGGCCGCGTTCGCTGCCTCGGCCTCCTCCTTCGCGCGTACGAGCTCCTGATTGGCGCGGCGGCGCGCGCCGACATCGCGGAAGGTCACGACGGCTCCGACGACGCCATCGCCCTCGCTGACGGGCGTGCTCTGATACTCGACGGGGAAGGACGTCCCGTCGCGTCTCCAGAAAATGTCGTCTTGCGAGGCGTGGCCGCTGCCGGTGCGCGCCGTCGTGCAGATGCCGCAGGTTGCCTCGAGGTTCGGCGTGCCGTCCGAACGCGTATGGTGGAGAAAGGCGTGCTGCGATTCTCCCAGGAGCTCCTCCGCATTCCAGCCCAGTATTCGCTCGCCCGCGGGATTGAGAAAGATGACCCTTCCCTCGTGATCGAGGCCGACGATCCCCTCGGCCG
Source organism: Gemmatimonadaceae bacterium (assembly GCA_039918615.1). Classification (GTDB taxonomy): domain Bacteria; phylum Gemmatimonadota; class Gemmatimonadetes; order Gemmatimonadales; family Gemmatimonadaceae; genus FEN-1250. The sequence goes on along the minus strand of JBDSHG010000181.1, from coordinate 14,439 downwards.
CAGACTCGAGCAGCAGCGCATTGCGAACCGCGAGCCGCTTCCCGTCCTCTTGCACAGCACGGCGCTTGGAGATGTCTCGCGACACCGTCACGATCTCGATGAGCTCCCTGCGTTCCTGGTCGAGCACCGGCTGTCCCGTCGTCTCGAACCAGGCGTAGCTGCCGTCAGCGCGGCGCAGGCGATACTGCACGGGAAGCGAGAGTGGATTGCGAAAGACGATCTCGTGCGCGTGGCGCGCGATCTCCTCATCATCCGGGTGCACGAAGTGGAGCGGTCCGACGGCCGTGAGCTCCGACGGCTCGTAGCCGAGCAGCGCTCTGCTCGCGGGGGATACGTACAACACGTCGCCGGCCACGCTCTGTCGCATGATGAGATCGGTGGCGTGCTCCGCGAGCAGGCGATAGCGCGACTCCGATTCGGCGATCGCCGCTCGTCGATTCGCCTCCTGCGTGTGCCGGAGAGCGAACGCGATGGCAATCCCAAGGAGATACACTGCCAGAGCGGTGAGCGCGTCGAGACGAAATTCGCGATTCGCTGCCGCCAGCGCCTCTGACTCATCGATCGCGCGGATGATGCCCCATCCCGATTCGGGGATGTGACGGGTTGCGGCGATGATCGGAACACGCCCCAGCGCCAGGAACGAACCCGAGCTGTCGATGCCTGCCGCCGCGAGACGACCCGGCAACGGCGCCTGCGACCACGGAACCCGGATCTCTCCGGGACCGGCATGAGGACTCTTGGATGGGGTCAGCACGACGAAGTCATTGCCCATGCGCTGTACGAGACGATGTCGGCCGCTTTCGACACCGTCCTGCTCGTCCAAGACCGTAGGGAAGAGCGTCTGGTACGGGTCGATGCCGAGGACGACGGAGCCGAGGGTTGTGGCTGCCTTCCCGTCTCGCGCGACCGTGACCGGTTCGATGACAGCGAAGAGTTGCTCGTCGTTGAACGTGCGCAGCGGACCAATCGTGCGACTCTCTCCACTTCGCGCAACTTCGGCGGCGAATGCCCGCACCGCGGGCGGCAGCGAATCTGCCTGATGGGATGCGACGACCAACGATCCGTCGACACGAAGTACCCAAATCCCGCGATAACCGCGCGCGTCGCTGAATGCAGTGATAAAATCGGACATGTCCTTGACGTCGGTCCTGTTCGGACGCCCAGGCTGAAAGAGCCTGCTGGCCTTCGCCGCCTGTCTCGACAGAAGACGATCGTCCTCCTGACGCTCATTCAGCCACAGTTGCACCGCAGAGCGGGTCGCGTCTGCACTCGCATTCATCCGATACCGCCAGTACACCTGCGCGGTGCGCAGCAATCGCGTGTGCTGCAGTCGAAGGCCAATCCCCAGCAGCGCCGCAATCACGACGGCGACTATGAGCGGAAGGGCCGACGACATCGTGCGGCGTGTGGACATGAACCTGGCTGTCGGGGAGGCCTGGGCGCGAAGAGACTCGATCTGAGTCTCGGTGACGCGGGGCAGAACTTGAGTCCTCACACCACGAGGTAGCGCAACCGCAGTCGGCTCGCACGCTGAACGGCACGACCGCGCTCATGGTCCGCCGTTTCCGCGCTCTCGCCGTCCGGCGCCCGGCGCTCTGATCCGCTCGGGAACATTCGCCCACTGCTCCGGCGTGAGGATCTTCTGCGCTTCCTCGAGCACCTGACGTGATGCGGCGCGCCCCCTTGGTGAGCTGCGGACGCATCGCGGCGAAGAGTCTTGTGGAATTCGCGCTCGGTCCCGCCTTCGTGACCGCCGCGCGAATCGAGTCCGCTACCACGGCGCAGACCGCAGCCGTGGAATCGCGCAGTGCGGTGAGCTTCACCACCTGCGAATCCGTAAGCGCGAGAAAATCCTTGAGGTCGAGCAGCTGCTCGGCCGGATTCGGGAGCACGCGCTGCAGGGGGTCGGCGAGATCATCGCTGTCGCCGCCGCGCCCTCGCCGTCCTGAGCCCGGGCGACGAGTACGGCATCCGGCAGCTCCTCGGCCAAATCGGCGGGCGCGCGAGACTTCACTCTGTCCTCAACGCGCAGCTGCGATCGGGCGTTTAATCACCTGGCACGCCTCGCGCGCCCTTCCACTGGAGGGCGTAAAATGGCATATTGCGTGACGCGACACGGAGCGATCCGCGACCGCCAGCGCCTCCGCGCGAGTAGCTCAGCTGGATAGAGCGTCGGCCTCCGGAGCCGAAGGTCGCGGGTTCGAATCCCGCCTTGCGCATGCGATCCCCCGTCTGGGCCTGGAGCCCAGACGGGATTTTCGTTACTACACCCTCGCGCACTGTGCGTGCCCCCGCTGCAGAGGTCGAGCAGATGGCCGATGTGCCTGCCACCGACATCCGATACCGCGAGCAGCAGCTCGCGCGCTTTCGCGTGTCGGTGCTCAAGCAGGCGAAGTGGCGCGAGCTCTCGCGCGCCGCGGGCGACACGCGGGGCAAGCGCGCGCTCGATCTCGGAACGGACAACGGCGTCATCTCGTGGCTGTTCCGGCAGCAGGGCGGCGAGTGGAGCAGTGCGGATCTCACGGCGCATGCCGCGAACGCGATCTCACGCACGCTCGGCGAGCGCGCGATCGAGCTGAGCGATGCGCGACTTCCGTGGCCGGATGCCTCGTTCGATGTGATCGTGGTGGCGGACATGCTGGAGCACGTTGCGGATGACCGCGCTTTGCTCGTGGAGATCGCGCGCTGCCTCACGGTTGGTGGACGTGCGGTGCTCAACGTGCCGCGGCTCAAGCCACTGGGCATGCTGCATCCGGTGCGCCGCGCGCTCGGGCTGACGAACGAGTGGCACGGACATCTTCGTGGCGGCTACGATGCGGCGTCGCTGCGCGCGCTCCTCCCTGCTACGCTCCGGTTGTGCGAGACGCGGGAATACGTGCGATTCTTTTCCTTCGCGCTGGACACCGCGCTCAACGCTGGGAGCGGTCGGGCGAAGCCGGGAACTACCGTGCGCACCGCCAAGGGGACGATTCCCGCTGCGTCGGGACGCGACGCGAAGCCGGAGGGCGCCGCGGTGAAGGTCATGTATCCCTTCATGCGCGCATTCGCCGCGCTCGACGCGCTCCTCCCATTCACGCACGGCTACATGTTGGTCGCGACGCTCGAGCGCACACCAGGCGCGAGGGACGTGACGGAATCGTAGGCGGCGAGCAGCTTGCGCCGGAATGCATCGCGCGAGTAGTTCGCGGCCACGCGCGCACGTGCCGCGACGCCGAGCGGCGCATGGAGCGCAGGATCGGCGAGCACGTCGAGCATTCCCTCGCGAGCCCCTCGGATGTTGCCGCACGGAGCACAGCGGTGCTCGCATCGAGCACCTGCGCGTGCGTCGGCAGCTCCGTCGCGACGATCGGCACCGCCGACCACATATACGAGTACAGCTTGAGCGGCGTGTTGCCGCCGTGCAGTCGCGGCGAGACGAGTACTGTGCCGAGCGCCATCCACTCCGGCATCTCCTCCGCCGGACGCTGCCCCGTGAGCACGATGCGCTCACCGTGATCGCAAGCTGACAGCGCCGAAGCGTGGCGCGCTCGGCACGGCGCGAACTCCGGGGAGTCGCATCGCGCGATGGATAGAGAGCCCCGGAACTGCGATGGGATGGCCGAGCGGATAGGTGGCGCCAGCGACGGGGCGGGAATGTGCATTCGGGCGGATGAGGGCGAGTCGGACAGGCGCCCGGACGTTCGCAACTGTTGACGGGCAAAGGACATGCCCCACCTCCGCCGCGCCGTCGTCAATAGACTTCCAATGTAGCGGCGAGGGTACACACTCGTCTCCCTTGAGCGCCGCGACAGCCACACATTTCTCTCTATGCCGCCAACGAGCTTGCTTGCACTTTCGATCGTCGTTCCGATGTACAACGAGGAAGAGAGCGTCAGCCCACTCGTCGACGCGGTTCGCGAGGCGCTGGCGGAGCATCCATCGTGGGAGCTCGTGCTCGTGGATGACGGCAGTCGCGACGCGACGGTGCGCATCGCCTCCACGATCTCGGCCGCCGATCATCGCGTCGTCGTGCTGCAGCTCGCGCGCAATTACGGGCAGACGCAGGCGATGCAGGCGGGCTTCGACCGCGCGCGCGGGCGCATCGTCGTCAGCATGGATGGCGATCTGCAGAACGATCCGCGCGACATCCCGCTCCTCGTCGCGAAGCTCGAGGAGGGCTACGATCTCGTCGCCGGCTACCGCATGCGCCGCCAGGACAAGGTCGTGACGCGCAAGATTCCATCGTGGGTGGCGAACCGGATGATCAGCTGGCTCACCGGCGTGCGCATCCGCGACAACGGCTGCTCGCTCAAGGCATACCGACGCGAGCTGCTCGACCAGCTTCACCTCTACTCCGACATGCACCGCTTTCTCCCGGCGCTCGCGGCCGCGACCGCCAACGCGCGCATCGCCGAGGTTCCCGTGCGGCATCATGCGCGCCGCTTCGGCGTGAGCAAGTACGGACTGTCGCGCATCGCGAAGCTCCTCGCCGACCTCCTCACCATCAAGATGATCGCGACCTTCCGCGAGAGTCCCCTCGCGATGTTCGGGCTCGGCGCGCTCGCGTCGAGCGTGGTGGCCTCGGGCTTTCTCGCCGCGTGGCTGCTGTCGCCGATTCCGAATGCGTATGTCTTTCCGGGGAGCGCGTTGCTCTGCATCGCGCTCGCGGTGTTCCTGACGATGCTCGGACTGATCGCCGAAGAGGCGCTGCAGAAGGTGCGCGCCGAGGAGCAGCTGGAACGCTTCGAAAGTCGCGCGGTTCACGCATGATGGCGACGCAGGTACGCGCGGGGATCGCAGCGCAGGTCACCGTGATCGTTACGGTGGTCGAGCGGCCGGAGCCACTCGACGCGCTGTATCAGGAGTACGCCGCGGTACTCGACTCGTGCGGACGGAGCTACGAGTTCATCTTCGTCGCGCACCCGTTCTTCCACGAGATGCTCGAGCCGCTGCTCGCGCTGCAGCGCGCCGGCGAGCCGGTGCGCGTGATCGAGTCGCCGCGCAGCATCGGCGAGACGGCGCTCCTCCGCATGGGGCTCGCAGACGCGCGCAGTGCGCTCGTCGTGACGGTGCCCGCGTATCGGCAAGTGCAGCCATCGGCGATCTGCGATCTCCTGGCGGCAGTCGACGGCGGAGCAGATCTCGCCGTCGCCCGACGCTGGCCGCGCATCGACTCGAAGGTGAATCGCTTTCAGCATCTCGCGCTGCATCTCACTGCGGGACGGCTCGCGAATGGGACGCTGCACGACATCGCGTGCGGCGTACGCGCCTCGCGTCGCGATGTGCTGCGCGCCATTCCGCTGTACGGCGACTTTGCACGTTTTCTCCCGCTGCTCGCGATCTACAACGGGTACGACGTCATCGAAATCGCGAGCCCGCAGCATTCGAGCGATCGCAGTCGCCGCGTCTACAGCCCGGGTGTGTACGTTCGCCGATCGATCGACATCCTCGGCCTGTATTTCCTGCTCCGCTTCACCGAGAAACCGCTGCGATTTTTCGGGCTGATCGGCGCCGTGCTCGCGGGCACCGGCGGCATCGCGCTCGCGGTGATGTTCGTCCAGCGCATCTTCGGCCAGCCGCTGGGCAACCGCCCGCTCATGCTGCTCGCGGTGCTACTCGCGACGCTCGGCGTGCAGGCGATCGCGCTCGGACTCGTGGGCGAGATGATCGTGCACTTCAACGCCTCGCGGCGGCGGAGCTACCGGCTGCGGGAGCCGGCGGCGGCGGAAGGAGACCCGCCGCCGGTCTAGTCTGGGCGCGGCGCGCGCGACGTGATCGCAGCTCGCGCGGCGATTTGCGCGCGGGACCCAGACCGCGCCGTCGAGCCGAGCTCCGTGCGGCGATCGATGATATCCTCCGGCGTCATCGCCATCTCGTTTTCGACCGCGTGCGCGAGCTGCGCCGCGATCACCGGCGAGTCATCCGCGACGCGCGCGCCCAGCGAAGGGGTCGCGTTCACCATCGCCACCAGCGCGGTGTAGCCTGCGCCGTAGCTTCGGACGAGGTGCGTCACCACATCCTCCGGCATCCCCGCACGATCGGCTCCCAGCGCGCGCGCGATCACCTTCTCGACATCTTCGGCCGGCGCCGACGCGAGCAGCTGCGTCGCGGTCTGGCATGGCTTCGTCGCGCGGCCGACCCGCGCGCACACCCGATCGAGCAGCTGTTCAGCCACCGCTCGCGACACGGTGAGCTTCGGGCCGATCGCGGTGAGCAGCTGCGGCGCGCCGTCACGCGTGTGGTCGATGATCAGATGCTCGGGGGGACCGTGCCCCTTCGCGCCGGACGCACCGTGTGGCAGCGGCTGCATCCCCGCGTGCACGAGGAGCACGCTCTCGCGCGTGATCTCTCGCGCGGGCCACGCCGCGGAGAGCTCGCGCACGAAGCGCTCGACGTACGGCTCGCGCTCCACATCGGAGGGCGGCATTCGCTCGCAGGCGTAGTGCGCCGTGCCGACGAGCGTCCGGCCCCGCCATGGCACGACGAAGAGCCGCCGCATCCGCCCCTCCTCGTTCGCCGTGATCGCAAAGGCGGGGGAGACGCGATCGTCGCCGGCCAGCATCAGATTGAGCGCGATGCCGCGCATCGGCTCCGCGCTCCCGGCGCGACCGGTGAGCGTATCCGCGAGAGCCGCCGCGCCGGCGCCCGCCGCGTTGACGATCATCGCCGCGCGCACATCGAAGTGCTCGGCGCTCCCGTCGCCCGCGGCGCCATCGCCGCGCCTCGTGAGGCGGTCGATGGCCGAGACGCCGGCCAGCGCGCCGCCGTCACGAAGGGGCGCCGCTGCTTCCACGTAATTCGCGATCACTGCGCCTGCGCGCACGGCATCTTCCAGCACGGCAATCACGAGTCGCTCGGCGGAGTACAGCTGGGCGTCGTGGAAGAGTGCTCCGCCTGTGTACTGGTCGAATACGTCGGGAACCAGCGCGTGCATCTCCTCGCGCGAGAGTACGCGTCCGCGCGGTAGCCGGCGGGAAGGAGTGACGCCGGCATTCCGGTCGCTCGAGATCAGGTCGTTCAGCGCGAGCCCCGCGCGCATGACGAGTGCGGACTCGCGTCCCAATCCGCGCGTCGGGACGACGAACGAGAGGGGCTCGACGATATGCGGCGCGATCCTCAGCCAGGACCGCCGCTCGCACACGAACTGGCGCGCCTGGGCGATGTCGAGCCCCTGCAGCGACCGCAGCCCGCCGTGGACGACCTTGAGGCTGTTCCAGGAGATCCCGCTTCCGAAATCTCCCTTCTCGATCAGCGCCACGGACAGCCCGCGCAGCGCCGCGTCGCGCGCCGCGCACGCACCCACGATGCCGCCGCCTATCACGAGGACGTCGAAGCGGGTGCGGGCCAATGAAGCAAGCTCTCGTTGCACGCCCCAAACTAGCATCGGTGGCCAGGGAATGAACCGGCCGCGGCCACGGCCCGCGCCTTGCCCCTACCTTTCGGCATGCACACCCCTTTCACCGCTCCCCAGCCACACGGCGGAGCGTAGCGAGCCATGGCGTACGGCCCTCCTCCCTGGCGCAAGTTGATCGGCGGCATCGTCGCGCTCGTCGTCATCATCGTCGGCGCGTTCTCGATCATCGCGTTCGCGCGCGTCGGCTCGCTCAAGGGATCGACGTACATCGCGTACATCCAGGCGGAGCAAGCGAACGGAATCTTCAAGGGCACCGACGTCTGGCTGCAGGGGCAGAAGGTCGGCGTCGTGAAGAGCGTCGGCTTCCGCCAGCTCCCTGACGCCACCGTGCAGACCGTGCTCCAGGTCGAGGTGATGAGCCCGTACAAGCAGTTCATCAAGAAGGACTCGCGCGTGGAGTTCAAGCCGGGGGGCAGCTACGTGGGCGCGCAGGTCGTCGCGGTGCGCATCGGGTCGGCGGGCGCGCCGGTGCTCGACGCGGGAGACACGCTCACGCGCGTCTCCGTCATCGACCCGGACCTTCGGCAGAACGAGCTCAGCGCCGCGGGAAAGGACTTCCCCGAGATCGTCGCGAGCCTGCGCGCCATCGGCAGTGACCTCACCAAGACGCAGTCGCAATTCAGCACGCTGGGCGAGCACTCCTCGGGGTTGCAGCTCGTCATGAAACACGTGGTGGAATTTCAGACGCGCCGCCGCGGATCCTTCTCTCTCCTGATGCGTGACCGCGCACTCGGCGATCGCGCGCAATTGGTGATCACGCGTGCCGACTCGCTGCTCGACTTCGCGCGCGCGCCGGGCACGATGAGCCGTTTCATGCGCGACTCCGCGCTGCGCATCCAGCTGGTGCGTACGCGCGCGGAGCTGGATTCGGTGCGCGTGCGCATCGCGCGCGAAGATGGTGCCGCGGGGCGCTTCCTCTCCGACGACGCGTTGCAGAAGGATCTCGAGGAGCTGTCGAATCAGATCGCGAAGACGCTCGCCGACTTCGGCAAACGCCCGCAGCGCTACTCGCCGTTCTGATTCGCGCCCGGGCTATTGCGGCGAATAGATCGCGATCGGCGAGAATGTCAGCACCAGCACGATGATCGCAAGCCACGCGAGCAGTTGACGCTTGGCATCGAGCGGCCGCTCTGGCGCGACCAGCGGCGGATGTCCGAGTCTCCCTCGTCCGATCACGAGCGCGAGCACGGCCCACAGCCACCATCCGGGCCACAGGCGCCCCATCGGAATGAGCAGCAGCCAGAAGAAGCGCGCGACCCACGGCTGCGCGCGTCCGAAGAGCGCGAAGGTGATGTGTCCACCATCGAGCTGCGCGAGGGGGAGGAGATTGAGACAGGTGATGAACAACCCCGTCCAACCAGCGATCGCCAGCGGCGTCATCGCGAGCGTCCCGTGCGCGCCGACGATCGCGCGGCACATCGAAAGCAGCAGCGAATCGCCGAGCAGGAGGTGCCAATCCTCGACCACCATGAACTGGTGCGCGAATGGAATGCCGGGGACGATCGTGCTCGCACTCTGCGCGAGTCCGACCAGCAGCACCGGAATCGCGACGATGAGCCCCGCGAATGGACCGGCGACTCCGATATCGAAGAGCGTGCGGCGGTCGTACAGCGGAGAGCGCAGGCGGATGAGCGCACCGAGAGTGCCGAGCACGCCGAGTTGCGCGGGGAAGGGGATAAAGAACGGCGGGCTCGCGTTCACGCGATAGCGACGTGCGACGAAGTAGTGTCCTGACTCGTGCGCGCCGAGGATTGCGGCGAGTGGAAGGGAGAACGTCAGCCCGATGCGCAGCGCGGCCAGCGACGGGAGATGCGAATCCGCGGGGATGCCGGCGAAGGTCGCGCCTGCGACGGTCATCGAAAACAACGTCGCGATGAAGAGCACGGCGTTCAGCCACCAGCGCTCGCGTGGCGCGCGATCCTCGCTGACGAGCACGAGCGTGCGCCCCTCCGGCGACTCGTCCCAGTAGTGCGAGCCGGGCCAGCGGCGGATCGCGCCCGCGAGCGCCGTCGAGGGTCCGGCGTGCGAAGGCTGCACGATCCCTTCGATGATCTCGCGATCACCCAACGGCAGATGCCGCCAGTGCGTAAAAAATGCGGTGACAGGGAGCTCGCTCACTCTTGACCACCATTTTCAGGCACGTTAGCTTGGCGACTACCGCAGGCCGTTGCCCCCCGCCCCGCCGCTTCGTCTTTTCCCACTCCCCATCGTGTCGCGTTCCGCGGCGCCCGATCCTCAGGATCGCGTGCGCCGGGCCGACACATCCTCGCCAGCACCTCCCCAGCGAGTGAGATCGCAACTCCCCCGGACCGCACGGTCGTGGACATCTCCGAGCTCAAACAGAAGTCGGTAGTAGAGCTTCAGTCGATGGCTGACGAGCTCAATATCTCCAACTACTCAGGACTTCGAAAGCAGGATCTCATCTTCCGCATCGAGCAGAATCTGCTCGACGCCGATGCGGTGCTGCGCGGGGAAGGCGTGCTCGAGATCCTCCCCGAGGGCTACGGCTTTCTACGCAGCCAGGACTGGAACTACCTCTACGGCCCCGATGACATCTACGTCTCGCCATCGCAGATCAAGCGCTTCGATCTCCGCACCGGCGACACCGTCGCGGGCCAGGTGCGTCCGCCGAAGGAGGGGGAGCGCTACCTCGCACTGCTCAAGGTGGAGACGATCAACGGCACCGATCCGGACACGGCCCGCCAGCGCATCACCTTCGACAATCTCCGCCCGCGCTATCCCGATGTGCGCCTGCGCCTCGAGTCCGCGAGCGAGGATCTCAGCATGCGCGTCGTCGATCTCATCGCGCCGATCGGCAAGGGGCAGCGCGGGCTGATCGTCGCGCCGCCGCGTGCGGGAAAGACGATCCTGATGCAGAAGATGGCGAACGCAATCGCCGAGAACCATCCGGAAGTCACGCTCATCGTGCTGCTCATCGACGAGCGCCCCGAAGAGGTGACCGACATGCAGGAGCAGGTGAAGTCGGCGGAGGTGATTAGCTCGACGTTCGATGAGCCGGCGGATCGCCACGTGCAGGTGGCGGACATGGTGATCGAAAAGGCGAAACGACTCGTCGAGCAGGGGCGCGATGTCGTCATTCTCCTCGACTCGATCACTCGCCTCGCGCGCGCGCACAACGTCATCGTCCCGCATTCGGGAAAGATCCTTTCCGGCGGCGTCGACGCGCACGCGCTGCACAAGCCGAAACACTTCTTCGGTGCGGCGCGTAACATCGACGAGGGTGGCTCGCTCACGATCATCGCGACGGCGCTCGTCGAGACCGGCTCGCGCATGGACGAGGTGATCTTCGAGGAGTTCAAGGGGACGGGGAACATGGAGCTCGTGCTCGACCGCAAGATCGCGGATCGCCGCGTCTTTCCCGCGATCGACATCGGGCGCTCGGGGACGCGCAAGGAAGAGCTGCTCCTCGATCAGGCGGAGCTCAACCGCGTCTATCTGCTGCGCAACTTCCTGAGCGACATGCCGTCGACGGAGGCGATCGAATTCCTCCTGCAGCGCATGTCGCGCACGAAGAACAACCGCGAGTTCTTCATCTCGATGGCGCAGGGGTGATCGTGCACGCCGACGCGGAGGATGCGCGCGAGGACGGCGCGGAGCCGCCGTCGGCCGGCCACACCACATCGTATCCCGGGCGCATCCTTGCTGTGGATTACGGGGACAAGCGCGTCGGGCTCGCGGTGAGCGACCCGTCGCGCACGATCGCGACCCCTCTGGGATTCATCGTGCGTCGCGCGGGCAAGCGCCCGCCGGTCGCGGAGATCGTGCGGCGCGCGGAGGCAGCCGAAGCGACGGCGTTCGTGATCGGGCTGCCGCTGGACGATCAGGGCGATGATACCCCGCGCGCGGTCGAAACCCGGCAGATCGCTGCGGAGCTCGAGAAGCGCACGGGATTTCCGGTGACGCTCGTCGACGAGCGCTATACGACGGCCGCCGCGCTCCGCACCGTGCGCGAGATGGGCGGCACGACGCGCGGCCGCAAGGGCGACGTCGATGCGCTGGCCGCGACGATCCTGCTGCAGCACGCACTGCGGCTGGCGCATGAATAGCGCGCGCCGTCTGCTGATTGTTGCGCTCTGCGCAGTTGCGCTTGGCGCGTGCGAGAGTGGCGCGCACGGCGCGGCGGTGAAGGTGACCATCCCGCCGGGTGCGAGCCTGCGCACGGCGGCGGATAACCTGCATCGCGTCGGACTGATCGCGTGGCCGAAATTCTTCCGCTACTACGCGAAGATCACGGGCGACGACCACGACATCAAGGCGGGAACATACTCGCTGCGGAGCGGAGAGTCGTGGTCGCAGCTGCTCACGGCGCTCCGCGATGGCGAGGGGCTCGAGCGGAAGCTCACGATTCCTGAAGGATGGAATCTCATCAGCATCGTCCCTGCCCTCGCCACCGCACTCGGCTCACCGCCGGAGTCGGTGGCGGTCGCGGTGCGCGACACCGCGATGCTTCGCGAGCTCGACATCCCGACGGAGACGCTCGAGGGCTATCTCTTTCCCGACACCTATATCTTTGCGTACGGCACGTCGCCGCACGTGGCCGTGCGTGAGATGGTGACGCGCTTCGAGCACGTGTGGGAACCGGCGTGGAACGACCGGCTGCAGGCGCTGGCGATGAGCCGGAACGACGTGATGGCGCTGGCGTCGATCATCGAGCGCGAGGCCCGGCTTCCCGAGGAGCGCGCGGTGATCTCCGCCGTCTATCACAACCGGCTGCGTCTGCAGATGCCGCTGCAGGCGGATCCGACCGTTGAGTACGCACTCGGTGGGCACCGCGACCGGCTCTTCTTCAAGGATCTCGACGTCGACTCACCGTACAACACGTACCGGCATGCGGGGCTGCCGCCCGGTCCCATCGCGTCACCAGGGAAGGCGAGCATCGAGGCGGCGCTCTTTCCGGCGGCGGTGCCGTATCTCTATTTCGTCGCGAGCCCGGACGGGCACCACGAGTTTCGCACGACGTTCAAGGCGCACACCGAGGCCGTGCAGGAAGCGCGACGCGAGCGACGCGAGCACGCGTCGCGCGAGTGATCGCGCCGCAGCGCGTCAGCCCGCGAGGTCCGGACGAAGTGCGCGCGCGGCGTGCAGGTAGACGTGCCGCAGGTCGGCGCGTGACGCGGCGGACTCGACGTGCAGGAGCACGCGGATGCACCTCGGCAGCGAGCCGGGCACCGGAATCTCGAGGGTGCAGAGGAGCGGAACGTCGAGCCATCCGAGCTCGCGCGCGGCGTGCGCGGGAAAGTCGCTCGTCAGGTCGTGGGTGACGGTGAAGATCGCGCTGATGACGTCCGCGCTCGTGATGGAGTTGCGGACGATGATGGTCTCGAGGAGCTCGCGCGTCGCGTGCCGAATCTCCTCGGGGCTATCGCTGTCGACGGTCGTCGCGCCGCGAATCGCCCGCGCTGTCCGGTCACCCATGGCACTCCTCGATGCTCGATCCTGAGACGTTGACGCTGGTCGCCATCACGGACGGCGTGCGTGGCGGGACGCCGGAGATAGTGCAGCGCGCGCTCGCCTGCGTGCGTGGCGGCGCGACGATGGTGCAGCTGCGACTCAAAGATGCTGATGCGCGGACACAGGTGGAAGTAGCGCGCGCGCTGATCGCGGCGCTTCCGGCAGGCGTGCCGCTCATCATGAACGACCGTGCGGATCTCGCGATCGCGGCGGGTGCGGCGGGGGTGCACGTCGGTCCCGAGGATCTCCCCGCGGCGGTCGTGCGTCGCCTGCTCGGCCCCGAGCGCATTGTCGGCGTGTCGGTGGGGAACGATGCGGAGGCGTTGCAGGCGAGTGATGCGGACTACGTGGGAATCGGGCCCGTGTATGCGACGGCATCGAAGGGCGATGCGGGAAATGCGATCGGAGTGACGGCGCTCGCTCGGCTCGTTGCGCTGTGCGCGCGACCGGCGGTGGGGATCGGCGGCATCGATGCGATGAACGCGGCGGCGGTGATCGCCGCGGGGGCGCAGGGGATCGCGGTGATTCGCGCGCTCTTCAGCGCGAGCGACCCCGAGGCGGCCGCGCGGTCGCTCCGTTCCGCCATCGGAAGGTGATGTCCGGCGCGCCGACGGCTGCGGATGCATCGCGGCGGTCGGGTCGCACGATCTGCGGCGAGTTGGCGGAGTGGAAGGTCTCGACGATCTCGTCGAACACCGCGTCGCTCAGAAAGAGATCCGTGAGCTCGGGGTCGAACTGCGTGCCGCGACCGGCGGCAATCACTTCGCGTGCGGCGTTGGCGGAGCGCTCGCGCTCGTAGCGTCGGCCGTTGGTGATGACGTCGAAGGTATCGGCGAAGGCGACGATGCGCGCCTGGAGTGGAATCGCGTGCCTCTTGAGTCCGCGCGGATAGCCGTTTCCATCCCACCGCTCGTGATGCGTGAGCACGCCCTCGTAGAGCTCGGGATAGAATGCACTGAGGGGCCGAATGACATCTGCGCCGAGTTGCGGGTGGGTGATGATGAGGGCGCGCTCCTTGTCCGATAGCTTCTCGTTGTCGTGGACGATATCGAAGAGCGCCGCGTTCATCTTGCCGATGTCGTGATAGAGGGCGACGCGCTCGATGGTGCTGCACTCGTGCTCACTGAGGCCGGCGGCTCGTGCGAGGACGAGGGCGTAGGCGGCAACGCGGCGCACGTGGGCGCCGGTCTGCGCGTCGTTGGCATCGATGGCATTGAGGAGCGCTTCGAGCGCGGCGGCGGCGACGCGTTCGCCGAGCCGCCGGTCGTGTTTGCGGCGGATGGAGAGCGCGAGCCAGGCGCCGAGGGCGCCGAGGGTGAGGAGGCGGGTGCGAGACATCGGGTGCGGGTGTGAGGGGGGAGCTATTTGGAGTACGAGCGATCTGTCGGTTCGTAGTGCAAGAGGTAATCCGGGGAGGGGGTGGAAGCGAAGGGGGTGGGGCGAGTGATGAATAGACGAAGCCTCCGCATCCAGATCGGATGCGGAGGCTTCGAAGAGGTGCCGGCGACGGCCTACTCTCCCGCGCCCTCTCGGGCGGAGTACCATCGGCGCTGCAGGGCTTAACGACCGTGTTC
>JBDSHG010000180.1:0-4773 GCA_039918615.1 Gemmatimonadaceae bacterium | reverse complement strand
GCGTGCACGTGCTGTGCGAGCGCCCGCTGGCGCTCACGGTACGCGGCGTCGAGCGCATCCTCGCCGCGTCCGTGCGGAGCGACAAGAAGGTCGCCGCCGCGAACAACCATCGCTTTCGCTCCGACGTACAGGCCGTAGCGGCCTTCCTCCGCGGCGGTGAGCTGGGAAAGTTCAGCGGCGTGCGCACGGGCTCGTACCAGGCGAAGCGCCCGGCCGAGGGGTGGAGGTTGCGCCGTGCGGAGTCTGGGGGCGGCGTGTTCATGGAGCAGGGGCTCGCGATGCTCGATCTCGCGCTCTGGCTCGCGGACTTCCCGGAGCCCGTTCGCGTCAGCGCGCACATGGACCGCGGGCGCGGCGCGAGCGCGGTGGAAGACGCGATGCTCGCGTTCGTCGAGTGCGAGCAGGGAAAGACGATCGTGATCGATGTGAATTGGTCGGTCACCTCGCAGGAGGACCGCTGGTGGTTCGACGTGCTCGCCACTCGCGGGAGCGCGCAGCTGAGCCCATTCAGGGTCGTGAAGGCGCTCAACGCAACGCCGGCCGACGTGACGCCGCGAGGCGCGGCGGTGCGCGAGAGCGCCGTGACGCAGTCGTACCGCGCGGAGCTCGCGCACTTTCTCGCGGTGCTCCGCGAGGAGGCGAGCTACGAGCCACCCACCGATCAGGTCGTCGTCCATCGCATCGCGGAGGCGATCTACAAGTCCGCGGACGAGGAGAAAGAAATTCGCCTGTGATGACTCGCCGGGGGTTTTTTCCGCGAACGGGTGAGTACACGGCGATCCTGGGCTCGACGCTCCTCTTCGCCATCGCGTTCCCGCCCTTCCCGCTACTCGTACCCGCTTTCTTCTGCCTCGTCCCATTCGCCGTTGCGGTCACGCGGCGCGCGGATCAGGCGGGGACGAAGCGCGAGGCCGCGCGCATCGGCTTCTGGTTCGGGATGCTCGGCTATGCGTGCAACCTCTACTGGATCGCGATCGCGCTCTCGATCTTCACGAAGCTCGCGATCCTCGGCTACATCGCTGCGCTCTTCGTGCTCGCGCCGATCGTTGGACTTGCGGGGCTCTCGCTCTTTTTGCTGCGACGACGCACGCGTCTTCCGCTCGCGCTGCTGCTGCCGGTGGTGTGGGTCGCCTCCGAGGTCGCGCTCAACTACATGTCGGACCTCTCCTTTCCATGGCTGCCGCTCGGGCTCTCGCTCGCGCGCACACCGGTGCTCGCGCAGGCCGCGGATCTCTCGGGGGTGCGGGGGCTGAGCTTCGCGATCGCCGCGGTGAACGGGCTGATCGCCGACGCGTGGCTTTTGCGCGGCCAGCGTGACGCGATCGCGAAGCGCCTCGTTGCCGCCGTCGCCATCGTCGCGGCACTCGGCGCGTACGGCGCGTGGCGCATGCAGACCACCGTGCTGCGCGCGCTCGCGCCCGTGGCAATCGTGCAGCCGAACATTCCGCAGGAAGAGAAGTGGCAGGCCGAGAATCAGGAGCACATCCAGGTCATCCTCGACGACATCACGATGAAGCGCATCGCGGCGCACGATGCGAAGCTCATCCTGTGGCCCGAGGCCGCGCTGCCGGGGTTCATCGCGAATCACCCCGAATGGAGCAGCGCTCTGCGCCGGATGGCGGCGACGTCGCGCACGCCGATCATCTTCGGCACGCTCGATGTCGTCTGGCACGGTATCGACGAATACGACTACTATAACGCCGCGATGCTCGTCGACTCCGCCGGCGTGCTCAACGCGCAGCCGCCGTATCGCAAGTCGTATCTCGTGCCGATCGTCGAGCGCGTGCCGTTCGTGAATCCGCGCTGGTTCAAGAAGCTCAAGTATTTCGGTGGCTACGGCCGCGGGCAAAATACCAAGCCGTTCGACGTCGGATTCGGCAAGGTGGGGGTGCTGATCTGCTACGAGTCGATCTTCCCGCAGCGGTCGCGCGAATTTCGGCGGAATGGAGCGGATCTCATCGTGAACATCACCAACGATGCGTGGTTCGGGAAATCGCTCGCGCCATATCAGCACGAGGCGCACATGGCGTTGCGCGCGATCGAGAATCGCGTCGGCATCGTGCGCGCGGCCAACACCGGGATCTCCGGCTACATCGATCCGCTCGGCCGTATCTCCGGCGAGACGCAGCTCGAGGTGCAGGCCTCGCGCGTGTACAACGCGCAGACGACCGACGTGCGGACACTCTACGTGCGCATCGGTGACTGGCTGGGGATGCTCGCCTTCGTCTCGACCGTGCTGGGGCTGGTCTGGGTGCGACTTCGCCCTCGCGCGGCGTGACGGCGCTCTCGGTCGGGATCGATGTTGGTGGAACGTTCACCGATCTCGTCTCGGTGGCTGAGGATGGGAGTGTGGAGTCGCGGAAGCGGCTGACGACGGCGGGCGACCAGAGCGAGGGAGTGCTCGACGCGCTGCGCGCGCTGGGTGCGGAGCCGGGGAGCATCGCGCGCCTGGTGCATGGAACGACGGTGGCGACGAACATGCTGCTCGAGCGTACGGGTTCGCGCGTGGTTCTGTGCGCGACTGCAGGTGCGACGGATCTGCTCGAGCTGCGGCGACAGGAGCGCGCGTCGCTCTACGATCTCACGCGACACCATCCGGAGCCGCTCGTGCGCGCGTCGTGGACGGTGGCCATTGATGAGCGGATCACGCCGAGCGCGATCGAGAGGCCGCTGAGCGACGCGGCGATTGCGAGTGCGGTGACGGCGGTGCAGGCGGCGGCGCCGAATGTCGTGGCGATCTCGCTGTTGCACTCGTACCGCGACGACACGCACGAGCGCGCACTCGCGGCCGCGTTGTGCGACGCCGGCATCGAGGCGGACATCGTCTGCTCGGCGGACGTGCTGCCGGACATTCGCGAGTACGAGCGTACGGCGACGACGGTGGCGGAGTCGTATCTGCGTCCGGGGGTGTCGCGATACCTAACCAGGTTGGGGGAGCGGCTGCGGGTTGAGGGCTATCCCGCGCTCTCGGTGATGACGTCGTCGGGAGGGATGCGTGGCGCGGAGTCGGCGGCGAAGAGCGCGGCGGCGCTCGCGCTATCGGGGCCAGCGGGTGGAGTCGCGGGCGCGGCGTACCTCGCGCGGCTCGCGGGTTTTCCGAACGCGCTGACGATCGACATCGGCGGCACGAGCGCGGATGCTGGGGTCGTGCTCGATGGCGAGCCGCTCACGGAGAGTGGCGGTGAGATCGCCGGCGTGCCGATCGCGCTGCCGCGCGTGCTCGTGGAGACGGTGTCCGCGGGCGGCGGAAGCATCGGGTGGGTGGATGACGGCGGCGCGCTGCGCGTCGGGCCGCGGAGTGCGGGCGCGACGCCGGGACCCGCGGCCTTTGCGCGCGGGGGCACGGAGGCCACCGTCACCGACGCGCAGATCGTGCTCGGGACGCTCACCGCGCGCACGATCGGCGTCGTGCCGCTCGATGCCGCCGCGGCGCATGCGGCGATCGGACGTCTCGCCGCCACGCTCGGCGTGAGCCCCGAGCGCGCGGCGCGCGCGATGGTGCAGGCCGCCGATGCGGCGATGGCGCGCGCGCTGCGGCGGGTAAGCGTGGAGCGCGGGATCGATCCGCGACGGTGCGCGCTCGTCGCCTTCGGGGGCGGCGGACCGCTGCACGCCTGCGCGCTCGCCGATCACCTTGGCGTGCGCACCGTGCTCGTGCCGCCATTCGCGGGCGTGCTGAGCGCGCTGGGACTCGCGATTGCGCCGGAGCGCCGCGATGCGATATCGAGCGTGATGCGCCGCGCGCACACCATCGGTGCAGCGGACACGCGCGAGATCGACGCGATTCTCTCCGCGCGCGCCGGCGGTGGAGGGAAGCCCGGCGCGACGCAGCGGTGGCTGCGCGTGCGCTACGTGGGGCAGGGGCACGAGCTCGAGATTCCGTTCGCACCGGGCGAGGAGGGCGCGGCGCTCATTACGCGCTTCGACGCGGAGCACGAGAAGCGGATGGGCTTTCGCCTCGAGCAGGAGATCGAGGTGATCGGCGCGCGGATCGCGATCTCCGGCGTCGCGCGTGAGCCGGTGCTCGCCGCGCCGCATTTCGTGCAGGATGTCCGCGGCGGTCCCGACGTCATCGCGCTCCCCGATGCGACGCTCTTCGTCGCCGACGGATGGACGGCGCGGGCGCTGCCGATCGGCGGCTATGTGGTGGAGCGCGACGTATGACGACTCCCATGCGCGACGTTGAGTTCGACGAAATGCTCGAGCTCGAGGTGATGGGGCACGCGTGGTCGGCGATCGCCGAGGAGATGGGGAGTGTGCTGGTGCGGAGTGCGCTGTCGCCGAACATCCGCGAGCGGCGCGATGCGTCGGCGGCGCTCTTCGATGCCGGCGGGCGGATGGTCGCGCAGGCCGCGCACATCCCTGTGCATCTTGGCGCGATGCCCGAAGCCGTGCGCGCGGTGCGCGAGCGGGAGCCGCAGCCGGGCGATGTGTTCATCCTCAACGATCCATACGCGGGCGGCTCGCATCTGCCGGACCTCACACTCGTCGAAGCAGTGGAGTTCGAGGGGACGCTCGTGGGCTATGCAGCGGTGCGCGCGCATCACGCGGATGTTGGGGGGATGAGCCCCGGGAGCATGCCACAGGGCGCGTCCGAGCTCGTGCAGGAGGGATTGATCCTGCCGCCCACGCTGCTCGCGCACGATGGCGAGATCCGCGAGGACATCCTCGCGTTGATTCTTGCGAACGTGCGCACGCCGGATGAGCGGAGAGGCGATCTCCGCGCGCAGCTCGCGGCCTGCGCGGCGGGTGCGTTTGGTTTGCGCACGCTCA
>JBDSHG010000179.1:0-14673 GCA_039918615.1 Gemmatimonadaceae bacterium | reverse complement strand
CTCATCTGCGGCTACCTCGCGGATACGACGCGTTTCGGTGACCGTGGCTGGCACTGGGGCTTTGGCGCCGCCGGGGTGGGGATGCTGCTCGGACTCCTCATCTACGTGATCTTCCGCGACAAGTATCTGCCGGGCATTGGCGTGCGCGCCGCGAAGCAACTTCCCGACGTTGCCGCGCCGATCATCGTGAAGGACAGCAACGTCGCGCTCCACGCACTCATCGGCGCGACCATAGGCGGCGGGATCAGTCTCCTTCTCGGCGGCGTCGATGTTCTCGGCGCCTTCGTTGGCGTGACGATCGGCGCGGCGCTCGCTGTGACGATCCTCGGCTCCTATGGCGAGGAGCGGAAGCGCGTGATCGCGATCTTCATCGTTGCCTTCTTCGTCGTGCTGTTCTGGGCATGCTACGAGCAGGCGGGGAGCTCGATGAATCTCTTCGCCGCGAACAACACCGATCTGCAGGTGGGATCGTTCCATATTCCGTCCGCGTGGTCGCAGAACGTGAATCCCGCGGTGATCATCATCTTCGCGCCGCTGTTCGCCTGGATCTGGGTGAAGCTCGCGAAGATCGGCCGCGAACCGTCGACTGCGCTCAAGATGGCGATCGGGCTCGCGCTTCTCGGACTCGGCTTCGTGTTCATGGTGATCGGAGGAAAGCGCGCGGACAGCGGTGTGCTCGTGAGCCCGCTCTGGCTCGTTGCCGCCTTCACTTTCCACACGTGGGGCGAGCTCTGTCTCTCGCCTGTGGGGCTGTCGTACGTGACGAAGGTCGCGCCGGTGCGCTTCGCGTCGCTACTGATGGGTGTGTGGTTCCTCGCCAACGGCGCGGCGAACAAGATCGCGGGCACGATCGCCGAGCTCACGCCGACTCCAGGCTCGCCCCCGCCGCTGCCGCGCGGCGGACTCCTAGGCATGCTTCAGCACACAGCGCTTACGCTCCAGGGCTTCTACACGATCTTTCTCGTGGCCGCGCTCGCCGCTGCAGTGCTCATGCTCTTCTTCGTCCCAACCCTCAAACGCCTGACTGCGACGGTGAGCACCTGAGCACCGAACATCACGGCCGGCCGAACACCACGTTCGGCGACACGAGCTCGCGGCCCGAGCGCACGTCGCGGGGCTCGCGGTAGATGTAGCGATCGGCATTGGTGAAGCTCACGCGGAACTGCCAGCGCGCGCGCAGGTCGGGGCTCAGTGCGCGCGCCATGTCGAGGCGATAGGTGATCTTCGATCCGGGCGGCACCGCGACGAGCACCCCGATCCCTGCACCGTACTTGAGCGGCGTCGTGTTGCCGTAGCCGAGCGGCGCGTCGCCCTTCCACACGCGCCCACCGTCACCGAACACGGCCATCCCGATGTCGGCCTGGTCCCGCAGCTTGCCGAGATACCAGCGGTCCTCGAGACGCATCACGAAGCGGATGTTGCCGGCGTCGGGCGACGCGTGATAGCCGCGCACGCCGCCGTCGAGCTCACCGAGCGGCAGCTGCACCGGCACGCGCTGATTCCAGATCCCGGCCCAGTCGATGCTCCCGATGAGGGTGTGGGAGCCCACGAGGCGCTGGTACATCGAGATGTGGGCGGTGCCGATGACGCCGTCCCACTTGTCGTTCGTATAGCTGTTGCGCCCCTCCATCGTCGTCTGCAGATACGCGAAGGTGCGCCTGTTCCCCGCGCCCGCGTAGAGGTTGGACGCGAGGAATATGTCGTCGTCCGTCGAGCCGAGCGCCTCGAGGCTGCGGCCGAGCAGCGTGCCGAGCTGGAACCCCGCCTGCATGTCCTGCGCGGCCGTGAGCGCATCGAAGCGCTCGACGCGCACGAAGTCGATGCTTCGAATTCCCCAGAGCAGATTGAGCCGCGCATTCTTGTGGGGGCTGAGGATGCGCATGAGCGAATCATACGGCACGCCCGGAGTGAGCTCGGGTGGCAGCGCGGGGGTGTCGTCCTCGCTCGAGATACTCATTCCGAAGAGGCTGAGTCTCCCAGGCTGCCCGAGTCGCACGACACCGCCGATGTCCGCGAACTTGCGCGAGAAGTCGATCACCGCCGACGTGTCGTTCGTCCGACGGAACGAATAGATGTCCTGGTGATCGAGCGCGACACCACGCCACGCGAAGCGCTGCTCGTCGGTCAGAAATGGATGCTCGGCGCCGACCAGCCAGCTGCTGATTCCCGCGTCGCCGCGCAGCGCCTGCAGATCGAGATGCCAGGGCTTTCCGAGAAATTGATAGTCGGTGTAGTTCGCGCCAAAGTAGTCGCGGTATTTCCCGTGTGCCCAATGCGCGGACAGATACTTCGCGTCGCCCTTGACGTTTCTATCGCCGAGTGTGAGCGATGAGAGGTACGGGCTCGTGGGCGACGTTCCGCCGCTGACGATGGTCGTCAGCTCGTCGGTCGTCTGCGCGACGATGATCACGCCGCCGTTGCCATCGTCGTAGGCGTTCACCGACGCGCTCGCAATGAACGGCTGCGCGCGCAGCAGGCGCTCCGATTCGCTGCGGCGCCGGTCGTCGCACGCCTGCCCCGGCTCGACGATCAGAAAGCGGCGCACTATGTCCGGCTTCGTATTCGTATGGAGCGAGCTGATGATTCCGAGCGGCGACTCCCACCACTTGCCGTGGCGCGGATAGTACGGCGGCCGCGTCTGCACCTGGATGTCGCTGATGATCTGTCCTTCGCACTTCACCGCGGCTCCCGCCTGCGCGTGCACGCGCGACACCGGCATCGCGAGGAGCACGAGCGCGATCGACGCGACGACGAGCGACTTCGCGAAGGGGAAACACGCTGCTGCGGGACGCACTGGGTGAGTGGCTACTTGCCCATCCGGCGCTTCAACTCCGCCAGACGGGTTTCCGCATCCGCATCGCGTGCGGACCGATCCGCCGTTCGGCGCATCGAGTCGAGCTCGGAGAGATCCGGCTCGATGGGATCTTCGGGGGCGGCGGCCGGTGACGACGCGGTATCGATGCCGCCGGTGAGCTGCTTGAGCTGCGCAGTCATCTCGGCGGTCTCTCGCTCGACGAGCGCCACTTCCTGCTCGAGCACCGCGTGTTTGCGCTCGAGCACTGCGATGCGCTCCTCGTGCCGGCGCTCGTACTCACCGGCGAGCTTCACCGTCTCCACATCGTTGATCCCTGCGGCGAGCTGGCCACGCCGGCGAACCGTCGCGAGCTCCGCCCGCTCACGCTCGAGCGTCGCTGCGGCCGCATCGCGCGCCGCACGGCTCTGCGACAGACCGACTTTCGCGTCCACGAGCGCCTCGCGCATGAGACGCATGCGTGTGCGGGATGACTGATCGTTCACCATGACGGAAAGTTTCCCGCCCCCGGCGTCCGTCCGCAACGTGTTGCACCCGGTGCTTTCCTGCGCCGCCGCATCACTTACGATAGGGAGCCGCTACAGGGAGGCGCAAGCGCGCCGACAGCCCGTGCGCGCTAGGAAACCCAGCGCCACGCCGCCTCCGCACGCACCTGGCGCATCAGACGCTCGGGAGACGACCCGTGCGGGAACATCAGCGTGTCGCTCACTTCATTGAGCGCAAGGCGCAGCGCCGCGAAGCGGCTCGCAGCGACGCGCAGCAGCGCGTCGAGCCCGTGCTCCTGCGCCAGCCGGTGCTCCGCCGCGAGGGTGAAGCCGCGCCGCCCCATCTCCTCGTAGTAGTCGATGTCCGGACCGCCCCGACGCCAGCGCTTGTGCTCGATGCGGTCCGGAAACATCCCGCACGACCACAGCGCGTAGTTCCCCAGATGCTGCCGCACGAGGAAGCTCCGCTGCGCATCGGGCGTGTCCACCTCGCCCATCAGCTCCGCCAGCGTGTTGAACAGCTGGTCGTCTGTCTCCGTGATCCGCTCGGCGCGGCCGCGCGCGCCGAAGTGCAGCAGGATCGCGGAGACGTAGTCCGCGAGCGCGCGGTCCTCCTCGCCGACGCGCCGCAGCGCGCGACGTACGACGACGTACCAGAAGAGGCGCACGGAAACCTGCATGCCGACGCGCGACTCGATGATCGCGGGAAGCAGGCGTGGGTCATCGAGGAGCGAGTCGATCCCCTCCTCGCGCAGTCGCACCTCGGCCGCGTCGAGCTCGCGAGCCTCGCCGTGCGAGAGCAGTCGCATGGCCAACTGCGCGTCGTCTCTTGTGAGCGACGCTCGTACGTTGCCGGTCAGCAGGCGTTCCCCCCTGAGTATCGAAGGCAATACAGCGCGGTGGCACTCGTGATTCGTCCCTCAATTGGGTGACGACTTTACGGGCGTCGCGTTACTGGTCGAGCGGCTAGCGTACAAGGGCAGCCGGAAGAGGACGCGTCGGAGAGTTCGCCAGCGCCGTGCCAACGCGAAGGATCAGGGTTGCCACGCGCGACAGCTTGTCGTAGTCGATCTTGTCCGGCGAGTCGGTGACCTTGTGATAGTCGGCGTGCAGCCCCGTCGTGAAGAACACGATCGGGATGCCGTGCTTCGCGTAGTTGTAGTGATCGCTCCGGTAGTACAGCTGCTCGGGGTGCGATGGCGCATCCCAGTCGCGATTGATGAGAAAGGGCCGCTGCGACGCGTTGTTCACCGAGTCGACGACGTCGCCAAGCACCCGGCTCTGCCCGTTCGGCGCCGAGCGCGGACCGATGAGATAGAGTGAGTCCGGGTCGTTGCGGCCGATCATGTCCGCGTTGAGCTGCGCGACAATCGAGTCGAGGATGACGGTTGGGTGCGACGTGAACCACTCCGAGCCGAAGAGCCCGAGCTCCTCCCCCGTGTGCCAGACGAAGAGCAGCGAGCGCTTCGTGCGCGGCGCACGTTGCGCGCGCTTCGCCATCTCGATGAGCGACACCGTGCCCGAGCCATCATCGTCCGCACCGTTCGCGATCGAGTCGCCATGCTCGGCCGGCTGAATTCCAATGTGATCGAGGTGCGCACCGAACGCGACGTACGTGTGCGCGAGCGCCGAGTCGGATCCGGGGATGACGGCGACGACGTTGAATGCGGGCACGACGTCCTGCACGAGATCCACCTTCGCTTCGAACGAGCGCCCATCGAGCACGCGCGAGTGATCGTTGTGCGGCCAGCCGATGGGAAGCAGCGGGCCCGCGTCCTTCACCGTTCCGAAGATCACCATCGGCAGCTCGCGCGGTCCGTCGAGCATTGGCTGCAGCCGTAGCGAGGAATCGCTCAACCCGGCCGCGAGCGCGGGAAGCTCGCCCGCCTGCCGACCGTCGAACAACACGATGATCGCCGCCGGGCGCCGCTGCATGATCGCGCCAAGACGGTCGCCGAGCGAGCGCGGATCGCGCAGCGATGCGCGATGCGCGGAGTCGAGCCCCGGCGGCGCATCGTTCACGAACACGACCACCTTGTTGGCCAGCGACAGCCCCACGAGATCGTTGCGCCCGAGCCCGGGCGCAGACACTCCGTAGCCTGCGAAGACCAGATCGCCCGATGCCTCGAGTACGGGCAACGGCAGCCCCTCGCCGAGCGATGGCACCGGGATGAGATGCGAGCCAACGGGAAGGCTCGTGTGCGTCGCGGCCGACGTCACCGTGAAGCGCGCCGAGCGCACGAAGGTGCGCGAGAGCGGCACGCGCTGCAGATAGCCGCCGCTGTCCCCCGCCGGTGCGATCCCGGCCGCCCTCAGCTGCGCCGCAATCCAGCGCGCGGCACGCGCCCCGCTCGTGGTCTCGGCGCTGCGGCCGAGCATCGAGTCATCGGCGAACGCGTAGAGATCGCGGTGGAGATCCTCTGCCATGGTCGGCGGACCGGCGGGAGCGGGCGCGGAACGGGACTCGGTGCGTGGAGGCGAGGAGCAACCTGCGGCCACGGCGAGCAGCAGCACCGCGCTGCGACACATGAGCAACTCCAACGGTGAAAGGATGCAACGCATCATGTGTGCAACGTTGCGTACAGGCTAACGAGAGTTGACAGCGGCTGCAACGCCGGCCCTTCCCTTTACAGCATGGGGCTGGCCATGTTCCTCGGCCGCACCACCCTTCGTGTCCGGTCGGCGGAACCGCGCCTCTGAATAGTGTATCATTCACCACATGCTCTACATCTGCATTCCGGCGTTTAACGAAGCGACTACGGTCGGACTGCTCCTTTGGCGCATCCGAACGGTGTTTGAGGCGCACCCTCGCGAGTACGAGATCATCGCACTCGACGACGGAAGCACCGATGGCACCGAAGAGACGCTGCGGCGCTACGAGAAGGTGCTGCCGCTCACTGTGCTTCGCAACGAGGCGCGGGGCGGCTACGGTGCGGCGCTCGACACGCTTGCACGCGCGGCCGCAAAGGCGACGCGTTATCCAAGGCGCGATGCGATGATCGTGATGCAGGGCGATCTCACTGACCGCCCCGAAGATCTTCCCGAGCTCGGGAAGCGGTTCGATGGGGGTGTCGACTGCGTGGTCGCGGAGGCCGGCCCGGCGGCTGCGTCCGCGCCCGTTGAGATTCGCCGACTGCGCCGCATTGCGCCCTGGCTCATGCGGCGCTATGTCAAGGTGGACGGAGTCGCCGACCCGCTTGGCACACTCCGCCTCTATCGCATCGCGGTGATCCGCGACGTCATCAAGCAGGCCGCCGATGCTCCCATCGTGCAAAGCACAGGTTGGGCGGCGAATGTCGAGCTGCTTGTGAAGGCCGCGAAATTCTGTCGTCGGCTCGAGACGGTGGAGCTCGCGCCCCGCTACGATTTGCGGCCGCGAGAGACGCGCGTGCGCTGGTTCCCCGACGCGGTCGCGCTGTACCGCTTCGGCGTCGCTCACCGCGCGCTGCGCGCTCCGGCGTCGACGTGACCAGGGCCGCCCATGCGGCACGAACAGCTGCGATGGTGGTCGCCATCGCGTGTTCGGTTCACGCCGCTCGCGCGCAGCACGAAACGACGGAATCGCCCGCGCGGGACAATACGCAGACGGCGCACACCTCCCGCCCCTACGGGTTCGGCGAAAAGCTCATCTACGATCTTGCCGTCGGTGGTGCGAAGGTCGGCACCGGCAGCCTCTCGATCGTCGGCGGTGAAGTCATCGACGGCCACGAGACATATCATTCCGTCTTCGACATCAAGGGCGGGTTTCTTTTCTATAGGGTCAACGATCGGCTCGAAAGCTGGTTCGAGCCCGGCACCATGACCTCGCACCGTTTTTACCAGCTTCTCAATGAAGGCAGCTACCACACGCAGCGGTATTTCGACCTCTATCCCGAGCGGTCCAAGCTCCATCAGCGTGGCCGCTCGGAGACGGAGAGCGTCGCCGAGCCGCTCGATGACGTATCGTTCTTCTATTTTGTGCGCACGGTTCCGTTGATCGTCGGAGAGACTTACACCTATGCGCGCTATTTTCAGCCGGATAAGAATCCGGTGATCGTGAAGGTACTTCGACGGGAAAGGCTGAAGCTGGACGCGGGCACGTTCGATACGATCGTCCTTCAACCGATCATCAAATCGGGCGGGCTGTTCGCGGAAGGCGGTGAGGCGCTCATCTGGGTGACGGATGATGATCGACGCATTATGGTTCAGCTCAAGGCGAAGATGCCTGTGCTCCGATCCCTCGACCTATATCTGAAATCGTACACTCCGCCAACGATTCCTCCGGGCTGAACAGGCCCGAAGCCGACCTCTCGGCCGTACGCACCGTTCCGATCGGTCGACGTCCGAACAAGGTGCGCGCCGAGGAATTCGCGACGCCGCCCGGAGATGACCGCTCGTTCGCGGCATTCCTTGGCGCACTCCCGGATGTTCTCGCCGCCCGAGATTTCCTCGCGCTCGCGCGCGACATCGCGAACGCGGCCGGGAAGCGCGGCGTCGTCGTGATGGTCGGCGGCCACATCGTGAAGACCGGGCTCGCGCCGGTCCTCATCGACTTCATGCGCCGCAGGATCATCACGCACCTCGCGATGAACGGTGCGGCGGCGATTCACGACTACGAGATCGCGCGCTGGGGCGGTACGAGCGAGGACGTGCAGGCCGGGCTGCGCGACGGTACGTTCGGAATGGCGGAGGAAACGGGACGCGAGATGAACGAAGCATTCATCCGCGGGCAGAGCGAGCAGTGGGGGATGGGCGAGTCGCTCGCGCGCGCGCTCGACACGAAGGAGCTGGCGCACCCGGAGCTCTCGCTACTTGCGCGCGCCGACGAGCTTGGGGTGCCGCTCACGGTGCACGCGGCGATCGGCGCGGAGATCATCCACCAGCACCCCGCGGCGAGCGGCGCGGCGATCGGCGACACGAGCCACCGCGACTTTCGTCGCTTCGCGGCGTCGCTTCCCTCCGTGCACGATGGCGGAGTGGTGCTGAATCTCGGGAGCGCCGTGATCCTCCCCGAGGTCTTTCTCAAGGCGCTCACCATCGCACGCAATCTCAACGCCGGAAAGCCCACCGGCTTCACCGCTGCCGATTTCGACATGCTGCGGCACTACCGGCCGCACGTGAACGTCGTGCAGAGACCGACAGTGGAGAGTGGAAAGGGCTACGAGATCACCGGGCACCTCGAGCTCATGGTGCCACTGCTCGCGTGGAGCGTGCTGTCTATGCTGGACGCGCGCGCGGAGGAGTGATCGCGTGTGGGGTGGCGCCCACGATCGCGAGCCAGAGCATGAACACGAATTCGACGGACGTCACGGGATCCATCCAGCGCGCAACGGCCGCCGCGTACGTCGGAGTGACCAACGACGTGAAGCTGTTGGCCAGATACGCGAAGCAGGCGATCATCAGCAATGCGCCGAGCACTCGCGGAATGAATCCGGACCGGTAGACGAGCAGCCCGAGCGGGAACAGCCAAAGACCCCAGAAGATTCCGGCGATGTCGAAGCCGTATCCGCGCAGTTTGAGAAAGAACATCGCGAGCGCGGCACGGTGCGGTGCGTCGAGCGGAGCGAGGAAGTCGCCTCCCAGAGACAGGATGAGCGCGGCGACCGAGTTCACCTCGTTCAAAAACGCAATTGGAATGGCGACGAGAATCAATGTCAGCATCTGCAGCGCGAGTCGTTGGTCGACTCCTCGGAGCAGCTCATACAGCGCCAGAGCCACGAAGACGAAGAGGGCCTGGCCGATCAGATCCGCGGCGATCCCGAAGCGGAAGAGCGTCTCGAAGGACGCTATCTTGTGCACGGTCGCTGCCGCGTCTCCGCGCACGAAGAGTCGGCTCGGAACATACAGAAGGGCAAAGATGGTGGGGATCGACGCCAGGATGTACATCAGGCCGGCGCTCCTGCCCGGGTTCCTCGTCATGGTCAATTCTCCTCCACAAGAAAACGCGCGCGTCAGCCGAAGCCTCGCGCGCGCTGTGTTCATTGTGCTCCCGTAGGGAGCCGGCTATCGAAAGACGATTACGCGCCCGACCACTTCTGGCGGATGCGGCGCGCCGTGTCGGGGCTCAGTATTCGGATCGCGAGATAGACGACGAATCCGATCAGCGCGATCTTGAGGGCGAGAAAGAACAGCCCGAAGAGCACGACGAAGAGAAAGCCGAAAATCCCGAAGATGAACTTCAGGGCGATCAGCCCAAGAATGGCCATGAGGCCGACTGCAAACACGGTGCGTAGCATGACCCTGGTCTCCCCTGCGAGGCGGTTGCCCTCCGATTCTGCTTACAATACGCGCAGCAGGGGCGGGGGGTTTCAACCACTGTTCGCCTTTGGGACGAACGCCCTCCGGGGAGCCCCGTGAGGACCGCCGACGTCGTCGTGCTCGGCGGTGGGCTCATCGGGCTCGCCGTCGCCACGGCCGCCGCCGCACGCGGCGCGTCGGTGCTCGTGTTGGGCGAGCCGCGCCTGGGCGAGGCGTCGCCCGCTGGCGCCGGGATGCTGGCGCCAGGCGCCGAGGGCGACGAGCTGGGCGACGACGCGGTGCGACGCTTCGCGCTCGCCGGCCGGGACATGTACCCGACGTATGTCGCCGCGCTCGAAGCGGAGACGGGGCTCAGCGTCTACCTCGACCGCAACGGCATCCTCGAGCTGATGCCCGAGGGCGAGCCCGCGCGCCTTCCGCCGGACTCCGAGTGGGTGGGCGGGCGCGCGCTCCGCGCGCTGGAGCCTGCGCTCGCGAGCGTCGCCGGCGCCGTGCTGCATCCCGACGATGGCTCCGTCGACAACGTCATGCTCTATATCGCGATGCGGCGGCGCGCGGAGGGTCGACAATCGCTCGCGCTCGTGGCATCCAGCATTCGCGCGATCAACGTCACGTCGGCGCGGCCGCGCGTGATCCTCGACGACGGCGACGTGGTGGAGGGAAGCGTAATCGTCGTCGCCACGGGCGCCTGGGCGTCGCACCTCGAAGGCCTTCCCCGCCCAGTCCCGGTCCGCCCAGTGCGCGGGCAACTCCTAATGATGGAAGGCGCGCTCGCGCGGCACGTGATCTACGGGGGCGGCGGCTATCTGGTGCCGAGGTTGCTATCGAACGCCGGAGAGACAGTGGGGCGCTCGATCATAGGCGCGACGATGGAAGAGGTCGGCTTCGACAGTACGACCACCCAGGCCGGACTCGACTCCCTCAACGAAATCGGCAGGCGTATCTCGCCATCGACGGTCTCGGCGCATCGACTGAAGCACTGGGCCGGGCTCCGCCCCATCACTCCCGACCGCCTGCCGATTCTCGGGCCCGACCCGGATTTCCCAAGCCTGCTCTACGCGTGCGGGCACGGACGAAATGGGATACTCCTGGCGCCGATCACCGGCGAGGCGGTGGGCGCGCTCGCGGCCGGCGAGCGAAGCCGCCACGACCTCACTCCATTCTCGATCGAACGCTTCGCGACAGCTCAGTAACCGGCTATATTTTGAGCATCGGTTAGCACGACTATCCCTCGTCTGGGCCTGCACATAGCTTGGGCGGATCACGTGCGGCAACCGCGCGCGCCGCGTTTTGCGACCAGAGGCGAATGCACGATTCGTTGTACCAGATCATGGGGCGACACTCCGCCCCCGCTCTCCCCGAGCGCAAGCCGGACTGGCTGAAAGTACGGGCCCCCGGCGGTCCAAATTATCTCCGCATGCAGCAGCTCATGCAGGACCTCCGCCTGCATTCCGTATGCGCCGAAGCTCATTGCCCGAACATCGGCGAATGTTGGGAGCACGGCACCGCCACCTTCATGATCCTCGGCGACGTCTGCACCCGGAACTGCGCCTACTGCGCGATCGCGCACGGGCGCCCACCCGAATACGACATCGAGGAGCCCGCTCGCGTCGGCGCGGCCATCGCCCAGCTCGACCTGCAGCACGCCGTGATCACATCGGTCGACCGCGACGATCTCCCTGACTTCGGCGCCTACATCTTCGCCGAGACGATCAGGCAGATCCACGCGCAGAGTCCCGGGTGCTCAGTGGAGGTGCTCGTCCCCGACTTCCAGGGGCGCGAAGAATCCATTCGCGCGGTGCTCGAGGCCGAGCCCGAGATCTACAATCACAACACCGAGACGGTGCCGCGCCTCTTCAAGCGCTGCCGGCCGGGTGGACGGTACGAGCGCGTGCTGGAGATCTTTCGCGTCGCGAAGCGGATCGCCCCCGACATCCCCACGAAAACGGGGCTGATCCTCGGCATGGGCGAGACGATTCCGGAAGTGCTGCAGACCATGCGTGAGCTGCGCGACGTCGACGTCGACATCCTCACGCTCGGCCAGTATCTGCGCCCGTCCGCGCAGCACCATCCGCTCGATCGCTACTACACGCCGGCTGAGTTTCTCCTGCTGCGCGACGCGGGTCGCGAGATGGGCTACCGGCACGTCGAGTCGGGGCCGCTCGTGCGCTCCAGCTATCACGCGTGGGAGCAGGTCCAGGCGGCGGGCGTCTGATGGCGCGCTCACGCACTCCCACACCCGCAGCTCCCGAGAACCCAGAGACATCTGCGATGGCGAAGAAGAAGCCCGACGCACCCGCCTCCGACGATTCCGCGCTGCGTCTCACGCTCCTGCGCGAAATGCTCCTCATGCGTCGCTTCGAGGAGCGCGCGGCGGAAGCGTACGCACTCGGCAAGATCGGCGGCTTCTGTCACCTCTATATCGGACAGGAAGCGGTGGGCGCTGGCGCGATCTCCGTGCTGCGTGCCGACGACTACGTCATCACGAGCTATCGCGATCACGGGCAGGCGCTCGCCCGCGGGATCACGCCGCGCGCGGTGATGGCGGAGCTCTTTGGGCGCATCGACGGTTGCTCGAAGGGGAAAGGCGGCTCGATGCACCTCTTCGACCGCAACACCAACTTCCTCGGCGGACACGGCATCGTCGCGGGACACATTCCGATCGCGACGGGGGTCGGCTTCGCGATCAAGTACCGCGGCGGCGATCAGGTGTGCCTCTGCTTCTTCGGCGAGGCCGCGGTGAACAACGGCGCGTTCCACGAGGCGCTCAACATGGCGGCGCTCTGGCAGCTGCCGGTGGTCTACGTCGTCGAGAACAATCGCTACGGGATGGGAACGGCGCTCGAGCGCGCATCCAGTGTGAACGACATCGCCGAGCGTGCGTGCTCCTACGACATGCCGAACGAGGTGGTAGACGGGCAGGATGTGATCGCGGTGCGCGAGGCGGTAACGCGCGCGGTGGCTCGCGCGCGCGGCGAGAATACCCCAACGCTCCTCGAGGTGCGCACCTATCGCTTCATGGGGCACTCGATGTCCGACGCGGTGAGCGGCACCTATCGCAGCAAGGAGGAGCTCGACGAGTACATGAAACGCGATCCGATCGCGGTGCTGCGCGCGCAGATGGAACAGCGCGGCGAGTGGTCGGACGACAAGATGGCCGCGATCGACGATGAGGTCCGCGCGATCGTCGAAGACGCGTGGAACTTCGCCGACGAGAGTCCGGAGCCGCCCCTCGAGGCGCTCACGGAGGATGTCTACGTCGACACGACGAGCGACAGCACGACGAGCTCCGTCGAGGGTGCACGCTGATGGCGATCATCACGTATCGGGACGCGCTCAATCAGGCGCTCCGCGAGGAGATGCAGCGCGACGATCGCGTCTTCATCATGGGCGAAGAGGTCGCGGTCTATCAGGGCGCGTACAAGGTGTCCAAGGGGCTGCTGCAGGAGTTCGGCGAGATGCGCGTGGTCGACACGCCGATCACGGAGCTCGGCTTCGCGGGCGTTGGTGTCGGCGCGGCGATGGTCGGTCTGCGGCCGGTGATCGAGTTCATGACGTGGAACTTCGCGCTGCTCGCGCTCGATCAGGTCGTGAACGCCGCAGCGAAGATGCTCTCGATGTCCGGCGGCCAGTTCAACATCCCGATCGTGTTTCGCGGACCAAATGGCGCGGCGCTCCAGCTGTCTGCGCAGCACTCGCAGGCGTGGGAGTCGTGGCTCGCGCACATTCCGGGGCTCAAGGTCGTCGCGCCGGGCACGCCCTACGACGCAAAGGGGCTGCTCAAGAGCGCGATCCGTGATGACAATCCGGTGATGGTGCTCGAGGGCGAGATGCTCTACAACGTCAAGGGCGAAGTGCCCGATGGCGACTACACCATCCCGCTCGGCAAGGCGCAGCTGAAGCGCGAAGGAGATCACGTCTCGATCATCTCCTACGGCAAGATGATCAACGTCGCGAACCAGGCGGCGGATCTGCTCGCGAAGGATGGCATTCGCGCGGAAGTCATCGATCTGCTCACGCTGCGCCCGCTCGACACCGCGACGATCATCGAATCGGTGAAGAAGACGAATCGCGCGGTGGTCGTCGAGGAAGGATGGGAAGTGTGCGGAATGGGTGCGCAGATCGTGGACTACGTGCAGCGCGATTGCTTCGATTATCTCGATGCGCCAGTCCTGCGTGTGCATCAGGTGGACGTGCCGATGCCGTACGCGAAGAATCTCGAGCGTGCCGCGAAGCCGGACGCGCAGAAGACGATCGCCGCCGTGCGCAAAGTGCTGTACCTCGAGTAGCGGATGGAGCTCGACCCGGAGGATGTGATGGCGACGAAGGTGACGATGGAGGCGCTCTCTCCGACGATGGAGGAGGGACGACTCGTGAAGTGGCTGAAGAACGAGGGCGACACGGTCGCGAAGGGTGAGGTGCTTGCGGAGGTGGAGACCGACAAGGCCGTGATGGAGCTGACCGCACGCGGCGACGGCGTGCTGCGCGCGCGTCTCGCGGCCGAGGGCGACACGCGTCCGGTGGGCGAGCTGCTGGCGGTGATCGCGGCGAAGGACGAGAACATCGATGCGTTGTTGAAGAAGGCGCCGGTGGCGGTGGCGGCGGCTGAGACTGCAGTTGCGGCGCCGAGTGCTCCGGCGGCGCCCGTGGCGCCGAGTGCTCCGGCGGCGCCCGTGGCGCCGAGTGCTCCGGCGGCGCCGACTGCGCCCGCGGCCGAGAATGGCGGTGGACGGGCGCGCTCGTCGCCACTCGCGCGCCGGCTTGCCTCCGAGCGCGGTCTCGACGTCGCCGCAGTTCACGGCAGCGGGCCCGGTGGCCGCGTCATTCGCCGCGACATCGAAGCCGCCGCGAACATGGAGCTCGCGCCGGACGCGAAGCGTACCGACCCGACCGTCACTCCAGGCGCGCGCACCGCGCCGTCCGCGCCGCGCACCGCAGCCGCCGGCGACTTCGAGGACGTGCCGCTCACGCTCATCCGCAAGACGATCGCGCGGCGACTCTCCGAGTCGAATGGTCCGATCCCGACCTTCTTCCTCACCGCCGACTTCGATCTCACCAGCGTCCGCGAGCTGCGCGCGCAAATGATCGCGCTCGGCGACGAGTTCAAGCTTTCCTACAACGACATCATCCTCAAGGCAG
>JBDSHG010000178.1:0-2999 GCA_039918615.1 Gemmatimonadaceae bacterium | reverse complement strand
TCGGCGTCTGGATCGGCGTGGGGACGTTCTTCACGGGCATCATGGTGTGCGGCGCGGGCCTCTACATCACGATGACGCGAACGTGGGAGTACGAGCGGGAGCTGAAGCGCGTCAAGGACGAGGTTGCGCGGGTCCGCGGCTGAGACGAGCGCTCAAGATGTGTCCAATAGTGCGGCTGCACGGCCCGCGTCGTCGGTCGCCCTCGCTCAAAATACGTGAGTATTCCTTGCTCGGGCTTCCTAGGAGCCTGTAGGGCATAGGCGCATAGCCGATCGACAGGGATCCCGTCCTGTGATCAAGTCACGTCCGTGACAGGCAAGCGATACCAGCCGTGGTCCCCGTTGCAGCCGTACCTTTTTCCGCCTTCGCCGCTGGAATGGCTTCCCGAGGGACACCTCGCGCACTTCCTGATCGACGTGGTCGAGGCCCTGGACCTGACGCCGATCGAGCAGGCGCTCCAGGCGAAAGATCCGCGCGGTCAGCGCTCGTACGAGCCGCGGATGCTGACGGCGCTCTTGCTCTACGCGTACAGCACCGGGATCTTTTCCTCGCGGCGCATCGAGCGTGCGACGTACGAGGACGTCGCGTTTCGTGTGCTTTCAGCCGGGCAGCATCCGCACTTCACGACGGTGAACGAGTTTCGGCGGCAGCATCGAGACGCGCTGGCCGGGCTTTTCGAGCAGGTGCTGAAAATGTGCCGGCATGCGGGGCTGCTTTCACTGGGACGCGTGGCGATCGACGGCACGAAGGTTCAGGCCAACGCGAGCAAGCACAAGGCGATGAGCTACGCGCGAATGCAGACCGAGGAGAAGCGTCTGTCGGCAGAGATCGACGAATTGCTCGCGAAGGCCGAGGAGACCGACCAGCGCGAAGATGCGGAGCTTGGCGTTGGAATTGCGAAGCTCGACATCCCGCAAGAGCTTCATCGCCGCGAGGATCGACGCGCGCGCATTCAGCAGGCGAAAGCGGCGCTCGAAGAAGAAGCGCGTCGCACGCGGGTGGCCGAGCTGGAGGCTCGCGCGAGAGAGCATGTGAGCGATGCGAACGACGAAACGTTGAGCGAGATGCATCGCAAGCGAGCCGCGAACCGCGCGACGAAAGATGCGGAAGCGGCTGCGAAGCTGCGAAAGCCGGATGACGACGATCCTCCGGGGGGAGCGCCGTTGACCGACCTTCCGCAGCATCGTGTGCTTGCCACGCCGGCGGGCGATCCGCGTCCGAAGTCTCAGCGCAACTTCACCGACGGCGACCGTCGCATCATGGTGCGCGACGGCGCGTACGTGCAGGCGTTCAACGCGCACATCGTGGTGACGGAAGCTCAGATCATCGTGGCGCACGCGGTCACGAATCACCCGAACGACATTCAACATCTGCCGGGGTTGACCGAGCGATGTCGCGATTCGGCGGGAGAGCTTCCGCGCGAGCTTCTTGCGGATGCCGGCTATTTTTCGAAGAAGAATGCGGCGTACTGCGAGAAAGCAGGGGTCGACGCCTACCTCTCGGTGAGCGCGAAAAACAAGCCAGCCGAAGCCAAGCTTCCCGCGAGCGCGTGGGCGCGGATGCGCGACAAGCTCGCGACCACCTACGGCAAGGCGGCGTACGCCCGGCGAAAAGCCATCGTCGAAGCGCCCTTCGGTCAGATCAAAGAAGCACGCCGCTTCCGTCGCTTCTCACTACGGGGGCTTCGATCCGTTCGCGCCGAGTGGGCGATCGTCTGCGCGTGCCACAACTTGCTGAAGCTGTTTCGCTCCGGAGCGCACGCCCGGCTCGCCGCGGCGTGACACCGGCAAACCGGACGCCCTGAGCGTGCCACGCGCGCGCGTCATCCGAGATCGCCGCCAGGTCGATAGAGAAGCCGACGGAAAGACTCGCGGCGACGGCGTGCGAACCGTCGGGCTCGAGCGGCAATGCCGTACAGGCTCCTAAATCACCGCGCGCGATCCTCGTCCATCGATCATGCCGCGACCGAGGACCGGGCCGGCGTCGCCGCGGTGCGCCAGCGGTAGTTCTCGACATATTGGCGGCAGTTCGTCAGTAGCTTCAGGAGCGTCTTGCAGCGATGGTTGCGCGTCACGTTCGCATGCAGCTCCTGCCAGACACGCTCGATGCGGTTCGCGTCGGGGCAGTACGGAGGAAGGAAGTGCAGCACGATGCGGTCGCCGAGCTCGGCAAGCGTCCGCTTCGTGAGCTTGGCGTGGTGGATGCCGTAGTTGTCGAGCACGAGGTGCACGCGGCGGGCGGCGCGATACGTCGAGGCGAGCAGCCGGAGCAAGTCGCAGAACAATGCGGCATTCTTGCGGTCAGCGCCGGTCGTATGCAGGCGGCCGGAGCGCACGTCGAGCGCACCCGCGAGGTAGAACTTCTTGTTCTTGCCCGGCGTCACCACGCGCCGCTGCTGGCCACGCAGCATCCAGTCGCGGCCGATCTTCGGGTTCAGGTGGATGTCCACCTCGTCGCTGTACAGCACGGGCTCCGCAGCGCTGGCTCGACCTTCGAGGCGCCGGATCTGCGCCAGAACGCGCAATCGTTCGTCGCGTGGCCATGGGCAGAGCACGACCGGCTTCGGCATTCCGAGCCGTGCGCCGATCTTCGCGAGGACGCGTCCCATCGTGCATGCCGCGACCGCGACGTGTCCGTCGCGCTGCATCTGCAGGCCGAGCAGCTCGCGCGTCCAGGTCGGCCGCATCCAGCCGAAGTCCTGCGGCGTTCGCTGCAGCAGCGCCACGACGCGGCGACGAAAGCGCTCGTCGACCTTCGCCATCCCGTTGTGCCGCCGCTGGTCGTGCAGCCCGACGGGCCCGTCCGCCGCGAACCGCGTCGCAGTACGCACGACGGTCGACCGCGCGACGTCCAGATCGTTCGCGACCCGCACGCTGCTGTGCCCGAGCCCGAGTCGCGCAACGGCGAGGAATCGCATCGCCGTTGCAGGGTCGCCGGTCCTCCGACCAAGCAGCACCAACTGGCGTCGCGTCACGCGGTTCATTCGCGGTATCTTGGTC
>JBDSHG010000177.1:0-37061 GCA_039918615.1 Gemmatimonadaceae bacterium | reverse complement strand
AGAAGGAGGGATTCCCACGTACGATGGCAGTCGAGACCATTTCCCGGTGGGCATATCGCGAATGCATAGCGTGTCTTCACTCGCCAGAGCTCGTAGCGCGGCAACTTCCGCATTTGGAAGTCGACGTTCGGATTGTCGACGAGCTTTTTCCACACCGCATCGCGCGACTCGGGATCGATGCGACGGCCTTTGTTGAAATGGAAATCGGCGTGGGCCTTTACGAGACGAGAGGCGGTGCCGATCATCTTCGCGCGTAGCCGTTCGAGCTCCGCCTCCTGTTGCGCGGGCGTCGCCTGCCAGTGCTTCCATCTGCGCCCGTTCGCGATCGTATGAAAGTCGACGCCGAT
Source organism: Gemmatimonadaceae bacterium (assembly GCA_039918615.1). Lineage (GTDB taxonomy): Bacteria > Gemmatimonadota > Gemmatimonadetes > Gemmatimonadales > Gemmatimonadaceae > FEN-1250. Next base: position 36,714 of record JBDSHG010000177.1, on the reverse strand, counting down.
GGGGATCGGATGGACTCTGCCGGTGGTATCGGTGCCATCGACGTTTTGTGCGAACCAGCACACGACGTTTGGGCTCGCGAGTATGTCGCCGGCGCTCTCAAGGCCCGATGGAATTGCCAGGTCTTCATCGCCCGTGATGAGTGCGAACTTCGCGTCGATGGTCGGCAATGTGCGCGCGACGAAGTCCGCCAGGGAGCTGGCGCGCGACCAGACCAAGTCTCCGTCGCGAATCGCAGCATAATCGGCAGGATCGTAGGCGATGGGTGGGCGACCTCCGCCGCGCTGCTTGCGCACGTAGTCGAATCCACCGTTGCGATCGCACAAGAGCGCCAGACCGCGGCTCCAGATGTGAAGCGTCGGCCGATAGGTACCGCGAATATTGAATCGCTCACCCACGACGGCCACGAGAGCCTCGGCGAGTGTCACGGGAAGTCGGAGCGCCTCGCGCATTCGATGACCCCCGGCTAACGCGGGTGCAGGCATTGCAGCAGCCCGTCCAACGCCTCGCACGCACTGGCTACGCTCAGCGACTCGATCGTCGATCCGGACCAATATGCGATGCTATGCGGCGTCTGCCACGGGAGCCACTGTGTGAGCCCCCGCTGAATGAGGATCATCGTCGGAATACAAAACGCCGACGCGGCGTGTGTGATCGAAGTGTCGGCGGTGATCACGCGCGTGCTCGTCCCGACCAACGCCAGGACATCGCGAAGTCGCCGCGTCGGCACGGCGACCGCGTCGCCCTGGTACGCCACATCGCATACCGAGCTCCACTCGGTAGAGCTCCCCACGATGATGATGGTCGCATCCGGACGGTGCGCGCGCAGATACTTGACGAGAGCGGTCCACCGGTCGTTCGACCAGCGACGCAGCGCGGCTCCCGCCGAGATATTGATCAGCCATCGCTCGTGACGATTTTCATCGCGTCCAGTGGCGCTGGACCATACTTCATTGGCGGCCGCCGTTTCCATCTCCGACAGGAAGATCTCGGGACGAAAGTCGGTCGTCTGAAGATCGACGCCGAATGGAATCGCGAGTGCCGCGCTTCCCTCGATCATATGAGTTGTGGCGCGATCGAATCGATCGACACACACGTTGAAGACCAGCGGATGATTGCCGCCGCCGACACCAACACGATAGGGCGCCCTCGATGCCAGCGTCAACGCGGGGCTGCGAATGAACGAGGCCCCTCGAGTGATCTTTCCATCGATCACCGCATCGTACTTCTCGCGGCGAATCGCGCGCACGACTTCGAGAACGCCGAGGAGGCGGTGCGGGAGCACGTGCACACGGCGGACGTACGGGTTGTGCTCGAGCACCGGTGAAGCCCGTGCCGTGGTGAGCACATCGAGCTTGATGGACGGCTGCGCACGTGCAATAGCGCGAAGCGCTCCGGTCGCGAGAATCAGGTCACCAATGCCCTGCGTGCGCATGTACAGCACGGCGTGTGGGCGCTCGCTCCAGCGCGGCAGCTTCGCGACGCGCTCGCCTGCGGACAGCATGCCGATCGAGCGCATCCAGCCGTGTCGCCACGCCTGCTCGATCTGGCCGAGACTCATCCTTCGCCGCGCGTTGAGGAAGTGATTCCCTCGAGCAGCTTACCTACCGATCCTTTCATGTTCGTTACAATGGCCGATTGGGGAGCATCAAGTTACTTTTGTGCCGAGTGTCGGCCGATGCGTCGCTGGTGAGATCATCCGGTCACTTGCTCTTCCGCGCAACGCGCCGCTTGCCCAGCCGGCCACGCAAGCCACGCCCGCGAGAAGGCCACCGAGAACGTCCGTGGGCCAGTGGGCGCCGAGATAGACACGGGCGACTGCGGACGCGATGATGAAAAGTACCGCAACTGCCCGTACGGCCGCCCGATTACCGCTCGAGGCAAGTGTGCGGCTGAGTAGCAGCGTTCCTAGCCCGAAGACGAGGACGGCCATCATGACGTCGGCCGACGGATAGGAGGGGCCGCCCGCGGCCGTCAGGCGTGGACTGATCCCGTGCGGCCGCGCTCGGTGCACTCCGTATTTCAATACGAGGTTGAGCAGCTGTGCACTGAGGCAGGCAATTACGTAGTACATCGAGGTGCGCGAGCCGTACGTCCGATAGAGCAGGACGGTAAACGCGATCGCGACGAATATCGCGAGTCGGCCGGACGTGAACGTCACGCCCAGCAGCACAGCGGTGAGCGTAGCGGAGCTATTCGCCCACAGCGCGAGAATCAGGTAGTGATCGATGACCGCTGTCCTTCCCGTAACCACCAGTACGGTGAGTATCGCGAAGGCCGCCACCGATGCGATCGCGGTGCCAGCGTAGGTGAGATCTACCGATCGCGCGTCCTTCACCCAGCAAACGATGGCGAGGCGCGCCGTGGCGACATTCGCCACGATGCTCAGTGCGTTATCGCGAAAAATCGAGTCGCGATGATTGGTCCTCGTGCGGGGCGACCGCCGGGGCCGGGGGGCGCGCCCGCAGGTGTGGGTCCATATTCGGGTTGAAAGAGATACGCAACATGTCGTACGGGATCGACGGCGATGGTCTTCGCGCCGCGCATCGTCGGCACCGTTGCGACAACAGAGTACTTGTCGGGCGAATCCTGATGCACGATGGTCACGCTGCTGTCCCGGCCCGCGGGAATGTAAATGAGCTTTTGTGAGGCGTCCCAGCCGAGCGCGTCGACGCCATCTCCGTTCGCGATATTGGCGACCACCTTGCCGGTCGTTCCATCAACGACTACCGACGTCTTGCCGCAGCCGGCAAAGATGCGATTGCTCGCCTTGTCGTAGGCGATGCCCGTCGGCCCCTCGCACGGAGAGAGTGGCCACGACGCCATCGCCTTCATCGACTTCACATCGACGACCTGTATCGTGCTCTTTCCTTCGTTGTTGACGAAAACCTGTCCACGACCATTGGCTGCCGCGCCCTCCGGCCCGTCGTCTTCGAGCTCGGCCTGGCCCAGCACGTCACCGGATTTCGGATCCAGCGTGACCACCGTTCCAGCCGGCGTGCTGTGATTCGTGAGGACGACGCGCGCATCGGGCTCATCGTACATGATACCGTCGAGTCCACCGGATGCGATCTTGATCTTGCGAATCACTGCGAGCGACTTGAGGTCGAACATCGTGACTGTCGAATCGCCACCATTCGTGATGAACCCGTGTCGCGTCTTCTCGACCAGAGCGATGCCGTGCGCTCGTGGAGTGTTGGGGATGTCGCCCAGCACCTTGCCCGAGACGCCATCGATGACCATGACGTGCGTTCCGCGCGAGACGAAGACTCGACCAGTCCCGGCTTCGGCAGTGAGATAGTCAGTGCCGCCATCGCCGCCGATCTCGGATTCAACGACGTGAAAGGTCTGGGCGGCAGAGGACTGTGCTGCGAGTGCGAGGGTGCCGAGGAGAGCAGCGGCGACGCGAAGCAACGACACTTTCATGATTCCAGCCTCGAGTTTGACGAAAGCAGAACTTGGGAGTAGCGGAAGCTTGAGTGAAATCACCTTACGCCCGAGTGACAATCGCGTTGCGCACCCGGGAGTGGGCTATCTTGTCGCGCTACATCTCCAAGGCAGTCCGGGGAGATTGCTCCGAGCAGCACATGTGGGGCAATATGGTATATATCAGGGAGTGGCCTTTCTGCCGCTGGAGAAATCTGTTGTCTGCGCGCGGTGTCGACGCAAGCTTGAGGTTGCTCGTACACGGCATCGCACATGCCTAGCCACAAACACGTGATGTCATCAGCGATCGTTGCCCCCACGTCCGCGTCTGACGTTGGCGATAGGGAAAGTGTCCGCTGCAATTTCTGCGGCGCGGATAACACCGATATCCTAATCGAAGGTGGAAGGGACCGGCGGCACGACTTGCCCGGCAACTTTCGATTGGTGAAGTGCCGAAACTGCGGCTTGGTCTATCTCAACCCTCGCCCGAGCGCCGAGGCCCTGCACGCGTACTATCCGCCCGAGTACGCGCCCTATACACAACGAGGACTATTCGGCCTCCTCACTCGCCTGCTCCGAAGGCGGGAAGCGCGCGCCATACGCCGTTCGCTCGCTGCCGGAGCTGAGGTGCTGGAAGTCGGCTGCGCTGCCGGGGATTTGCTGGTGCCATTACGCGAGGCAGGTATTCGCGTTACCGGCATTGAGCTGAGCGATCACGCCGCAGCGATCGCACGAACCGAACACCACCTCGATGTCCGCACAGGAAGACTCGCCGAGGCCTCATTCTCCGGCAGCTCCTTCGACGGAATCATCATGCGGAACGTTATCGAGCACGTGTCAGATCCCAAGAAGGACCTCGAGATAGCCGCGTCCCTGCTGCGCCCCGGCGGCCTGCTCTTCCTTCGCACAGACAATGTAGACAGCCTGGACGCTCGCCTCTTCGGCGCATTGTGGTACGGCTTCGACTTTCCCCGGCATTTGACGCTCTTCTCGCGTGATACACTCGCCGCATTTCTGCAGTCCGCCGGTCTCGAGGTCACGCAAGTACGTTACAGTCTGGTACCAACGCACTGGATCATGAGCTTTCGATACTGGATATCGGAACGCTCAGCGATGGCGCCGATGAGCCGACTAATTTCACTTCGCAACCCGCTGTTGTTGGCTGGAGGATTCGCAATCGCGATAGTACAAAAGCTGGTGCATGACAGTGGGAGATTTACGGTGGTCGCACGGCGCCCGCATCAGTCATGAGATCGCAGCATCTCGCGTCACATCCCGGATGCTGATACCGCTCCGATAGAGCAAGAACGCGCCCGGCAGCGAGGCCACGAGCCATACTGCGTAGTGCGCGAACGTGAGTGCCACGGCTGCGTCCCTGTCCACGCCGAGGAATGCAAACATCGCGATCGCTGAGCCCTCGCCAAGGCCACGTCCCTCGATATACATGGCGACGCGACGCACGAGAGACGTCACCGCGATCACGGCAAAGAACGGCACCATCGGAAGCTCGATGCCAAGCCCGCGTCCTATCACATAGAAAGTGAGGATACCGAGAAGGTTTTCGCCGAGAGCCATCAGAAGATTCACCGCGAGCGCTGTCGGTTGGGCGCGATAGGCCACGAGTGCCTGCGAGACTTTTCCGAGCAGTGCTATAAACGCCGGCGGGAGCCATTTGCGGAGCATTCGCCCTGCTCCGCGATGCAGGGGCGTCCACCACGCCGCAATGATTACTGACAGTCCGAAGACCGCGGCAGCCATGACTATCGTCATGTATGTCGAGCGCATCCTGGGCTCGAGCTCCGCGGCGACGATCATCAGTCCGACGCCTGCCAGCGCTATCGCCACGAGCGCTCCGATGATTCGCTCGATCGCCATTGAGCCCAGCAACAGTGGTGCTGGAGTGCCGAGCTGCCTGCCGCGATAGAGTCGCAACGCCTCGGACGTGACGACGTTGGGGAGTACGTGATCGGTGAACGACGCCTGAAAGTATATGGAAATCGCGTCGCGCACTCGCAGGCTGCCGGCGGCGGCGCGTACGAGCTGCCGCCACTTCACCCCCATGACCACCCGATCCACCCACGCCAGCACGATGGCGAGGAGCAGCGCGCCGAGCGAGATAGTGGCGAGCGTGGTCCCAACGCGAGTCCAGTCGACCCATCGCCAGAGCGCATACGCGGCGAAGGCGACGAGCGCGAACTCCACGATCCTGCGCACAACGTGAGTGTTGCGAGGCGTGGCTCTTTTCACATCAGGACGGGCATGCGATTGCGCAACGTCGTTTGCGCTTGGGACTGCAGCGGTTCATGACTGGCACCCTCACTGGCGAAGGCGAAGACCGTATCGGATAGCATCCGACATCGCGGCTAGCGATCGGTCATGGTCGGACCGAGGTCGATCGTGGGCACGCCATAGGGGTAAAAGTCGTGCTCGGCGCCAACGACCTCGACGCGAATATCCGTGCCGTCGACATGTACGATCACAAAATGGTAGGGATTGGAGGACTCCGTTGTTCCGGGTCTTACGAGGTGCTCGACGCTGACCTTCTCCGCCGACTCCGACTTCAGGTAGTCACGCAGATCCGGCTCCGACGTATACGTGTAGATCGGTGCACCACCTCCTCCGCTCACGATCTGATCGAGCCGATACGACTTGCCCGCTCCATCCTGATAGCGCTCTACCCAGTGCTCGAACAGGTGCTCATGCCCCGCGAGGATGAGCCGGACGTGGTGCTTCCGAAAGAGCGGCATGTATCGCCTGCGAATCTCCAGCGTCTGCTCATCCGCGTGCGCTCCGCCATGACGACCCGAAGAAAATGCCGGATGATGCTGGAAGACGAATACGTTCGGGTATCTCGTGCGGTCGAGGGCCTCGAGTTGCGCGCGTATCCACGCGAACTGCGTAGAGTCACTCGCGATGTTGGAGTCCCACCCGATCAGAAAGCTGTTGCCGTATCCGACCGCGTAGGTCGGGTACCCCGCGAGGCGGCGCGGTGCGCCTGCAGGGGGAATCAAGAATCCGAACGCGGCATAATAGTTCCTCAACGCCCGCTCGCGATCCGGAGACTCACGCGTGTCGGCGTGCGCGACATCGTGATTTCCCGGTGCCGGAAAAAACGGAACCCCAGCGCCAGTGATGCGCTCGACGAGTGGATTGAAGCTCACATTCCACTGCGCCGGAATCCGTCCATCGACAGCGGCGTCGCCGCTCCACACGACGAATCGCACCGAGTCGTGCACGGCCGCCAGCGAGGCGATTCGCTTGAGCATCGATTGCACTACCAGGCCGTGCTCGTACTGCAATGCTTCACCGTCATGACGGCCGCGCGAATCACCGTACGCGATGAACGTAAAGTGTGTGATGCCTGTTGTCGCAGTCTCCGGTGGGAGCGGCGCCAGCGGCGCCTTGATCGGCCGCACTGGCGTGTTGCCCCCAGCCACCACATGATCTCGTGACGGCCTCGGTGTGCGTGACGAGCATCCCGCCACGCCTATCGCGCACACCAGGAACAGAGAGCACGAAATGTCGCGAACGTTGGTCAAGTGCATCGAGATGCTCCTCCAGCGAAAGGTGGGCGCGCCGCTAGGAGCGACCGGTCGCAGTGGAAACACGTCAGCCCCGGATCGGTCGCAACTAAGTCCACGTCGACTATTCCAATCCCCGGATGACAACGGTGTCATTCATGACGCCGCCAGCGGCTTGCCGTTCACGATCCGGCGCGCCAAAGTGTGCCGGTGCAAATGTAAGGGTGACGATCGTCAGCCGACATTTAGAACCGCGAGGAGGGATGACACATCGAACCTTCAGCCCGGAAGGCCAGCGCGATACCAAACATGCAGATTCAGCCCGCAGCCGAGGAGATGATCGTCTCGAATCGGGAGCTGGCATTCCGTGCCCTCGAGCACGCCGCTCGTGACTGCGACGCGTGTCCCCGAATGCGCGGCCGACGTCGAGTGCTCGGCGCAGGCAACGGCGCGATTCGCGCGCGAACGCTCTTCGTGGCGGAAGCTCCCGGACGTCTCGGCGCGGAAAAGAGCGGCATCCCACTTCACGGAGATCAGACCGGGAAGACTTTTGAGCGGCTGCTTGCCGCCGTTGGCCTACGTCGGGATGACGTGTTCATCACGAACGCCGTCCTCTGCAATCCACAGTCGCCGAGCGGGACGAACGATAAGCCCACGCGGGCGGAGATCGTCAGGTGCAATCATTTTTTGTCGGAGACGATCGCAGTCGTCGATCCCGCTCTCGTGATTGCGCTCGGTGTATCCGCGCTCGCGGCGTTATCGAGAGTCGAGCGTCATGGTTTGACGCTTCGAGTCGATCTCGCGCGACCGACTCGATGGTTCGGTCGCTACCTTGCCGCGCTCTATCATCCCTCGCCGCGCACACGTGTCTTTCGCTCGTTCAGCGAGCAAGTCGACGATCTCGCGCGCTGTCTGCAAACGAGCACCACCAAGCGCGGAACGTTGCGCGATTGATCGTCTGCGCCGTTGGAGCCTGCGCGCGAGGCAGTATCAACTGCGACCTGACACGAGGGTTACCGCAACGAAGGTAATTCTGCAAGCTGTCGGCTGAATGACGAAATGGTCGGTGCGCATTCACATACAACGTTGTGCGCGGTTCATTGCGCATTCGATGCAAGGCGCATACGATGGCTGATCCGAGCAGCTGATGTCGCTTCGTCTTTACCCTTCGTCGAGACTCGCCTATGCCTCGAGCAATGTCCGCCGCGCGCAGCTACGTGATCGTGCTGTCATCGCTTCTCGCGGCTTCCCCGCATCTCGCAGCGCAAGGCACCATTCGCGGCGTGGTGACCGAAGCTGACCAACGGCCGGTACCCGACGCAATCGTGCATTTGTCCGGCACCACACTCGGCGCGCGCTCCGATTCGAGCGGGCTGTTTCGTGTGCTCCGCGTTCCGGCGGGATCCTACACCATACGAGTGGCCAAGCTCGGCTTCGGCCCGGAGAGCACGACCGTCGTCGTGCAGAACGGCGCGACGGTGACGCAGACGTTCGCGCTTCATGCGCTCGTCACGGAGCTGACGAGCATCACCATCACCTCGCAGCGATTGGGAGAAACCGAAGCTGCGGCGCTTCAGCGGCAGGCGGATGCGCCGAACATCGTGAAGGTGTTGCCGGGTGATGTCATTCGCGCGTTGCCGAACGCGAATGCCGCCGAAGCCGCGGGGCGGATGCCTGGTGTGACGACGGAGCGTGATGAGGGCGAGGGAAAATTCATTCAGATTCGCGGCACGGCGCCGGAGCTCAATAACCTGACTATCAACGGAGCCCACGTGCCTGGCTCGCAGGGCGGCTCGCGAACCGTGAAGCTCGATGTAATTCCTTCCGATCTGCTGGCGGGCATCGAAGTCTCGAAGACGCTTACCGCCGACATGGATGCCGACGCGATCGGCGGGTCGGTCAACCTGGTGACGAAGACGCCCGAAGGGCCGCCGGAGGGATACGTCGCCGCGCAATACGGAGCAGTGACGCTTCGAAACAAGAATCAGCTCCAGGGTGGCTTTGCGCTCAGCGGCCGCTTCGGTCCCGACCGCCGCCTCGGCATCCTCCTCGGCGGCTCCGCCGACCGTAACAATCGCACGACAAATGATCTCGAACCCGCATGGTCGAAGGACGGATCCGGCCGCCCCATTCCGATCGAGTGGTCGCAGCGCGACTACCAATTTGCGCGCAATCGATATGGACTCGGTGGCGACATCGACTACCGCTTCGCCAACGGCTCGGCGATCGCGCTGAAAGGCCTGTTCAGCCGCTTCGAGGATTATGGCGTCACGTACGTCAAGGATCTCGCAGTCACCGGTGACTCCGCCGGATCGGGCGCACAGGGGTTCGGCACGGGTGGCGAGCTGACGAGACAGTCGTATAACAGAACTCCCCTTCAGCAGTTGTTCGGCAGCACGTTGAGCGGGCGCACGCATCTTGGTGTGTTCGAGGTGCGCGCGGATCTGAACGCCGCGGTCACGGACGAAAAGCTCAACGACTACAGATTTCACCCCTTCGTCTTCGACGGCCTCGATGGCAACGGCATCACTGTGGCCTACGATGCGTCGAACACGAAGATTCCGACGTACCACATCGTCGATCCCGCGACTGCCGCGGCCGGTGAAGACCCGGCGAACTTCGGCGAGTCGCACTATTTCACGATCGACAATCGCACGCACGGTCGTGATCTCGGCGGCGCGCTGAATCTTCAAACGCCATGGCACTCCGGGGGACAGAACTGGTCAGCCAGCCTCCAATTCGGCGCGAAGTATCGGGATGAATCGAAGACTCATTCCAGACTCGGTGGATTCTGGTTCGACACGACGGGCACCCCGATTCCGCTTGTGGGGAACCTCAGCTCATTCAGCGATCCGCATTACTACCAGTACGCATCGAATGCGTTCAGCATGGGCCTCACGCCGGATCAGGCGAAGGCACACGCGAGTGAAAATGCGGCGGGATTCGTGAATGGCACGGATCCGGTAGGCAACCAGCTTGGGACGTTCAACGGTTCAGAGCGCATCACGGCCGGCTACGTCGCCAACACGGTCACGTGGAGCAAGCTCGAGTTGTACACGGGGCTGCGCGTCGAACACACGTCGGCATCGTACGTCGGTCACGTCGCCGTTGGCGATACGAGCACCGGTGTCACGACCGTCCCCGGATCGCAGAGCTACACCGATCTTTTCCCCAGTGTGCAGGCTAAGTATTCGTTCGATCCGCAGACACACTTGCGACTTGCCTTCACCCGAGCGATCGCTCGACCGGATTACCAGAGTCTGGCCCCATCGCTCACGGGGAGCCCGGGAGGAAGCCAATCTGATCCCTCGAACGTCACGAGCGGCAATCCGAGTCTCAAACCGCAGCATGCCTGGAACTACGACGTGATGCTCGAGCACTTCTTCACGTCGGTGGGTGTGATCTCCGGCGGCGTGTTCTACAAGCAGATCTCGGATTTCATCTTCAATCGAACGTTCACGTACACAGGTCCTGTCACGGAGCTCGACGGCTTTCTCGGCACGCGACCGGAGAACGGTGGATCGGGACACATTCTCGGCTTCGAGGCTGATTGGGCGCAGCGCCTGGTCTTTCTCCCCGGTGCGTGGGCCGGTCTCGGATTCGACGCTAACTACACGCACACCAGCTCGCGTGCGGTGGTGGCTGAATCCGGAGATGGGGCTGCCCAACGAGACGCGCCACTTCAAAGGCAGTCGCCGAATCTCGCGAACATCGCACTCACGTACGATCTGGGCCGTGTCTCCGCGCGCGCTGCCTGGGCCTATCAAGGCGCAAACATCGTCAGCTACGGAGACGGAACTCCGACGCCGAGCGGCGATACGTACTTTTACGCGCACTCGCAGTTCGATGCATCTGTGATCGTGGACGCGACGAGCCGAATTCAGTTTCAGCTGCAAGTGTTGAACATCAACAACGCGGTCTTCGGATTTTTTACCGGAACTACGAGTCACGACTACGCGATTCAACGCGAGTACTACGGTCGCACGTTCTATTTTGGAACGAAATACAAGTTCTGACGAACTGCGGCGGGCGTGGCCGGGTGCATCCCGCGAACGATGGCGCTACGTCGGTACCGCCAGGAAGAATTGCCATGTCGAGGCAGAGCGCATCGATTCGTCGGGGGCAATGGTCATGAGCGCAAGCGCAGATGCCATGATCGTCAGAGATGCGAACCCGTGCGAGAGCGATGCTCTCGCGCGACTATGGTTCGATGGTTGGCGTGATGCCACTCCTGACGCCGTGTTGTCGAAGATGCACCACTTGTCGTTCGCGTCGTCTTTCTCCCATCGCTCTTGCAGCGACGCGATCTGCGCTGCGTCATACGAGGAGTAGTACACCCGCGGAGATCCGTGCAGCCGGTAATATGAGAGTCCGCGCCACCCCCCGGGCTCGCCCGCTCCCGGGTGCAGTGCGGGATCCGCCGCGACTCGTGCGATTCGTCTCTCCGCCAACCATTCGTCCACCTCGGCGTTGAACCAGCTTGCATGGCGCGGTTCGCAGCCGAGGGTGAAGCGAGCGCCCTGGCCCAGCAACTTGCAGAAAGACTCTACGACATTCGCATCGAAGGCGAGGCTCGGAGGAAGCTGAAAAAGTATCGGCCCGAGCTTCGGTCCGAGTGACGACACTTCCGCGAGAAAGCTGCTCACGCCTGCGGCGCAGTCGACGAGTCGCGCACTGTGAGTGAGCGATTGCGGAGTCTTTACAGAGAAGCGAAAGGTCGGCGGTACGGTGTCACGCCAGCGTTCGTATGTCTTCGCCTGATGAGAACGCCGGAAGGTGGAGTTGATCTCGACGGCGTCGAAGACACTGCTGTAGCGCGCCAGCGCGCTCCCGTCAGCGGGGAACTCTCCTGCGACTGGTTTCGGAATCGCCCAGCCCGCGGTGCCGATACGGAGAAATGTCTCGGGTCGATCGTGGCTCATATCCCTCGAGGGAGTTTCTTCTGGCAATCACACCACGCAGGTCGCGCACCGAAACAAAAGGCCCGCCGATGAAGTTCATCTGCGGGCGCCTACAATGTCGCTTGGGAAAAACGGTTTGCGAAGTTTGTTGGCGTACACGAAGTGGCCAGGGAGGAAATTGAACCCCTGAGTTCGTGTGGTGTCGGACCTCGTTACTCATCGAATCGCGCGCGGAGGCGACCGGCTGCCTACTTCAATACCAAGCCGATGACGAGAAAGGACGGAAACCCTACGAAGAATACGATGGTGCCCGTCGTTGTCTCGCGCTCCTTGTGCGCTTCGCGCAGGAGCTCCTCGGTTACGAGGTAGAGCAGTGCCGCCACGCCAAACGACAGTACGACCTCCATCGCCCCGCCAGAGAGTCGACTGAGTACCGTCCCTCCGAGAACCGCGCTCGCAAAGACCAAGGAGCCGAGTGCTGAGACGGTCGACACGATGCGAGCACGGCTAATGCCCGCATTCATCATTTCGCTCGCGAACGCAAGCCCGACACTCAACTGCTCGGCCGCCTCCGCGAGCGCGAGCAGGATGCCGATCCGCGCACCCGCTGCGAATCCAACGCCGAGCAGCAGTCCATCGAGTAGAAAGTCGATGCCGATGGCAACGAGGAGGCTTAGTCCAACCGTGGGACGCGATGTGGAGACGGAAGCGTCGCTCGTCTCGTCGTCGTCGCTTCCTCGGATTCGATCCAATACCCGGTCTACAGCCAGCATGGTTCCGATGCCGAGCACAAAGCCGAGCACGACGTTCCAAATCAGTGCACGCCGTTGGATCTCCGGGAGCAATTCCACGGCGACGACGGAAAAAACAACCCCCGCGGCGAGATACAGCACATGACTTCGCAGTCGTCGCATCGCGGGCCAGTACGCTCCAGCAGCCGCGCCTACAATTGTGAAACACACCGGCACCAGCGCGAAGAGCAGTGTGACGCGAAGGGTCGCCGTCATGCCTCGATCTCCGCTTCGTCGAAGCGGACACAACGCAATGCGAGCGTCGGCAGGAGGAAAAGACTCAATACCGTCGAAGTCACGAGTCCAGCGAGGATCACGATCGCGAGCGGTCCCTCGCTCTCGCGTCCCCGATCACCACTTCCGGCGATGCCCGTGAGCTGGACGTCCCCTTGCCAAGACAGCTCGGCGCCCCCAGCCAGGATAGCGACCATCCCGGGCGCGATACGTCGATCGAAATTTTCGTGAAAGACGAACCACGCGATGAGAGCGGTAAACACGCCTTCGAGACTCAGAAGCAGCCACGCACTCGATGCAGGCGATCTCGTGAGGCGAGGTTGAGCACGAGCTAGACCGCGAAGCTGATAGCAGTATGTCGGCGTCGAACGAGCGGCCGGCATGGCGGCCTTCCTCGTGTCAGCTCAAGTCGCCACAGGCGATGATCGCACTGGTGCTGCTCGTGGTCGCGTAAAACACGATTGCGTATCCCGCGGTCGCGATCGCATCGGGCACGGACGTCGACGGAATCGTCGCCTGACCGGAGCTACTCGCGGAAATGTTCGCCAGCGTCATGCTCGTAGCCCCGGGTGAAGCGCAGCTTCCGAGCACGATCGCAACCGAGTGGTCGGTGCTCGCGTCGAATCCGATGAGGCTCCCCGTGAGGGTCGAGTTCGAGCCTGACTCATTCAGAATCGATACGGTTCCCGAGGGTCCGAAGGAACCCGTCGCAGACACCGATATCGTGCGCGGCGTGGGAGTGGGGTTGGTGATGCTGTCGCCGCATGCCGAGAGCACGCAAGCAACGAGGATGAGCGAAAGACCGGAAGATGCCTTCATGGCGCAGCTCCTTCAGAGGGTACGAACATCTCGTGAGCCAGAAAGCGCGCTAGCGTTCGAGCGTGCCTGGATCTCCGACGACATGCAGTAATCGCACCGAAGGACAGAGTCCAGAGGCGTCTGGCCGGCCGCCGGAACGGAGGGCGCCTATTCGCGCAGCCGCTCGCCTTCGCTTTTCCTGGTGTCGAAGACGGCGTCCTCGTTGAGCCCCAGCTCCTCTTGCGTTCGTGGCGACGATCCCTCGGGCGCATGGCCGACCCGCATACGGAGCTCGCGCCAGTTGAGCTTCGCATCGGCCCAGCGGTGTCTCGGCGGCTCGTAGCCGAAGGCGCGCCACTGCCCCGGACCCAGCTCTCCCTTGGCTCCGACGAACGCGGCGAAGTGGTCCGTCCATGCATCGCTTTTGCGCATGAACTCTGGCTCGCGCAGCATGTCCTCGGACTGGTTGTCGCTGTAGGGGAGTCCCTTGCCTGTGGTGCAGTACGTCCACAGCGCGTCCGGCACCTCGATCCCGGAGTTGCGCGACTGCCAGACGAGCGGTGCGTAGGCGTCCCGCGCATCGTCGAACGGCTCCTGCCCGGGATCGAACCACTGCTTGTGCCGCAGCTTCTTCGGGCGCCCGGTGTCGTCCATCTCGTCGCCGCCCTCGTCTCCATAGCAGAAGAAGCCGGCGGTGCGCCCCTCGAGATGATTGACGCTCAGCTTCTCCGACTCAGGCGAGTGCTCCAGCGTCATCGCCTTTTCAGGGTTCTTGTGATCGATGAGCGCCTCGTGCGGGTTGCCGCCATTCATGCAAACCAGGCGGTCGAACATGAGCTTGAGGTTCGAGGTCGGGCCATACCAGTTGTGTGGGCCGATGATCGCCCACGCGTCGGCAAGATCGAGCCGCGCGTAAAGGTCCATGTCCCACATGAGATCCGGTTCGGCGGCGTCTCCTTACTCGTAGCAGTTGCACGGCCAGCAGCAGAGCGCCATCGAGGTGGAGACGCAGGCGTTGCAGCCCTGGATGCGCGCTCGGCCGTACACGTTGCCGAGGTCCTCGTAGTCGATTTCCCACTCCTGCGGCAGCCGCTCGGCCATGGGCAGCATCAGCGTGCGCGATTTCGCGTCCACGCCTGGACAGTTATACTGGCGACGCTCGGAACCGGAGATGATCAGCACCCGGAATGGACGCTCGCTCGTGGGCAGCCTGCCGTTCTCGTCGTTCGGCTTCATAAACGCACTCCGTGGAATTCCGTGGGAATCGATTCTGGTCAAGCCACAAAGGGGCGTCCCGGTTTCCCGACTCAGCGCCAATCTATCGGCGGGACGGGCCGGTTGTTTCCCGATAGCTGCGTCTCGTGGAACTCCGTGCCATCGTTGCGACTTGTCCATGACGTTGCGGCTCGACACCATCCGCTCGTATCCGTCTTCCACATCTGCAACCGATGAGCTGGATCCCGATCGTTCCCCGCGCCGACGCCGACCCGGCGCTCGCCGCCGCATATGACGCCGTTTCTGGTGCGCGCGGCACCGTCGCGAACATCTTGGGGGTGCACAGCGTGCATCCCGAGGCCATGACGGCGCACCTGCGGCTCTACGCGGAGCTGATGTTCACACAATCCGAGCTGACGCGCGCCGAGCGCGAAACGGTGGCGGTGGCGGTGTCGCGCGCGAACCACTGTTTCTACTGTATCACGCACCACGGGGCGGCCCTCCGCCGACTCGTGCGCGACGATGTCCTCGTCGATGCGCTTGCAGCCGATCCGGACGGGGCGCCCCTCGGCGCGCGGTCGCGCGCCTTCGTCACGTACGCGCTCAAGCTCACGCGCACGCCGCACGCGGTCGTGGAATCGGACCTCGCGCCGCTCCGTGCGGTGGGGCTATCGGACGGCGGCCTCCACGACCTCGTAGCGGTGGTGGCGTACTTCAACTTCGTCAATCGCCTGGCGGCGGGACTCGGCGTGGAGCTCGAAACGACGCCGTAGGGCGACGCGGCGTACGCCGTCAGTGTCGCAGAACGAGCCCACGCCCTGGTCGCGGGTATCGCGACCGGTCCTGCAGCCAGTTGCCTGTGCGCTCCTCGCGACGCACAGTCAATTAGCTCCGGCTCGCGCGCGCCTAGACCGTCTTGCCGCGCGAGTGCTGCCACATCACGTGGATGATGCCGCCGGGCACGTCGTACATCTTGCCCATCGGCGGCATGATAATGAGGTGCAGCTGCTCCACGGGGTTCTTCGTGCAATCCCAGCAGGTGTACGCGAAGTCATGACCGCGCGCCTTTCCGCGGGACTGGGACGTGAGCATCACGTGTACGGCGGCATTGTCATCCACGAGGCGATCATTCCGGTACAGGTGCGCCATGCCGTAGTACGAGAGCTGCGACCGCACCGTGGGCACGAGCGGCATGCCCAGCCCCGTAGCACCGTGATAGGTCACGTCGGTGCCCACGCCACCCCAGTGCGGCTCCATCGGGCTCTCGTCCTGCGGGGCAATGCGATCGATCACCGCACGCCAGTGTGCCCCATCCTGCGACGTGAACGTCGTCACGGCCGCGACCGAGTCGCCGCTCGCGCCGCCGTCCCGGAAGGTGCCGCTGAAGCGGCCCGCAATGCGCACCGCGTCATCCGAGAACGGCCCCTTCATCGCCAGCATTTTCAGCATCTGCTGCTTCTCGGCGGGCGCCTTCGCGATCACACCCGCCGCGCTGTCCGCCATGGCATCCGGTCCCGGCAGCATCTGAATCACGGTGCCGCCCCCGTGCACGGTGGTCACGCGCGTGACCTGCGCTCCGGCCGTCGTCGTTCCAGCACCTAGCACGCAGAGTGTCGCGACGATGGCGCCTGGGTTCGCTCGCAGTGTTCGCATCTTTCCCTCCTTGGTGTGGACGTGCGCTGCGTCGTGCAGCGCGTCCGGCGATGTGCGCGTGAAGTTTTCGCAGATCCGTGTCACGGGTCCTTCACATCCGCATTCCGGTCGCGTGGCAAGTCACGACATGGGGAGAAAGTTCCGCGTTCACATCATGGAGCTTCCTTGGCGAGTGAAGGCTGCTCGGCGCTTCCCGCGCGTTGCTCGTGAGTGTGTTCAGGAGTGAGACCATCGCAAGGGCGCCGTCCACCAGCCGATGCGACGTCGTCTCGTACGAGATGTAGGTGAATGCTGGTCCGCCCTGGATGCGCGACGCGGGCGCTGGCGATCACCCCGCGCGTATCCGCCAGCGAATCGTCTGCTCGGGTAGATGCGCTCACGCGAGCATCTTGAAGTAAAGGCCAAGAATCCACTTTGCCCGGGGCGTCAGTCGCCTCCTCGCGTATGCGTCCGCTGCTTTGCGAATGACTTCCGCCTGGGTCGGGTATGGGTGAATGGTGTTGCCCAATGCCGTTAGCCCAAGCCCGTTCGTCATTGCGACGGTGAGCTCGCCAATCATCTCTCCGGCGTGATCCGCGACAAGGGTGGCGCCCAGGATGCGATCAGATCCGCTTTTGAGGTGCACGCGCAGAAAGCCGTCTGTCTCTCCGTCGAGCCGCGCGCGATCGACTTCGCTGAGCGGTACAGTGATGCTTTCGATCTCGTCCCCCGCTTCAGCGACCTCGTGCGCGGTCATGCCAACATGAGCGACTTCCGGCTGGGTGTACGTGCACCATGGCATAACGATATCGTTTGCCTTGCCTCCTCCGACACCGTAGAACAGCGCGTTTGGCACGGCGCGGCGCGCCTGTGCGTCGGCGGCATGAGTGAATTGATACTTTGATGAGCAATCTCCAATCGCGAAGATCTTCGTATTCGACGTTCTGAACCGATTGTTGATTTTGATGCCTTTCTTATCGTACCGAATCCCGGCCTCCTCCAGGCCCATATTCTCGACGTTTGGGGCACGGCCGCTCGCGACGAGAATATGGTCGCCCGAACACGAGAACCGCTGGCCCGCCGATTCATAAGCAACGACACGCGTGTCGCCAGCGCGGCGCGCTGAAAGAATCGTCACGCTCTGTTGCAGCGCTACGCCGTCCGCCGACAGTGCACGCTCGACGACTGCGGACGCGTCGCGATCCTCGCGAGGCAGGAGGTGCGGCGCCGCATTGAGCAACGTCACTTGGCTACCGAATCGCGCGAATGTCTGTGCGAGTTCGCACCCGATCGGGCCGCCACCAATGACGAGCAAACGAGCCGGCAGCGTGTCGAGGTCGAACACAGTTTCGTTCGTGAGATACCCTGCCTCCTCGAGGCCGTCGATATTCGGAGCTGAAGCGCGAGCCCCTGTGGCCACGATCGCTCGCCGAAACCGAAGTACCGTGTCGACGCCGTAGCGGTCACGTACAACAGCCCGTTCGCGGCCGGCAAACTTCGCGTCGCCAAGAAACACATCGACTCCTAGAGCACGGAATCGCGCGGCAGAATCGACGTCGCTCATGCCGGCGCGCAACTCCCGCATCCGTGCCATCGCGACGCCGAACTGTCCCGGTGCGGTCGCGCGCGGTCCACCAAAGTCCGCATTGGACTTCCGCGCCGCCTCCCACGACCGCGCTGCGCGGATGATCCCCTTTGATGGCACGCATCCGACGTTGAGGCAGTCGCCGCCCATGCTGTGCCGCTCGACCAACGCCACGCGGGCACCGAGGCCCGCCGCGATCGCGGCGCTCACTAATCCCGCCGTGCCTCCGCCGATCACCACGAGTTGATACCGCTGAGCCGGTTCGGGGGTTTTCCAATCGTCCGGCCAAACGTTCGCGCGGCGTCGCTCGTCCGCTGATGCTGATCTCTCGAGCGGCGACGGGGCCCCACGATCATCTATCGTCTCTATTACGTCGGAAAACGAATCGCTCACGGGATCCTTGTCGTAAAGTGATGCGCCTTCGATGAAACGACTCGTCGCGGACCCGTCTGGATCGCGGTAGAGGCGCGCGAATGACACGACATCAAAAAAGGAACGGTGTACTTCAAGATCGCATCAGCAGTTCGCACCCTCGACGACTGCATGCGGCCCTCGCTCAGTGTCATGGTCTGGCAAGCCGTTTCCATCCCGTGAGAGTTCCCGTCCCGCCGAGTCGTGCTTGACCGCCTGTCGCACGAATCGACCGCTCTCTCGTTCCCACCAGGGAACTACCGACCGCGCGCGGGGCTTGTCGCGAGCAGCCGAACAGCTGCGTCTCACTTCTCGTTGCCCGCACCATGCCACTAGCGCGCCTCATTGGCAATGCATCCTTCGCTCGATCCGTCGAGTCTCCGCATGCGGGCCTGGTGCTCGTCGATTTCTGCGCGCCAGGGTGTGCGCCGTGTCAGGCAATTGGCGCCATGATGGAAACTCTTGCTGTCGCTTACGAAAAGAGAGTTCGTATCGTAAAGGTCAACATTGACGAGAGCACGACAGTGGCGGAGCGATACGACATCCAGTTCATTCCGACGATCGCGCTGTTCGACAACGGGATGATGATTGCTCGGTATGTAGGACCCGTTCCAAGAGCTACCCTCGAGTCAATACTCGACAGCGCGCTTGCGCATCGCGCGAAGGTGGCGACAGTTGCAACAACCGACCGGTCGGTGGTCGGTACGCGGAAGCCCTCCCGGCTTGGCGTCTTCAATGTGTTTGTGCTCGACCCGGTGATCGCGTGCGCGACAAAGCTGCCACACGTCAGTCTGCACCGTGTGATGGTTCTTCTGCGGCGTCTTGCGCGAGCGTGGCGAAACCGGCATGCAAGCGGCTAACGCTCGCGCATCGCCGCGAACGACCGCGCTACGGAGCGGGAACCCCGACGACCGCGCCGACGATCAAGCCATAAACGATGTGACCGATCAGGCTTCCCATGGCGAGGGATACAGCCCCCGAGAACACCGGCATGCCCATCATCGGCATCATGACAAGCTGTGCAAACAGCCACGGCGCGATGGAAAAGAGAGCTCCGCGAATGGCTGGTGGCCCCGACAGACGCGATGCGACGAAGCGCGCGTACACGACGGCGAGGATGACGCCGATCATGAGATGGCCAATCCACCCGAGAACCGGGACTCCACCCATCTTCATGGCTAGCAAGTCGGCTGGGTTCATCTTTGCGATACCCATCATGGGTGCTACCCAAAGGCCGACGGCTGACATCGCGAGTGCGCCGACGATACCACCAACTACGGCCTTTCCGAATTTTGAATCCATCGTTGAACCCTCTCCGTGAAGTGTGAATGCACGCGTCGAGCCGGCACCGCTGATGCTATCGACGTTCACCGGCACAGGCGGCGCTGGGCGCGACTCGTTGCGAGAGTCATGCACCCAACGATGCTACGCTTCGCTCAGCCCCTTTGACTGCAAAGCCGCAAGCAGATTGGCGCGCAGCCGTTCCGGGTCTGAATGCGTACGCCGGCGCGCTGAGATGGCATCAAGAAACGACCGCTCGAACTGGTACTGCGGATAACAGCGCTTGCACATCTCGATGTGCATCCGGATCATCTCCATCCGGTCCGGCGTGAGCTCGGCATCCAGATAGTCCCAGAGCTGACGCATGACCGACTCGCAGTCGAGCATGGGCGCCGACATCGCGTCGTTCGACATACCGCCCTTCAGCGAGAACAAGCGCGCAAGCCAGCGCGGAATTTTTTTATTCATCGTGACTCCTCACCCGAGATTCCGGCATTGAGCCGTGAACGCACGAGACCCGCGTCCCGTGCATGATTGATGAGCGCTTCTTGCAGCAACCGACGTGCGCGAAAAAGTCGAGAACGGACCGTTCCGATGGGCACGTCGAGGAGCGCCGCCGCCGACTCGTACGATTGGTCATTCAGCTCGATCAGGATCACCACTTCGCGAAATGCCTCCGGCAAAGCCGCGATCGCGGCGTCGATGGCGTCGGAGAGATCGAAGCGCGTAAAGAGGTCGGCATAGCCTCCCTGCTGCGCAGACGCGTGCACGGCGACGGCGGCCAGCGCTTCCAACTCGGGGTCGTCACAGCTGACATGGCGATCTTCGCGCGTGCGCCGCTTATAGAACGTGTTCTTGCAAATTGTGAATAGCCACCCGCGGCACTCGGTTCCGGGCGTATAGGTGTGCCAGGCTTCGTACGCCTTCAGGAACGTCTCCTGAACAAGGTCGTCCGCGTTCGCCTCGTCTCGTTCGAGCGAGAGCGCAAACCGCGTGACCTCCGGCAGCCAACGGAGCGCCTCCACCCGGAACTGGTGATCGCGCCCTCCGGTGCCCTCGTTCGCTACGACGCCGTTTTGCATTGCAACGGGGCAAGGTCCGAGGCTGTCACAAAGTTCCCGACGTTCGACTGGCAGATACGACGCTATCGACTTTCCGATAGCGGCATCGCTCAGCCCGCCGGTGAGAGGCGATAGCGGTTCATGAAACGTTGATCGATGAACCGCTTGAGCGCCTGAGCCCATCGCGACTCGATGGCGATGCCCCGGTATACCAGAAGCGCCCGATCGTCACTCGTCGAGAGGAGAGACAAAAAATCCGATTGCGGCCGATAGCTTCGCGAGCGCCCATGCGCCTGGAGGAACACGCGAAGGTTGTGGGCGAGCACCGGCCCTTGACGCACGGCATATACGCCGGCCTTCGGAACCCACTCATGATCACGCTGGGTGATGCAGTCGCCAGCGCCCCACACCGGGCTGCCGTCGATGGCACGCAGTGCGTTGTCGACCGCCAGATAGCCCTCCAGCGACTGCGGCAGCCTCGACGACGCGAGCATCGGCGGCGGGGCGGCACCTGCCAACCACACGGTCAGCGTTGACGGCAACTCGATGCCACGGGCAAGTCGCACGTGATCGGGGGCGACCGACTCGACGCGCGCTCCCGTTTCGACGGTGACACCAGCGCGCCGACAGGCCGCCGCGGCGATTCGCCGCGCGTGACCCGGATAGTCGGGGAGAAGTTCCTCGGCGTCGTGCACGAGGGAAACACGCACCCTGCCTTCGGAGCGAGCAGCGAGCGCGAGTGCCACCTCGACGCCCCCCGCGCCGCCGCCGACGACCACGCACTGCGCTTCGTTCCGACTGGCCATCGTGAGCGCATCAAAGCGCTGTAGCAGTGCCAGCGCGTTCGCGAGCGGCCGAAGCGGAACTGCGTTCTCCCGTACTCCGGGCACGTCACTGCCCGCCGGCGCCGATCCGATGTCGATCGAGCAGGCGTCGAACGCGATCCGCTCGCCATTCACGCGTATCGTACGCGCGGCCCCGTCGACCTGGTCGACCGCATCATCCGCAAAGGAGCCACCGGCAGCACGTGTCATTGCGTCGAGGTCGAAGCAGATATCCGACGAGGCATACCGGCCGGCGAGGTATCCGGGCACCATGCCGGTGTACGCCGCGAACCGTCCCGTCGAGACAAGCAGCACCTCGGTAAGCGGAATCGGCCTTCTTTGTATCGATCGGAGCACTTCGACGTGGGCGTGCCCACCTCCCACGAGCAGGAGTCGCTTCACCTCGCCTCTACCGTCCATACGGGAATGCAACGCCTACGTCACGCGAGGCGCACTCCACTCGCGCGCCTTGAAGATGCCATCGACTGACGTGTCGAACAGATGATTGGAGTACTCGAGCGTCGGCACCACTCGCCTCCCGGATGCCACATGCGTCTTGACCATCATGCCGTCGCCGGTTGCATGGGCTCACTACCACCCGTCGCGTCGCTGAGCCACCCGCCGTTGAAGCCTGCCGCGCGCAAGCCATCGACGACGTACGGACACGCCCGCATCAGCTTCCATACGAACTCGCTGCGATGATTCTCGATCATCAGCACCACCGGCCCCTGGTCGATGGCGTAGTAGCCCTGTGAGACCCAGCCCTTCTTCTCGTCGTCGCGCTCCATGAAGGTCTCGTTGTAGCTGCACTTGTAGCCGAGTTCCCCGGTGATCTCCGGATGCGCTCGTTCGAGCTCGTCGAGCGCAGGCACCACGATCTCGGGAGCGAATGGCAGCGAGGCCACGACCGCCCACGGGGACAGCGTACCGTCGTCGGGCCCATATGGAACGCCGCGCCCACGATATGCCCAGAAGCGACGCGGCATTCCCTTCAGCGTGCGTTGTGCGGGGCCAGGACCGTCGCTTGCGGTGATGCCCCACGCATTCGCACCGTAACCGGAGAATCGACGCGGATTGCGGATGGCATACTCGCGCTGGATGTAGGTGGCGCGACGGCTGTTCTCGAAGTAGTCGATGCCCTTCGCGCGCATGTACTCGTCACGGATGCCGCGGAAGTCGATCCAGGCGTGGCTCAACTGATGAATGAACAGCGGCCCGCCAAAGAGATGCTCCCACCCGTATATCCGCTTCCATCGGTATGTGCTCGTCCAGGCGTGATACCCGCGTCGATCGATCGGATGCGTCGGCGAGCCGAGGGCCAGTACGTAGAGAAAGAGAGCTTCGTTGTAGCCCGTCCAGCCGTAGCGCAGGAAGCCGCGCTCGGGCGTCCATCCCATAGACACGGCATCGCCGCCGGCGCGCGCCCACCGCCAGTCCGCGCGGCGGTAGAGCGCGTCGCCGAGCCGGCGGAGCTCCCGTTCCTCCGCGGTGTCACGATCGAAATAGGCGACGGCGACGAGAATCCCCGCAAAGAGAATCGCCGAATCGATGGTGGACAGTTCACTCCCCGGCGCGCGTCGGCCGCTCTCCATATCGAGAAAGTGATAGTAGAAGCCGCGATACCCTGTGGCATCGCGCGCTTCGCTCTGGTCGCTGTCCCAGAAAAAGCGGAGTATCGCGAGGGTGCGGGTCACCGCGCGTTCGCGCGACACATATCCGCGCTCGACGGCCACGGCGTAGCAGGCGAGGGCGTGTCCCGAGCCCGCGACGGTCGCCGGTGCGTCCTGCTTCGTGCTGTCGGGCACGAGACCGTTGGATGGATTCATGCCGCGGTCGAAATAGCCGAACGTCAGGCGCTCGATCCGCTCGAGCATCGCCGCCGACAGCTCAGCGCCAGGATCGGGGCTCGCGATACCCTCAGCGCTCACTCCGTCCCCCAGCGCGTCTTCTGCTCCCTACACTTCCCAAGGATCGACGCCGCCAATCCACTGTTTTCACCGGGGAGAGCGTAAACTCAAGGCGAAACGTCAACCCGCTGCCCTTCGTCGCAACCCGAACGAGCAGCGCCATTGCACTGGAATGCTAATGAGGGCGGAACCAAATAGTCACGTGGGGAGTTGCCGTTCGTTGAATATCCGAGACACCCATGTCCGGCCGCCGGGGGACGTGAGGCCTGCGCGTCACCGGTAAGCATTCCGAGGGTAGCGTGTGAATAGTCACATCGATTGCAGTGTGATCCAGCATGTTTGACGCGTATTTACGTGCTCTGAAGGACTTGCTGCTCGCGCCTGTCGCGCGAGCGGTCGGAACGAAGATTCACCCGAACCTCGTCACCATTTCGGCCTGGTTCGTCGGGATTGCGGCCGCAGTCGCCGCGGCACGGCACGATGTTCGCCTTGCCCTCGGCCTCTGGATCTCGAACCGAGTGCTCGACGGCCTCGATGGAACGCTCTCGCGCGTGACCAGGACGCAGAGCGATTTCGGCGGCTATCTGGATATCGTGTTCGACTTCTCCGTCTATGCCATGATCGTTGTCGGTCTGATCCTTGGAAGCGACACATGGCAGACCGCCGTCGCCGGCGCAGTGCTCATCGGCACGTTCTACGTCAACGCCGCATCATGGATGTATCTCGCAGCCATTTTCGAGAGGCGGGCGGTGGGCGCGTCGGCGACGGGTGAGCGCACGACGGTTACCATGCCGCCGGGTCTCATCGCCGGGGCTGAAACGTTCGTCTTTTACGTTCTGTTTCTGCTGTTCCCTGGAAACCTTCCCGTCCTCTTCTCGCTGATGAGCATCGGTGTGGTGGCGACGATCGTCCAGCGTACCGTGTGGGCGCAACGCTGGTTGCACACTTGATCATGACTCGAAAGGGAATCGGCACGCTGTTAGCTGCGTCATCGATTACTGCAATCTTGCTCATGGGCATCGCACTCGGTGCCGCGCCCGCCAATGCTCAGACCACACGAGCCACGCTCACGGGGCTCGTTCGTCGGGCCGATGGCGCACCCGCGGCTGGTGCCCGCGTGATCGTCGATGGACAGCGAGACACTGTCGCAACGGACCGTGATGGCCGGTTCTCACTACGAGTGCGCGCGAATCTCGCGGGAACTGTGCGAGCGTTTCAGAGTGGCGATTCAGCCATCGTCAGCTTCTCCGCGATAGGGGCCGTCGAAACGCGCGCGATCACGCTTACGCTGGGCGCGCGCAGCGGGATCGCGCAGAACGAGGCACCGCACGGGGGAGTGCTACCCGTGACGCCTCCGGTGCTGCGCGCAGTCGTCGTAACCGCAGAACCGGTCGACGCTGTGACGCTTCGGCCGCTTCTCGACACGCTCTCGGCAACAACCGGCGGGACGATATCCTACGCGGAGATGCGCTCGCTGCCAGCCGACGCACGCGATCCCCTGACACTCGCGTTCACTGTGCCCGGTGCCGCACAGGCGACCGGATTCTTCGACACCGCACCGATCCTGTCGCTCGATGGGCAGAATTCGCTCTACACGCAGTATTACATCGATGGTTTCGACAATAACGAAGGCGTACTCGGCGGGCCAAGAATCGATCTGCCGCTCTCGGCGATCAAGCGATTGGACGTCCGCGCGACGACGTACGACGCGACGCTGGGCAGGAGCTCCAATGGCATCGTCAACGAGGAGACGACGTCCGGGAGCGACGCGTGGCGCGGGGATGCGTTCGTGTACGGACGTCCGGGACACCCATTCGATGCGCGCCAAGCTGTACTGCCGCCAAACACCTCGGCAGCTTTTCGTCGCTTGCAAATCGGCGGCTCACTTGGAGGCCCGATCGCAAAGGACCACACATTCTTTTTCGCAGCTGGCGAGCGTCTCGACGAAACACAGGATCAGCCAATCGTCACTGATTACGGTAATGCCACGGGCGAGATGGAACGCAAGAAGACCAAGCTCTTCGCGAGAGTAGACCAGCGATGGAGCAGCCGGCAACAAACCACCTTGCGTGCGTCGCTCAGCAACGAGCAGTACATCGGCCGCGGCGGAGGTAACGTCGTGCCCGAGGCCGATGTTGCGCAGCATCGCCTTGGTGCGCTCGTGGACGTCTCGCACCAAAGTGCGATCGGCTCGAGGACCACTAATGCATTCGGAGCACAGATCGCTGCATACCATTGGTACTATCCGCCAACGGCGAGCTCGCTCAACACTCCACAGATCGCGATCCTGAGCCGAGGACTTGACTCTACGCTTGCGGTAGTGGGATCGAGTGGCTTCCAGTACGACTCGCGAGAGATACAGTTCAACCTCAAGGATGAGATCGAGCACCGTGCAGGTACGCACGATTTTCGGCTCGGCGCTGATATGATCGCCGGCCGGTTCCGCCTGCACGGCGACGGATCGAATCTCGCTGGGACATATTCCGTGATCGACAGCGGACAGATTCACGTGAGCGGCCGGACCCCGACCGCTGCAGATGTGCCGGCGAACATCCCGGTGTACAACTTCTCCGTCGACGCCTCGCCCCAGTTTATCGCCGCGTCGCAGACTGTGGTCGGAGCGTACGTACAGGATAGCTGGGACGCGATACGCTCTCTCAGAGTGACCTACGGCGTGCGCTGGGACTACGACGACCTGACATCGCGCGGAGCCAGTTCGCCCGACCTGAGGAATGTGCAGCCTCGCGCGGCATTCAACTGGCGGCCGAATCCGGAGAGCGTTGTGCGTGGCGGATTCGGGATCTACACCGGGAAACTTCCGTACACGATTTACTCGGATGCGTTGCAGTTCGGACCGAATGGAAGCGCGTTCGTCACACTGTACAATTCGCCAGCCACGCCCTTGTCGCTCGGCCATGCACCATCGGCAGCGGAACTTGCCGCAGCGCGAGGATCGCTCCCGCCACGAGAGATTCGCGCGACGTTCGCTCGCGGGCTCAAGAGCCCGCGCAGTTACCAGTCGTCGCTCGGTGTTCAGCACGCGTTCGGGAAATCGTGGGGACTGTCGCTGGACGCCGTGTACGTGCAGACCACGCACCTGCCACGTCTCTTCGACCTCAACGCCATCTCACGCGCGATCGGTCCCGCAGACACGACCAACCTCGATCCTGCTGCAGGAGACCCGTTCAGACCGACCTCACCTCAGAACGGCAGCTTTCGTCAACACACCACCACTGACACCGGTGGGCGTAGCTGGTACGCCGCCATGTTCGTCACGGTCAGACATCAGTTCACGGAATCATTCACCGGGGATGCGAGTTACGTGCTGTCGCACGTGCGTGACAACACGGAGGACATCAACTTCGCCGCGACCAACGGTAACAATGACTTTGGCAGGGAATGGGGCGACGCGGTGAATGACCGTCGTCACAAGATCAACGTGCGCGCGGTGTACACATGGTCGCGGCGACTACAGCTGAGTGGAGTCGCCGACTACCAGACCGGGCAGCCGATCAATCGCGTGTCGGGTCTCGATCTGCTGGGCTCCGGTGGCACTTTTGGCGATGGCTTCATCCGAAATACGCAACGCATCTCTGGCGTCCCGCGAAACGGTGAGCGGCTACCGTACGCGCTCGAGATCAATCCTGGGCTTGCGTATCTGCTCCCTGTGGCTAGCGGCACCGTCGAGCTGCACATCGACGCATTCAATGTTCTGAACCGCGCGAACTACTCCGGCTTTCCGAGCGGCCTCGCGTCGCTCGATCCGCGCACGCAGGTGGGCCGGCCAGGGGATCCGATCGTGTACCAGCTGTCTGGGCGGCCGCGTCAGATCCAACTGTCCTTGCGATACGTGTTCTGATCGTGACGCGAGCAGCGCTTCTCCGTGGTCTTACTCTCGCCGTCGCGATCAGCGGGTGCCGACGTGCATCCGCACCGAGCGCGGCCACGCTCGCATCCAGTCCGTGGAATTCTGTGGTCGCCCAGGCGAGGGGAACGACGGTGACTTGGTTCATGTGGCGCGGCGATCCATCGATCAATCGGTACGTGGACGAGTGGGTGGCGCCACGCTTGAAGCGAGACGCCGACATCACGCTCAATCCAGTCGATGCGCAGGGCCCATCGATTCTCAGCCAACTCGCCGTCGAGCGACAAGCGCGATCAGGCGCCGGGACGGCAGACCTGGTCTGGATCAACGGCGAAACGTTCTACAACCTGAGAAAGAGTGGACTGTTGTACGGCCCGTGGAGTGGACGGCTGCCCAACGCGCGATACGTGGACAGCACCTCGACGATCGTCAGCCGGGACTTTGGTCAGCTGCCAGCCGGATACGAATCGCCCTGGGGAACCGTACAGTTTGCACTCATTTACGACACGGCCCGAACGCCGCGTCCACCGCGTTCCGTCGCGGAGCTCAGCTCCTGGATCCACACCCATCCCGGGCGCTTCACATACGACCAGTCGTTCACAGGGGTCACCTTCATGAAGGTGCTCATGTATGCACTGGACGGTGGTGTGGAGCATTTTGAAGGGCCGTTCGACGAGACAAGGTATCGTGAAGGGAGCGACAAGGTGTGGCAGTGGCTTGCCGATGTGCGGCCGTATCTCTGGCGTAACGGGCAGACGTACCCCGATGGCGTTGCGGATCTGCATCGCCTCTTCGCCAATCGTGAGATCGACTTTTCGATGTCGAACAACCAGAATGACGTGGTTACGAAAGTGCGACAGGGAATTCTTCCCGCCACGTCGCGGCCGCTTCTCCTGCAGAACGGCACCATTGCGAACACGCACTATCTCGGAATTGCCTTCAATGCCCCACATCCCGCCGGAGCGATGGTCGTGGCGAATTTCCTTCTCTCGCCTGCAGCGCAACTCGAGAAGCAGAAGCCAGAGGTGTGGGCCGATGGAACTGTGCTTGCCATGTCTCGCCTTCCCGACACGTGGGCGGCACGATTTCGCGCCTTGGTCGCAGATCCGCTGGCACTGTCCCGCGACTCACTCAGCAAGTATGCGCGACCCGAGGTGGCTCCGCAGTACAGTGAGCGCCTGCAGCGCGATTGGCGCGTGAGAATACGCACCACGGCGCACAAATGAACCGATGACAGACGCAGGCCACCGGCGTACAGTGGCGCTGCTCGGTGCCGCGCTCGTTGCAACGCCGGTGCTGCTTGGTGTAGCGTACGCGGCAGCCGGCGCCGTCGGGATGACTGGGGTTGCCGCGACAGGATTTTCGCTGGGTCGCTTGTCTCATGTTCTGGCCGAGCACACGGTATGGCGTAGCGTTTTCTGGAGCATCGTGGTGGCTGCAGTCGCGACAGCGCTCTCCGTTACCGCAGCGGCGTGCGCGGCTACCATGTTCAGTGGACGACGCATCGTTGACCGGATCGCACGCGCACTCGCCGTCGCACCGCTCGCCGTGCCATACGTGGTAGCGGGTGCACTGGGACTACTTATCCTCGGCCAGAGCGGTTTCCTCGCGCGGTTGGCGTACGCGTGGGGATTTATCGCGTCACCGAATGACATGCCGGCCGTGGTCTACGACACCCGTGGCGTCGGTGTAATTCTGACGCTTGCCTGGAAGGAATTCCCATTTCTGGCACTCGTTGCATTTTCATTGATTGCGGCTCGTGGTGCAGCGTTGGAGGAGACCGCGCACACGCTCGGAGCTGGACGATGGGCGACGCTGTCGCGGGTGACGTGGCCGCTGCTGTGGCGAGGTCTGCTCCCCGCAGCAACAGCTGTTTTCATTTTCAGCATGGGGAACTACGAGGCTGCCGCATTGCTGGCCCCGAGCGATCCACTCCCGCTGCCAATGCTCACGCTCGAGCGATACGACGCGCTCGAGCTCTCGCAACGCACCGACGCGTACGTGCTCACGCTCCTTGGCCTTCTCATCGCAATCGTGGCAGTCGGAGTGCATGAATGGACACGCCGACGTGCGGAGCTCATCGACCGGTGACATTACCGCGCGGACCGCGGAAATCGCCGTCATACCGCAGAACCGATCTGGCGCGCTACGTGGGCCTCGCTGCATTGACGATTGCCGCCATTGGCCCACTGCTTCTGCTCATGGTCTGGTCCGCGAGCCGAGAGTGGTTCTTCCCGGCGTTGCTGCCGCAGCGATGGAGCGTGGACGGGTGGCAATGGCTCTTCCAGGGCGGTGAGCGAATCGCAGTTGCCGTGCGCAACAGTGTGCTACTGGGAATCGCCGATGGCGTGATTGGCTGCGCAATCGCGTTTCCGATCGGCCGTGCCATGTCCCGGTTGACGGGCTGGCGGCGGTACGCGGCAGCTGCAGCGGTGTTCTCGCCTGTCGCGGCGCCACCGATCGCATTGGGTATCGGCCTTCAGTACTTCCTGCTGCGAATTGGTGTGGGTGGTTCGGTCGTCGGCGTCTTGCTCGCTCATCTCGTGCCAACCGTCGGCTATCTCTCGCTGTTCTTCCTCAGCGTCTTCGTTGCATTTGACCGTCGCGTCGAAGACGAAGCGCGCACGCTCGGCGCGTCATCTCGCCAAGTGCTTTTCCGCATTACGCTGCCCATGATGCGGAGACAGCTCATGGAGGCCGTCGCGATCGGCTTCCTGATCTCATGGGCGCAATACGCGCTCACGCTCACGGTCGGTGGAGGAGCAGTACACACGCTTCCGCTCGAGGTGTTCTCCTACATGCGCGCGGGCAGTGGCAACTATGCCGCATCGGCCGCGCTCGTCATGATCGTCCCACCGCTACTCGCGCTGGCTGCGGCGCGATACGCAGCAGGACGCACCGTCGTGTCGCCGGTATGAGCCATGACGATGCGTCGGAGACGAAACCGGGACGACCCGCCGCGCTCCGCGTGCGCGACGTTGCCGCCGGATTCGGCGATCAGCCCGGGCTTCGCGCTATTTCATTCGAGGTCAAAGATGCAGAGCGGTTTGTCATCGTCGGTCCATCCGGCGCCGGCAAGACGACGCTGCTGAGAGCAATCGCCGGACTGATACCGGTGAGCCGCGGTCACGTCGAAATCGCCGGGTCGGATCGGACGCATCTCGTTGCCGAGCGACGCGATGCGGTCTATCTGCACCAGACGCCGGTGCTCTTCCCGCACCTCGACGTGTTCGAGAACGTCGCGTTTCCACTGCGTGTCAGAGGAGTCGCCACACCCGAGATTCATGACCGTGTTGCACGTGTGCTCGACTCCGTGCAACTCGGTTCTTTCGCAACGCGCCGTCCTCATGCGTTGAGCGGCGGCCAGCGTCACCGCGTTGCTCTCGCACGAGCGATCATTGCTCGCCCCGCTGTGCTCCTACTCGACGAGCCGCTCTCCTCTCTGGACCCGGCGCTGCGCTCCGACGTCCGCGAGGTGATCCTCGACATTGCTCGCACATATCGACCTGCACTCGTCATCGTCACGCATGACTTGGACGACGCCGCATTCATGGGCAATCGCATCGGCGTTTTGCTCGACGGACGTCTCGAGCAGATTGCAACGCCGGCCGAGTTGTTCACGCACCCGGCGTCACTCCCGATCGCGAGACTGCTCGCGATTTCGAACGAAGTGTGCGGCGTGATCGAGCGTGAGCGTGTGTTCTGCTCACCGCTTGGCGAAATGCGTCTCACGTCAGACATGCCCAGCGGGAATGGCGTGATGGTATTCCGCGCAGATGCTGTTCAGCTCATACCGGAGTCTGCGAGCGCAGTGCAGTGCACCGGCGTCGTCGTCGAGCTACATCACCGGCCGCAACAAACGACACTGCGGGTGCGAGTCGAGTCAGCACGCGGGACAACATTGATCGAAGCAGCCATTGACTCGATGCAAGCGCTCGCAATCGGCTCTGTCGTTGGATTGTCCGTTGATCCTCGTCGCGTCTCGGTATTCTCTCAGCCGTAGCGTAGCCGGTGTTCGAGCCAGAGCAACGGCCCAACCCCGGCGACGCCGACCACGCTTGTCCAGCCGATCCGATGGTTATCCGCAATGGTATCGGTGAGACGGAAGCTCAGGACCGATGCCGTTCACGAGTCCGGAGGGACGACAGCGCGTTTCGCCCCCATTGCCGCAAGTTCGTGATTCGCGAGCCGCGTGATGACGACGATGACGGCAATGGTCGCTATCACGCCAGCAGCGATGAGGCCATAGAACGCCCGTCCACGGTGCACTCCGGAAGTGAGACCAGTCAGACTGGCAACGACCGTTCCGTAGTAGACGAACACCAGCGTCCCAGGCAGGATGAACGTCGTGCCGATTGTGTAATCTCGCGCACTGATGCGCGTCACGCCGAGCGCGTAATTGAGAACGGTATACGGCAGAACCGGTGAAAGTCGCAGGAGTGCGACGAGCCTGATCCCTCCCCGACTGGCGATCGAATCGATAAGCGCGAACCGTTCGTTGCCTTGCAGGCGCCGTGTCACCAGCGGTCGCACGACAGAACGCCCCATGAAGAATGAAGCGAGTGATCCCAGCATTGCGCCGATGAACGTGTAGGCAGAGCCTGCAGTGAATCCGAACAACGCGCCCGCTGCGAGCGTCAGCAGGCTCCCCGGAATCAGGAAGATCTCCGCGACCATGTACGTCGCGATGAATGCAATCGGCCCCCACGCGCCGAGTCCATGAACCCAACGCGCGAACGGCACAATGTACTGGGTGGAATAGTGTCCGAGCGCCCAGAGGAGCACGCCGAATCCCGCGATCGCAGCGAGCCAACGAAGCACACTGGATAGCGGCGGTCGCTTCACGAGCTAGCGGCCGTTGAAGCAGTACCGCTTCGCCCGGCGGTCGGTTCTCCATCCAGGTAATCCTCGAGATGTCGCATCACGGCCTCGCAGTCCAGCACGGGGGATCTCCACGGATGCCTTGGTTGTAGCTTCACACAAGCGAGCAAAATCCATTGGCATTCGAGCACTCGTCACACATGCGCCCATTAGAGGCGCCTATGAAGCCGTTGTCCACCGGTCTGACTGGCCGGCGTCCTCATGGCTGCGCTCTCATGGGTCCTGCAGCGTCGACCGCTCCTTCCACAGCGAGTAGATCGCCGGAATCACCACGAGTGTAAGAATCGTGCTCGTGATCATCCCGCCCACCATCGGTGCCGCAATCCGCTTCATGACGTCAGCGCCAGTACCCTGACTCCAGAGAATCGGAAGCAGGCCGGCAGTGATCGCGGTGACCGTCATCATTTTGGGACGGACGCGCCCCACCGCCCCATCGTGCACGGCCGCGTTGACGTCGTCGCGATTGCGGAGCAGCCCTCGCTCGCCACGTGCTCGGAACGCCTGATCGAGATACAAAAGCATGATGACCCCTGTCTCGGCGGCGACGCCAGCTAGCGCAATGAAGCCGATAGCGACGGCGACGCTCAGGTTGTAGTGTAGGAACCAGACTAACCACACGCCGCCGACGAGCGAGAATGGCAACGCGAGCATCACCATCGCGCTCTCGGTTACGCTGCCGAAGTTGAGATAGAGGAGCAGGAAGATGATGGCGAGCGTGAGCGGAACCACCATGCGCAGCCGCTCGTCCGCGCGCTGCATCGCTTCGAACTGTCCCGACCACTCGAGCCGATAGCCGGGCGGCAGTCTCAATTTCTGTTGGAGCACGTGCTTCGCATCGGCTACGTATCCGCCCACATCGCGCCCGCGCACATCCACGTACACGACATTGTTCGGATAGCCGCCCTCTGATTTGATGAGGGTGGCCCCTTTTACAATTTCGATTTTCGCGATCTGCCCAAGCGAAACCTGCGCGCCTGATGAGGTGGCAACGAGCGTACTGCGGATTTCCTCGGGATTGTCGCGCAACGCGCGGGGATAGCGAACGAGGACGCTATAGCGCTCACGACCCTTGATCACCTGACCCGCCTCTATCCCCCCCACCGCGGTGCTCGCGGCGATCAGCACCGCATCGGCAGTGAGCC
The DNA here is from genome assembly GCA_039918615.1 of Gemmatimonadaceae bacterium. Classification (GTDB taxonomy): domain Bacteria; phylum Gemmatimonadota; class Gemmatimonadetes; order Gemmatimonadales; family Gemmatimonadaceae; genus FEN-1250. The sequence goes on along the minus strand of JBDSHG010000177.1, from coordinate 3,241 downwards.
CGAACCGCGCGGCAGCGGCGCGATCGACGGTGATATCGATGTAGCGACCACCTTCGATTCGCTCCGCGAATACCGTGTTCGTTCCCGATACCGTGGGCAGGATTCCTTCGATTTGCTTGCCGATTGCGTCGAGCGTGTCGAGGGACGGACCGTAGACTTTGATGCCGACGGGTGTTTTGATGCCCGTCGCCAACATGTCGAGGCGGTTCTTGATCGGCATGGACCACATGTTGCCAACGCCGGGAGTCTTCACCGTGGCGTTGGCCTCGCTCACGATCGAGTCGTAGCTCACTCCGGGGCGCCAAGCCTGTTTTTCCTTGAGAATCGCAATGGTCTCGATCATCGACATCGGCGCCATGTCCGTCGCGGTTTCCGCGCGTCCGATTTTGCCGAGCACCATCTGAACCTCCGGAATCCTTGCCAGCGCCGCGTCGCGCTGTGTAAGGATCTGCTTCGCTTCACCCGTGCCCACTCCGGGGAACAAGCTCGGCATGTCCATGATGCTCCCCTCGTTCAGGGGGGGCATGAATTCGCTTCCCAGCCCTGACCACGGAACGATCGTGACCACGAGCAGAAGGACCGCCGTGAGGATCGTCGGCCAACGATGCCGGAGCACGAAGTCGATGACCGGGGAGTAGACGCGGACGAAAAAACGATTGACGGGATTGGCTGCTTCGGGTTTCACGCCCTTGCGAATGAACATGCCCATCAATACCGGCACGAGCGTAATCGAGAGCAGCGCTGCCGATGCCATCGAGAGCGTCTTCGTCCAGGCTAGTGGCTTGAACAGCCGGCCCTCCTGATCCTGAAGCGCGAACACGGGAAGAAAAGAAACCGTGATGATGAGCAGCGAGACGAAGAGCGAGGGCCCCACTTCCGTGGCGGATTTTACGACGAGATCCCAATGGGTGAGCGACGGGGCATCGTGGTCGTCGTGTTTCGATTCGCGCTCTATGTGCTTGTGCAGGTTCTCCACCATTACGATCGCGGCATCTATCATCGCGCCGATTGCGATCGCGATCCCGCCGAGGCTCATGATGTTCGCACTGAGGCCGATCACCCGCATCGCGAGCAATGCCATCAGCACGCCCAGTGGCAGCGTCACGATCGCGACCAGCGCGCTCGAGAAGTGAAGGAGAAAGATCATGGTCACGAGGGCGACGATGATCGACTCTTCCACCAGCTTGCTTTTGAGCGTCTCAATGGCGCGCTCGATGAGACTCGAACGATCGTAGCCCTCGATGAACGTCACGCCCGCGGGCAAGGCGTGCTGCACCTCGGCCATCTTCGCTTTGACCCGCCGGATCACGGCGAGCGGATTCTCGCCGTAGCGCATGACGACCCAGCCGGTAACGATCTCACCCTTTCCGTTCAGATCCGCGATGCCGCGCCGAATTTCGGGTCCGAACTGCACATTCGCTACATCGCCCACGGTGATCGGGGATCCGGCAGAGCCCGACCCGATGACCACGGCGCGGATATCATCGAGGCTGCTGAATCGGCCACGGCCCCGAACGACATACTCATTGCCGCTCATCTCCAACACGCGGCCGCCCACGTCCATGTTCGACGCGCGCACGGCCTGCGTGACTCGCTCGAGTGGGATGCCGAACGCGAGCAGCCTCGCAGGATCGACTTCCACCTGATACTGCTTCTCGAATCCACCGAACGACGCAATCTCCGCCACGCCCGGCACAGCCGTCAGTGCCGGTCGAATCGTCCAGTCCTGCAGGCTCCGGAGCTCCGCGAGATTCAACTTTCCGCTCGTGTCGGCGACGATGTACTGCATCACCCAGCCCACGCCCGTCGCGTCCGGACCGAGCGTCGTCGTTGCGCCTTCGGGAAGCTTCTCCCGCACGGAGCTGAGATACTCGAGTACCCTCGACCGCGCCCAATAAAGGTCGGTACCATCCTCGAACACCACGTACACCGCTGACAATCCGAATTGGCTCATCCCGCGCACCACTTTCGTGTGCGGTACCTTGAGCATTTCGGTCTCGAGCGGGTACGTCACCTGATCCTCGACGAGCTGCGGCCCCTGCCCCGGCCATTCGGTCATCACGATCACCTGCACATCGGAAAGATCGGGAATCGCGTCGACTGGAGTGCGGAGCATCGCGCCAACCCCTGCGACGATAATCGCAGCAGTAGCCAGAAGAACGAGCAGCTTGTGGTTCACCGACCACTCAATGATGCGCGCGAGCATGGCGGCTACCTCCGGTTCGGGGACATTGGCATCCCCTTCATGGTGGTATCACGGACGCTTGGTCCTTTCACCCGGGCGCCCTTGTCGTTCATGCCCGATTCCCCGCGGGTTGGCGCTGTCGTCCCGGGCATGTTCTGCATGTCCTGGGCATTCGGGATGTCGCTCGTGCCTCGCTGCCCGATCATGCCTCGCATCACTTCGCCGAGATTCGATTCCGAGTCGAGGAGAAATTGCGCAGAGGTCACCACGCGCTGCCCGGTCGAAAGGCCGTCGACTATTTCGGTAAAGTCTCCCGCCTCGCGGCCGAGCTGGACTGCCTGCGGCTCGAGTCGCCCGCCGCCCTTGTCGACGAAGACGAGTGCGCGGACGCCGGTGCGCAGCACCGCCGAGCTCGGGACAGTGAGTGCGGTGCGCGAGGGCGTCGTGAGCGCGACGGTCGCGTACATGCCGGGCATGAGCCGCCCGCTGCGATTGGGCACCTCGATGCGGGCCCGCATGGACCGCGAGACGGAATCGAGCGTCGGATATACGTATGCGACGCGGCCCGCGAGAGGAGCGCCGGGATACCCAGCGAATTGCACCGATGCCGTCGAACCTACGCGCACCGCACCGACGTCTGCCTCACGCAACGCGACGTCGACCCACACCTCTGAAAGATCGGCGATGTCGTACAGCATCTGCCCCGGCTGAATCGCCTGCCCTTGCACGACGTTCTTCTGGAGCACCACCCCCGATGCCGGTGCGTGAAGCGTGAGCGTGCGTCTCGCTTTCCCGGTTCGCAGAATGTCCTCGATCTGCGCATCTGATATGTCCCAGAGCTCGAGGCGGCGACGGGCAGCGGCGACCAGATCGATGGTCGTTCCCGTCGCACCTGGCACGGAACTCCCGTGGATGCTCTTCGCGAGGTTTCCCGCGACCAAAAGTTCTTGCTCGGCGGCAACGAGCTCCGGTGAGTAGACATCCAGCATCGGTTGCCCACGCCGCACACGCTGCCCCGTCTGATCGACGTACAGTCGCTCCACGTATCCACCGATC
>JBDSHG010000176.1:0-5792 GCA_039918615.1 Gemmatimonadaceae bacterium | reverse complement strand
ACCTCCACCAGCGGCCGATCCGGGAAGACGCGCGCGATCTCGCGGCGGAAGCTCGGATCGAGCCCGTAGTTGTCATCCGCGTGGAGGAATCCGCCATGCTCGAGATAGGCGCGCAGGCGCACCACTTCCTCATCCGTGAAGTGGACGTTGCCGTGTCCCGTCATGTGGAGGAACGGATAGTCCCACAGACGATCGTCCATCAGCGTCACGCGCGCCTCGGTGCGACTCACCGGCAGCGTGGTGCGCGCGGCGATTGCCGCGAGGAGGTTCGGGATACTCGATGGATTCGCGTACCAGTCGCCGCCACCATCGTACTGCAGCCGCGCAATGGTCATGCGCGGCATGCGCTCGCGGGCAGCGGAAACAGCCGGCATCGCCGGCGTGACCACAGAAAGCGACGCCAAGATTAGCAGTGCAATCGACGTTGTCAGTGCGCGACGAGTGGGCATGAATCACAAGGTAGCGGTACGATTGACGCGTCGAACCATGCAGAGGTCAGTCCTCTTCCTGGGCGAGCCTGTAGGCCACGTTGCGCGTGATCCCCTGCTCGGCCACCAGCGTACGCGCCACGTCGCGTGCGCTGAGCCCGCCCGCGCGCAGCGCGCGCGCCCTCTCCCGCGCGACGTTCTCATCCGCGACCACGGGCGGAGCGCCCGCGATCACCAGCACCACCTCACCCCGCGGCGGCGCATCGTCATAGTACGCCGCGAGCTCATCGAGCGTTCCCCGTCGCAGCTCCTCGAACTGCTTCGTCAACTCGCGCGCCACGACTCCCGGTCGCGCACCACACCCCACACCTGACAGATCGCGCAACGTGGCCGCCACCCTCGGCGCCGCCTCGTACAACACCGCCGTATGTGAAAGCGACGCAATCTCGGCTAGCGCGCTCGTGCGCTCGGCGCCCTTCCGCTCGAGGAAGCCGAAAAAGGTAAAGCGCGCGGCCGAGATCCCACTCGCGACGAGCGCGGGGAGCAGCGCGGATGCGCCGGGGATCGGCACCACCCGCACTCCCGCGGCGATCGCAGCCGCAACGAGCCGCGCGCCGGGATCCGAGAGCAGCGGCGTGCCTGCGTCCGAGATGAGCGCCATCGACTCGCCAGCCGCCATTCGCGCGACGAGCGCGTCAGCCGTGCGAGCCTCGTTATGCTCGTGATACGAGAGGAGTGGTGTCTCCACCTCGAATCGCTGGAGCAGCGGCCTGGAATGACGCGTGTCCTCCGCGAGCACCACTGCCACGCGCTTCAGCGTCTCCACCGCACGCGGGGAGAGGTCGCCGAGATTGCCGATCGGAGTCGAGATGATATAGAGCATCCCCGGCGCGTCGTTCATCAGATCCCGTGCGAATGAAAAAGCGGGCTCGGCGCAGTGATGCGCCGAACCCGCAAAGTGCAGCCGTGGGCCGCCGCGTGGAAGCGGCGTCCACTATATCTCTGCTTACGCCGTGGCCGGGGCCGCCGCCGCGAGGTGCTGCTTCAGCTTCGCGTCGTACTCCCTCTTCGGGTGCGCGCCAAGGATCGTGTCCACAACCTTCCCGTTCTTGAAGAACAGCACGAGCGGGATCGACCGGACGTTGAAGCGGATCGCCGACTTCTGGTTCGAGTCGACATCCACTTTCGTCACCTTCACCTTGCCGGCATACTCGGCCGCCAGCTCATCGAGCACTGGGCCGATCATGCGACAGGGACCACACCACGCCGCCCAGAAATCGACGACGACGAGTCCTTCGCCCTTCTCTACTTCCTGCTCGAAAGTGGCATCGGTTACCGCCAACGCGTTCGACATGCCTCAACCTCCACAGCGGGCCTCGCACGAGCGCTGCCCCACGTTAAATTTGTGCGCTCACACCATATAGGGAGCGCGATTCTCATGCCACCCACCCCTCGTCGTGGAGCGCGCATCGCGCACATTGGAATCGCCGTGCGCGCGATCGACGAGATGCTGCCTTTCTATCGTGATCTCCTCGGACTCGACGAGCATCCGCTCGACGACTCCGATGGTGCCCGCATTGCCGGCCTTACCGCCGGTGACCAACTGGTCGAGCTTCTCGAGCCTCGCTCGCCCAACTCGCCGATCTCGAAGTATCTCGAGCGCCGCGGTCCGGGAATTCATCACATCTGCTTCGCCGTTCAGGATCTCGACGGCACCCTCGCGCGTTGCCGCGACAAGGGAGTTCGTCTGATCGATGAGACGCCGCGCATGGGTGCGGAGGGGAGGCGAATCGCCTTTCTCCACCCGGCTTCCACCGGCGGCGTGCTGATCGAGCTCACGGAGGACTAACGCGCGGGCACTACCACGCGTTCCCCTTTTTCAGCGCTTTTGCTGGTTCGAGCAGAGGTCCTGCAGGGGGGCCAGCTGAACGTCGAGAATGTACCAGCGCTCGGACGGCCCCTGTACGGCCGTGATCTTCGTCTCGCGCGTCTGCGTGCCGCGCGAGAGCTGAACCGTGTAATCGTGCTCGCCGGGCTTCGGCGTCACGTCCGCGCCGATTTCGTACCGGTCGTGCGTGAGGTAGCACATCATCGTCAGCTCGCGCTTCTCGAGCTGCGAGCGGTCGACGACATCGCGCGCCGCACCGCGCTCGCTCCCCCAGATCGCCGAGAAGGCCTGCAGGTCCTGTGCGCGCGCTGCGGCGAGGAACTGCTCCACAGCGATCCGGGGAGCCGCCGCGCCGGTCATCTGCCCGGGCGACGCTCCGCCGCGACCACTACCACCACACGCAGCCATCGCGATCATCACGCCGGCCGCAATCATGCTCACCTTTAAACGCTTCACCGAAGTCTCCGCTATCGTCGTGGGCGAACCTAACTACGCAGGGCCATGCCAGCAACTCACCAGCGTCTCTATATAAACGTCGACCATGTCGCGACGCTCCGCCAGGCGCGCCGCACCGACGAGCCCGACCCCGTCGCGGCGGCAGTGCTCTGCGAGGACGCCGGCGCCGAGGGGATCACCGCGCACCTCCGCGAAGACCGCCGCCACATGCAGGACGACGATATCATCAGGCTCGCAAGCTCCGTACGCACGGTGTTCAATCTCGAGATGGCGCTCACGGAGGAGATGCTCACCATCGCCGAGCGTCTTCGCCCGTACCAGGTCACCCTCGTACCCGAGCGGCGCGAAGAAGTGACCACCGAGGGCGGCCTCGATATCTCGCGCGATCCCGAGCGACTCCGCAGCGGACTCGCGCGCTTGAAACGTGCGGGGGTGCGTACGAGTCTATTTATCGACCCTGAGGGTGAGGCCGTTCAGCGGTCGCACACCCTCGGCGCGGACGCGATCGAGCTGCACACTGGACGCTACGCGCATCATCCGGACGACGAACACACTCTGCGCGCGCTCGTCGACGCGGCCGAATTGGGCCGCTCCCTCGGACTCGCGGTGCATGCGGGACACGGACTCACCGTTCGCAACGTTGGCCCAGTCGCGGCAATCGCCGCCATCGAGGAGCTGAACATCGGACACTCGATCGTAAGCCGCGCCATCTTCGTCGGGCTGGCTCGCTCGATCGCCGAGATGCGCGCGGCGATGGATGCCGCCGCCCGCGGCGCAGCGCGTTGACCATCCCGGCCGGAAGGCCTAGCTTGCTCGTGCGCACACGAGCGGAGCAGAAATGACGTCGCCTGATGGGCTGCTGCACTTTTTCGTTTTGGAAGCGACCGATTACATCGATCGCCTCGATTCGCTCCTCACCTCCTCCGGCGAGGAGGGTCCCGACGCGAGCGCCTTCGGCCGCTATGCGCGCAATCTGCGCGGGAGCGCGACGATGTCGCGGCAGATGGGGATCGCCGAGGTCGCGAGCGCGCTCGAGCGCCTCGCCCGCGCGCTCCGCAATCGTGCCGTGCGCTGGGACGCCGCCGTCAGCGGCGCCGTCGTCGCCGCGGTCGATGATCTCCGCATTCTCGTTCGCGCGATCCGCACCCCCGGCACCGACGAGGGCGGCCGCGTGCGCGCCCGTGTCGAGGAGCTCGGCACGCTCGTGCCGGCGTCGGTCAGCGCATTCGCGACGCCCGCGCAGAGCCAGCCCACCGGCGCGATCACCTTCCTCGCCGGCGAGGCCGCCGAGCTCGCACGCGCGATCGACCACCTCGTCAGCGCGCCCGATGACGACACGGCCCGCGCGCATCCCGCCGAACGTGTGCGCGCGCTGCGCGGCGTCGCCGAGCTGAAGGACATCCCCGCACTCGGCGAAGTCGTCGACGCGATCGAGAACACGCTCAAGACGCTCGAGCTCAGCACCGTCCACGTCGCGAGCACGAAGCAGAAGACGCTCCTCACCGCCTCCGCGGCGATCCTCCGCCGCATCGCGCGCGACATCGCGTCGCGCGGCCGGGCTTCCGATGACATTCCGGAGCTCGCGTCGTTCAAGGCGGCGCTCGCAGCTGTCGATCGGGATGTCGGCAAGGGCGATCGCATCGTGCCGATCGCGCAGCTCTTCCACGACGACGAAGGCCCGCACATTCTCACGACCGCCGCGCAGCCGCCCACCAGCGCCGCGGAGCGCTTCCGCCTGGAGGTGGTGAGCCTCGCCGAGCATCTGCGCGGCGTCGTGGCGCAGGCGCGCGCGAATCGCGCCCCCGATCAGCGGGAGAGGAATCAGCGCGAGCTTCGCACCGCCCTCCGCGCGCTCGGCAGCGCCGCGAACTCGTTTGGCGAGAAGCAGGTCGCGCGCTTCTCGGCCGAGTGGAGTGTGCGCGTGGCGACGCTGAACGATGCGCAGATGGAAGCGCTGGACCGCGCGGCCGAGCTGCTCGCGAATCCCGCGACGCGGCCGGAAGAGGTCGCGCGCGGGCTCGAGCGCCTCGCGGCCCCGAAGACGCCGCCCGTGGGAGTGCGCGGCGTTCCGGCGAGGGGATCGATGGGCGACTCCGACGTCGCCGCGATCCTGCGCACGCCGACACCCGTCAACGCGATCCCGGTAACGCGTGCACCGGGTCAACCGTCCTCGCGAACGCCAACGGGTCGCCAGCTGCAGGACTATCTGCAGAACGGCATCGCCGGCTTCGGCGCGCTCGAGGCCACGCCGCTGAGCAATCCCGCGGTGATCCCCGACGAGGCGATCGTCCCAATCGAGTCGCTGCTCTATCGCGGCAGGGCCGCGCTCGAGCGCGCGCGCGAGCTCAAGGCCGTGATCATGGCCGAGCAAATGCCGCAGCGCGAGACGATCGAGGAGCTCTTCGACCTGCTCGACCTCGCAGCTGTAGACTGAGTGCGCAAGAACTGGCGAAGTCTCTTCGGCGCTGTCGTCGGCGTCGCGTTTCTCGTGTGGGCACTTCACGGAATTCCGTTCGACCAGGTGTGGCTGCACATCCGGAACGCGAATCCGTGGTATCTCCTCGGCGCGAGTGTCGCGGGCACACTGATCTTTCCCCTTCGCGCACCGCGCTGGCGCATCATCCTCTCGCCGGTGGCCGCGGGGCTGCCGCTCGGGATGCTGTGGCGCGCGATCGCGATCGGGATGATGGGGAACAACGTGCTTCCCGCGCGGGTGGGCGAGCCGTTACGAGCGTTCGCGCTCTCGCGCGAAACGAAGCGCGTCCCCTTCTCCGCCGCGTTCGCATCGCTCGCCGTCGACCGCATCTTCGACGCGACCTGCGTGCTCCTGCTCATGGCCGTGGCGACGCTCGACCCGTCGCTGCCGAAGGGTGAGACGTTCGCCGGCTACTCGATCGCGAAGGTGATCGGAAGCGGCGCGGCGCTCGCACTCGTCGCGATCTCCGGGCTCTATCTGATCGTGTTCTTCACCGAGCGCGCGATCCTCGTCTGGGAGTGGGTCGCGCGCAAGATCGCGCCGA
>JBDSHG010000175.1:0-16698 GCA_039918615.1 Gemmatimonadaceae bacterium | reverse complement strand
TGAAGGGCGACTGCTCGTTCGCGGGCGGATGCTCGATGTCGCCGTGCACGCCGACGGTGCTGATGTGGACGACGCGTCCGACGCCTGCACCCGATGCGGCAATGATGAGCCGCGACGGACCTTCGACGTTGACGATGCGGAATTCTTCGTCCGGCAGTCCGACCTGGCGGAAGATCGAGGCGAAGTGGTAGACGGTGGAGACGTCACGCAGCGCGCGTGTGAGCGAGGCCGAATCCTTCATGTTGCCGACGGCGACCTCGACGCCTGCGAGCTCGAGGGCGCGGGCGTGCGAGCGGTCGCGCACGAGCGCGCGCACGCGATGTCCACCACCAACCAGCGCGCGCAGCATCGCGGAACCGGCGAAGCCCGTGGCGCCCGTGACGAGGACGCGTCCGTGCTGATCGCCGGAAGGACCGGGAAGGCCGTACAAGTCTCCCGGTGCGTCGTAGGGTCGCGTCAACGTGCTGGCCATGTGCAGGGTGTTGAATCGGCTCGTATACGGCATGTGCATGGTAGACGCCTGAGGACCGCGAGGCGTATCGCCTTTGCACGATGATTCGTCTTCGAGCACAGTCGTCGTGTTCTACCTGGCCATCCTTGTGACGTTCCCATCGAGCAGTAGCGCGTGACGACCGAATCCCCGGAAACCGCTGGAACAGTTCGCACCACACTGCGCACGGTGGTGCGCATGGGGCTCATCGCAGCCGCGGTGTGCGCGCTCTGGCGATGGGTGGACTGGGCGCAGGTGTGGGGCGCGCTACGCGCGATGTCGCTGGAGGCGCTCCTGATCGCGGTCGCGCTCGCGTCGGCGAACCGGGTGCTCATGGGGTTCAAGTGGCGGCAGCTGGTGCGCGCGGCGGGTGGCTCGCTGCGGCTGTGCGACGCGACGAACATCTACTAGTCAGACGTGCTTCACCGACCTGGTCTTCCCGAACGTGGTCGCTTCCGAGGGGCTCAGGGTGTACCCCGGACGCCGGCTCGGGATACCACTGGCGCTGCGGCTCGGCTCGATGACCATCGAGCGAATGGTCGCGGCTGCGGTGGCAATCGTGCTGGTGGGTGCGGGGCTGCTCTATCTCGCGGCGACGATCGAGCCGCAGATGCGATAGCTCTTTCTCGAGATCATTGTCGCAACGGCGGTTCTTGCGGCCTTTGGGGTGTTGGCGGTGTGGTGGACGCCGCTGCATCGCCTCGCGGGGCGCGCGCTGCGCGAGCGTATCTCGCCGAAGACCTTCGGGTTACTCAGGAAAATCTCGGCGTCGCTGGTCGAGTATCGCGGCAAGCCGGCAACGCTCGCGATCAACCTCCTGCTCGCGATCGCGGAGAATCTGCTGCAGATCGTGAATTTCTACGTGATTGGCCGAGGGTTGGGTATCGAGGTGGCGGTGCTCCCGTTCTTCGCGGCGATCGCGGTAACTGCGCTCGTGCGGCGGCTGGCGATGCACGTCGAGGGACGAGGGCTCGGCGAAGGCGCGGCGGTGGTGATGTTCGCGCTACTCGGGATTCAGAAGGATGCGGCGGTGGCGCTGACGTTCGCGCACTCTGCGCTGTGGTTGTTGGCATCGCTGCGGGGGGCGTACTTGTTGTTTCGGAGTGGGGCGAAGTTCCGGGATCTCGAGAGCGTTGCGCGCGGCTGAGCTGGCGTCGCGTTTCGCGATCGCGCACTGTTCGCGGATGAAATCGAGAGCTCGATGAACGACATAGGCGGCACGCCCGCCTCTCGCGGCGTCCGCGTGCGCACGATCACCGCCGGCGTCGCGATGGCCCACATCGCCGATCGGGCCGCGGTGGAGCGCGTACTCGCGCTCCTCGCGCGTACCCGCGCGCGCGTCGAGGCGGCGAGGTACGAGGTGCAGACGACGCGCATCACGATGCCGCCGGTCATCGCATCGCTCGACGCAAAGGGTCGCCGCGCGGCGCTCAGTGCCATAATCGACATTGATGCGTTGGTGACATCGGCGGGCGCGGTGTGCAGCCTGGGCCCCGTGCTCATCGCGGATCGCGCGGACGATGATCTCGCGCCGTGGGCCGCCGACGTCGTGGAGGCGACGAAGAGCATGTCGTTCAGCGTGATGGTCGCGTCGGCGGCGGGAGGAGTGCATGCACACGCGGCGCGGGTGGCGGCGGAGGTGATGCACGCGGTGTCGGGGGCGGTGCCGAACGGGAAGGGGAGCTTCCGCTTCGCCGCGGCGGCGAACATTCCGGCGGGGACGCCGTTCTTTCCCGTCGGATGGCACGAGGGGTCGAGCTCGATCGCGATCGGGCTCGAGTCCGCGGGCCTGGTTCGTGACGCGTTCTCTACCGCCATAGATCTCGAGGATGGCCGCCGCCGGCTCACCGAGCGCATGACTACCGAGCTGCAGAGCGTCGAGCAGATCGCATCTACCATCGCGAAGGACGAGAAGGTGCGCTACGGTGGTATTGATCCCTCACCCGCGCCGATGGGCGCGGTGAGCATCGGCGCGGCGCTCGAATCGCTGAGCCACGTACCGTTCGGCGAAGCGGGGACGCTGCGGGCGTGCGCTGTGGTGACGGAGGTCCTGAAGAGCATCCCGGTGCAGCAGTGTGGCTACGCGGGGCTGATGCTGCCAGTGCTCGAGGATGCGGTACTCTCAAAGCGCGCGATCGAAGGACGATACGGGCTTCGCGATCTGCTTCTCTTTTCGAGTGTGTGCGGAACGGGACTCGATGTCGTGCCGCTGGCCGGCGACACGTCTATCGACACGCTCACCAACATCGTGCTCGACGTGGCCGCGCAATCGGTGAAGCTCAAGAAGCCGCTCTCCGCGCGTCTCTATCTCATCCCGGGCGCGAAGGTCGGCGACCCCGTGCACACTGGCGACCCGATGCTCACCGACGCAGTGGTCTTTCGCGCCTAGCGCATCAGAGGATGCTCTTCGCTCCGTCGCCCTTCGTGAACAGCATGCTCGAGTGCTTCTCGCCGACGACCGTCTGCACGATGTTGATCTGATCGTCGAATAGCTCGCTCAACATCTGGTCGACGAGCTTGATCGACGCGAGCGGCTCGGCACTCGTCGCACGTACGCAGAGCCAGAGCAGATCGTTCGCGCGACGCGAGCCGCACCAGGCGAGCGGCACCGGGTGTCCCGACGCATCGACGAAGCGGAAGGTGCCGTTCACGTATGCGTACGCCGTCGAGTCCGCGACGCGATCGTCGATCGGTGTGGCGACGTGGTTCCGCCGCGCGACCGCCGCGGCGAAGTCTCCGGCGAAAACCCGAATGCTTCCCTCGAGCTGATGCGTACGCGCGTCGTACGTCAGCTGCACGAGCGTCGTGTGCAGCGGATGCGCGGGGGCGCTCCTGGCGCCACTCAAAATGGTTGCACACCATACAGACAGCCCAATCGCGCGTATCGCCCGCGCGCCGCGACGAGCTACCACGGCGCCCGCTCGATCGCCCAGTGCGCCGCGACCACCGCCACCAGCGACGACACCGCAATCACCCGCACTCGCAGCGCGGTCGGCGCGCGCGCCGGCAGCTTCACCCATGTAATCGCTCGATCGATGCAAAACAGCACCGTGAACGCCGCGATCAATACGACAATCTGCCCGAGCTCGATCCCCACGTTGAATCCGAACAGCGGCAGCGCGACGCTGTCGACGAACAGACTCTTCAGATAGCTCGCGAAGCCCGCGCCGTGCACGAGTCCGAACACGCCCGCGAACACCGGACGATAGCGCCCATTCCAGATTGCACCGCCTCGGTCCTTCACCACGATGTTTTCGATCGCCGTGATCATGATCGTCAGCGGGATCAGAAACTCGACGAGCGCCGGCGAGATCGTCAGCACGCCGGTCACCGCGAGCGCAAGCGTGATCGAGTGCCCAACGGTGAACGCGGTCACCACCCACAGCGTCTGGCGCCAATCCTGGAATCGGTAGATCGCGGCGAGCGCCAGCAGAAACAGGATGTGGTCCATCGCGCTGATGTCGACGATGTGGCGGAACCCAAGCTGGATGAACGTCGCGAGATCGCTCATTCGGCTACCGTAGCGGCGAGATACGGGTTGAGCGCGCGCGTGTGGTCGAGCTCACTCGCGGCCAGCGTCGCCTTCCCGAGCGCCTTGTCGATCACCGATGCGTGATAGAACAGCATCGCGTCCTGCGTGCCGAGCGCGAGGGCGTGCGTCATCATCTCGCGCGCTTCCTCGTTCCGACCACTCTTGTGCAGCGCCCAAGCAAGGACGTCGTAACCGTAGATATCCCGGCGCGTGCGAAGCTCGTCTTGCGCCTTCGCGAGCACCTCGCTCGTGCGTCGTCCATGATTCAACAGGAAGAGACTCCACTCGCGATGATACGCGGTCGCCTGCTTCGACACCGCGACCTCCATCGCGTGCGCGTACTCGTCGGCCTTCGCGCTGTCGCCGAGCCCGAGGTACGCATCGCTGATCGCGCCGAGCGTCGCCGGATCGAAGCTCACCGCCACCGCGCGCTCGCCGTAGTCGATCGCGCGCTGCCACCCGTGGCGCGCGGCTTCGAGCTTCGACATCGCGGACAGCAGGCGATAGTCATCCGGGTGCACCGCGAGCCCGCGCTGATAATCGGCCGCGGCCTCGTCCATCTTCCCGCGCCGAAGCTGCAGGTCGCCCGCGCGCAGCCAGAACCACGCCTTCTGCTCGGCCGGCACCTCGGGACGATCGATCACCGCGAGCAGCGACGTGTTGAGCAGCTTGTACGCCTCATCTGGATGTCCCTCGAGCTCCCTCCAGCGCGCCAGCCTCGGCGCGACCGAGAGATCGCTCGTGTTCCCGGCCACAACCGCGAAGCTCGCGCGAGCATCGTCATAGTGGCCGAGCTCCATCTCGATTTCGCCCACCGATGCGCGGAAGGCGGCGTTCGATACGTCTCGATCGGAGAGATCCTTCGCGATGCCGAGCGCGTCGCCAAAGCGATGCTCGGAGAGCAGCGACGCGGCGAGCGCCTGTCGCGCCTTCGTGTTGTGCATGCCGCGATTCGCGAGCGACTTGCGCGCGGCGGTTTCGGAGCGAAGGATGTCCTGATAGTCTCCCGTCGCACGCGCGCGCCGCATGTAGAACAACGCGAGAGTGCCGAGCGCCATGCCGCCGGTTGGATCGCGGCGCGCGACGCTTTCGTAGAAGACGATGTTCGAGTCGAGCATCTGCGCAGCTGTCAACCGGGGCGCGACGGCGACTGCGGTCCGACTCACAGCATGTTCGCGATGCGTGACGGAGTGAATCAGCAGTCCGGCCACGACTCCCAGCACGACCGCCGCACCAACCGCGGCCCAACGATTTCCATTCGACATTGTTTTCTCCACGAGCCTCACGTGCCCGCCGCGAATCCGCGGCGGGACACGCTCGGCCACATCATGCCGGTGGCTTGAGATACGGGAATGCATCCGTGTGACGAATGGGATCTGCGACGTTGTCCGTGCACAGCGGCAACGCACCAGCGTTGCAGACCTTGTGTGCCGCATCGCCGAGCAGCGGGCTGAAGATCGCCGAGAGCCCGGCGTCGACGACGTCGTCGCTGAGCTTGCGCCCACCGTAGCCGTTCGCCAGCGCCCAGCTGAGCCATCCAGCCGTCGCCGGATCCTTGTCGAGCTGCACGATGAGCATGTCGGGAAGCAGAACCGCCGCCAGCGTATTGCCGATGACGGGATCGCGACCGAACGAGGTCGGGAATGCCTTCACGGTCGAAGCGAATGCGTCGACATCAGCCGCCGGTCCGACGGAGCCGTGGAATGCGTGGTCCTTCTTCGCGAGGAACACTTCGCTCACCAGTGGATTCCCCAGGCGTTGCACCTGGTTGTACTGACGTGGCGAAGGACCGGTGGAGTTGTTGTCGCTGCCGCAGGCGGTGAACGCCAGCAGGCACGTTGCGAGCGCGGGGCCGACGATCCGGCGTACGGCGCCGCGACGAATGAAGCCGTGTCGCATGGATAGTGTCCTCTGTAGAGTGCGCGTAGTGGATGTCATGTCAGCGGCTGATCGTGCCCCAGAGACCGATCTTGTCGCTCGCGGTGCCACGCAGCTGAGACTTTGGAAGCTCGATCACGATCGACAAAACGTTGAACGGATGTCCGCCGGAGCCGCCGAGGATGTCGACCGCACTGCCGGGCGCGCGGAAGCTGCCCGCGGTGGCCGTGTCAGGGAGCATCGACAGCGGACCGGTGACCGGTTTGCGATCGGGGATGATGCGGAAGAACTGCTCGAGGTCGATGTAGAACGGATCCTGCCGCGGGCCGGCGAACACTTGCATGCCCGAGCTCGAGCCGAGCACCGTAGCGACTTTCCCCGAGATCGTCGGGTTGGAAGCCGACACCGTATTGCGCATCGCGCCGAGAACGGGCGGCGCCATCGGGCCGCGCACTTCGACGGTCTGGTCGGAGCCAGAGCCGTGGAAGGTCACCTGGATGACGAGGTCCTCATTCGCGTCACCAGTGTTGTCGACCTTGAACTGATAGAGCAGGTTATCGTCGAAGCTGGTGACGCCCGGTGCCGCCTCGGCCGGCGTCAGCAACGCCCAGCTGTTGAGCACGAGAGCGATACGATCCGACGTGGCGCCGGGAAACGCGTAGACATCCGTCATGTCCATCGACGGATTGAGCTCGACGTCGGCTGTGTCCTGATGATCGGACGCGAGAACGCGCTTCGCTCCCACCCCCACACCGATTGCCGTGACGACCACGGCCAGGACTGCGACCCAGATGCGTGATCGCGTCCTGATGTTGTTGTGCCAATGCATGGCTTGCCCCCAAACGAGAAGAGAAATGGCCGCACGTGCGGCCTCGGCATCGGGCGATACCGGGATCTCTACGAAGGGAGCTGAGGATTGGATCTGTGCCCACGAAACGAACAGGGACGCCCGCATGATGGCGCCTGGGCCTGTTCTGGGCTCAGTCGGTTTTGGCGGCGCCCACGAGGAAGGGGGTGGTCGTGGGCTGAGCGGAGCCGCCAACGGGCTCGTTGGTCACCGCGATCGCAGCGAGCGAGTCGCTCGCGAGCGCGTACGTGGTGCGCACGAGGGCCGAGCCGTTCGCGGTGGGCACGAAGGTGCCCGCGCTCAGCTTGCGCGAGTCTCGCGTAATCATCCAGAGCTGGTAGGTATGGCCCGGCTCGGGTGCGGGGAGATTGTGCGCGACGAAGGTCCAGTGATTCGTCGGCTGGTCCCAGAACATGCGCGCGTACGGCTGCGCGCCGCCCGTCGTGGCGGCGTCGATGACTCTGACACCGGGTCCCGTGAGCTCGGCCACGATCGCCTGCTGCTCGGCGAGGCGCGCCTGCATCGCCGTCGACGTATCGCGCAGCTGCGCGACATTTGCGGCGAGTTGCTGCGCAGAGGAGTGCTGATCGACGGCGTAGGCGATCGAGGCTGCGGCCACGAACAGCGCGGCGGCTGCGAACCAACGTAACGGCGCGCTGGATGATGGCGTCGCCTCTGACGATGAGGTCGCGCCGCGCGCTCGGGCCGCGTCGCGCGAGCGCGCTCCCGAATCGCGCATCGGCGAGATGTCGGGGCGATCCGCGACCGCGCGCGCCATGAGTCGAGCGCGGATTCGCGAATCGCGCTCGGGCGCCATCGATCGACGAGGGAGCGACGACGCGAGCGACGCGACGCCATCGCGCAGCGCCGCGAGATCGCTCGTGCACTCCGCGCACGACACGAGATGCGCCTCGAGGGCCGAGCGCTCGGAGGGCGCGAGCGCGTCGAGTGCGGCCATCGCGAGCAGCTCGCGCGCGGCGTCATGCGCCATCGACTCGCTCACAGGGTGCTCTCCCTGTGCATCGCGAGGGGAGCGCGCAGCTTCTCGAGTGCGAGGCGCGCGCGCGTCTTGACGGTGCCCAGAGGAAGCGACGTTCGCGCGGCGATCTCGCTCTGACTGAGCCCGCCAAAATACGCGAGCTCGATCACCTCGCGCTGCTCAGCCGGAAGCTTCGCGAGTGCAGACGCGATGTCGCGCGCGCGCTCGGCCGCCTCCGAGTTCTGCTGCGGGCTCGCGGCTGGCGCCATCGAATCCGCACGATCCGCGGCGTCGGGCGTTGGTGGCGCAGCCGAGTCGGTGCTGTCGATCGGATCCTCGGCGCGCCGGCGCATTGCACGCTTGCGATCGAGCGATCGGCTGCGCCCGATCGTCGAAAGCCACGTGGAGACGGCGCTGCGCGAAGCGTCGTATCGTGATGCTTCGCGCCACGCCTGCCAGAACGTCTCCTCCACGGCATCCTCCGCCTCGTCGGCCTGCCCGAGCAAGTAATACGCGATCGTGTGAATGGTCGTTGCGTAGCGATCATAGAGGGCGCCGAGCGCCTGCTCGTCGCCGGTTGCCATGCGCGCCACGAGCGCCGCGTCGGTATCAGCGGCTTGCGGAGGCACGGAAGTCTATGATGGGTACGTTCACAGATCGCGTTGCGGATTCATCTGCGATCAATGTAGGGTCGAGTACGGAGGGCGCCAGTGTGGGCGGCTTCAGGCGCCGTAGTCAGGCGGTTCGGGAGAGTTATTCTTGCTGTGATCCATCCAGAGCAGCACGAATCCGGCGCTCAGCGCCGCGAGCGAAGTCGCCCCGATGTTCGACGCGTTGGCGCGTGGGGCGAGATCGCTGATGAACTGGAGCGACATCGCGATGCCGAACATGAGATAGCCGAGAGCAAGGAAGATCCTCTTCGGGCTCTTGATGATCGACCACGCGGCGCTCCCGAGAAACCACGCCGCGAGCGCAGCGGAGATCCAATGGATAATAGTCGTCGGGCCGTCGGCGGGGTGGGAGCGAGAGATGTACCACCCGATGAGCAGGATGATGACGACGAGCACACCTTCGACCTTTCGACGGCGCAGATCTCGACTCGGGCTCATGGTGTCGCATCCCTGGGAGCGACGACGTCGCGCTCCGGTTGAAGGAATTGGCGAATGCATCGATTGCAAATGCGAAAGCCGGGACTCGAACCCGGACGGGTTTCCCCACTGGATCCTAAGTTCAGCCGCGTGTATCCATGGTGCGAGCGTAATCGTGACTCGAGGCGAGACGATTCCGCAACTTCCCATCCACCGTCATTTGCCGCCGTCGACCGAGAGCACCTGGCCCGTGATCCACCCCGCGTAGTCCGACGCGAAAAAGAGCACGGCGTTCGCGATGTCGTCGGGCGCGCCGAGTCGCTTGAGCGCGATACCTTCGACGAGCGCGCGCTGCCCCTCGTCGCCGTACGATTCCCATTGGCGCTCGGTGGCCGCGTTGGAGCGCACGAATCCCGGGGCGACGTTGTTGACCGTGATCCCCCACGGGCCGAGCTCGTGCGCGAGCTGTCGCGTGAGGCCGATCTGCGCCGCCTTCGCCGAGGCGTACGCCTGGATGCCGGTGAGGCTGATGCCCAGCCCCGCGCCACTCGAGATGTTGATGATGCGCCCCGAACGCGCGGCCTTCATGGCTGGAGCCACCGCCTGCGAGAGAAAGAAGGCGCCGCTGACGTTGACATCGAAGATGCTCTGCCATTCCTCCTCGGAGACGTTCTCGAGTGGACGGCCGACCTGACCGAGCACGCCCCCGGCATTGTTGACCAGAACATCGACTCGGCTCGTCGCGGTGATGACGTCATCCACGAGCTGGAGTGCCGCGACCTTGTCTCGCACATCGACTACTCGTGTGACGCACGCACCACCTTTCGCCTCGCAAAGGCGACGCGTCTCGGCCAGCTCGTTCTCGAGGAGATCGCACGCCCACACGCGCGCGCCGAGCCGCGCGAAGGCAACGCCGATAGAACGACCGAAGCCGTGCGCGGCACCCGTCACGATGACGGACTTTCCGTCGAAGTCGAGCTTCATTCGCGTGCCGTGTTCGGGATCATGACCGTGAGCGCGTCGAGCGTTGCGAGCGACTGAGTTCGCGCACCATTCTCGATGTCGTGAATGAGCTCGACGAGCCTGGCGGTGAGCGGCGCGGAAACTCCAGCCGCATCGCCGAGCTCGACGATGATTCCGAGCTGCGCGTCGACCTCCGTTCGGCGCTTACGCACGGCCAGATCACGCCAGATGCCGCTGTGCGTCTTTACGGACTTCCGGTTGTGCGCGACGAGCTGATCGAGCGAACGCTCGGCAGCTCCCTTCTGGGCGGATGGCAGGTACGACGCGGGATCGAAGCCGTCGAATCCCTCGGGACTCACGCCGCGCGCCTCGGCCACAGCCAGAATTTCTCGCGCGAGTGCGATGTAGAGGTGGCGATATCGGGGGTCCGCTAGTGCGTCCGCGATCGACTCGTTGGTGAGCGCGGTGGCGAACAGCATCGCGCCGTACGCCTCCTTGCCCCACAGGTACCCCCAGATGTTCGGCGTGACGATTGCGCGCGCGTCCAGGTCCAGCCATGCGCTGCGGATGGCTTCCGCGCGCGCGCTGATGTGTCCGTCGATCTCGCCCACGACTACGGCGCCGTAGCCGCCGTACAGGATCACGCCCGGCTCGATGTAGTCCGCTCCGAAGTTGACGAACGCGCCCACCGTTCGCTCTGCGCCCACCACGTTGGCAATCGCGAGTTCGTTGAGCCCGTTCTGCGCCGAGATCACGCAGCCGCTCGCGCTCAGGTGCGGACGCAGTGCGCGCGCGGCGCTGTCGGTGTGGTGGGCCTTGGTCGCGAGCACGATCGTGTCCCACTCGCCTCGCAGCGTCTCGGGCGTGAAGGCCGGCACTCTCGCGGTGAATTCCGCGATGGGCCCGGTGATGCGAAGCCCAGCCTGATTGATCTCGTCGACGTGCTCGCGAACGTTGTCGACGAAGGTGACATCGTGACCGGCGCGCGCGAGGTGCGCCCCCATCGTGCCGCCGATCGCGCCCGCACCCCAGATGAGAGTTCGCATGGCCATGTGTCGCGACTACGCGCCGCCCCAGGAGCCGTCGAGCACGCTCCGGGTTTCTTCAACCGCGACCTTCCAGATGGCGAGCATGTCCTCGTCGGGTCGCTCGTAGAGCCCGCCGAAATTGCCGTCGCCGATGTAACTCCGCAGCGACACCGGATCGAGCGCGCGCACGCGCTCGAGATCCACCATAGTACGCTGCGTGGTCGGTGACTCGACTCCGGGGAGTCGCGTCCACGGGAAGTTTTCCATCCACGAGCCGTGCGAGGCCACCGCGTCGGTCTCCAGCACCTTCGCCCACGTGCGCGGCGCGTTCCACCAGCTGTGGAATATCACCTGGCACTTCGCGTGATCGGCGGCCCACTCCTGCGCATACTGCTGCACCGCATTGTTGCCGCCGTGTCCGTTGACGATGAGAATGCGCCGAAAGCCGCTGTGCGCCATACTGTCGAGAATATCGCGTACGACATTGAGATGCGTCTCCACCCGCAGCGAGATGGAGCCGGGAAATTCTCGGAAGTATGGAGTCACTCCGTATGCCAGCACGGGAAAGACGGGCACGCCGAGCGGCTCCGCCGCCTCGGCCGCCACTCGCTCGGGCAGGATGCAGTCGACCGTGAGCCGCAGATGGCTATGCTGCTCGGTGCTGCCCAGCGGCAGCACGGCGCGGTCGTCGTGCCGAAGGTACGCTTCCACCTGCATCCAGTTCATGTCGCTCACGCGCACGGCGCACTTCACTCCGCTGTCGGGATCGACAACATACGCGTTCGGAGCGCCGGCGGCACTACGCGAGGATGCGTGCGACGCTGGCGCTCCCCGGGCGGGGACCGCATCCTCCCTCACGCGTTGCCTCGCTTGAATCCGCTCACCCATCTTCGGCTCCGACTTATGAATTGCTGTTCATCCGCGCTGCGGCTCCGCGCGCGTGCGCTCGTCGCGACACTGATACTGGCCCCAGCTCTCGCGTGCGCGGGTCACGATCGCGCGCCAGCCCCCGCCATCACCGGTGACTGGGATGCCTACGTCGCGCTCGGCTCGACTTCTCGCGGCGGGTTCGAGGGGTGGCGCCGCATGGGCTTCGCGCACTTCGAGGCACGGGACTCGACCGTCGCCGGCTCCATCCGGAGGCGCACGGGTGAGCCGATTCTCGACGTCACCCACGTGGTCGCACGCGCGGATTCCATCGTGCTCGCGAGCGACAGCCAGTCGCTGAATGCCGCGTGGCACGGGGACACACTCACGGGAGAGCTGTTCGCGGCTGGAAAGCCGGCAGGGCGTCGCGTTCGTCTCGTGCGGCGCACGACACCCTTCACGGTGGAGCAGCCATACCTGCTCTGGCCCGGTGCCGTCTCCGATTCACAGTACGCCGTCACCGAAGACACGCTGGTGTTCATGCGCACTCGCGACGGTGCGCGCCTCGCGTCGTACATCGCACGCCCGGTTGGAAAGGGGCCGTTCGGCGTCGTGCTGCAGCGCACGCCGTACACGCGCATTCTCCATCCCGCGGGATACTACTGGGCCTCGCGCGGATACATCTTCATCGCGCAGCACGTGCGCGGCCGCGATGTCTCCGATGGGACGAATTTCGGCGACTACGATTCCGATGTGAACGATGGGTACGACGCGGTCGAATGGGCGTCACGGCTGCCGGGCGCGAACGGGCGCGTCGGGCTGATCGGACACTCCGACGAGGGACGGCTCGCCTGGTACGCAGCCGTGAGCGCACCTCCGCATCTCGCCGCGATCGCGCCATCGGCGGCTACCAGTGATCCGTGGCGCATCGTGCCATACGAGGACATGGTGTTCTCGCCGATCAACGTCGCGTGGGCGTGTCTGATGCGCGCACGCACACTGCAGAACATTGGCGAGCTGGATATCGGCAACGCGCTCGAGCATTTGCCGCTCAGCGATCTGCCGCAGCGGCTCGGGTGCGGAGACGTGCCGCTGTGGGATCGATGGATTGCGCACCCCACCCTCGACGCGTACTGGCGTGCGCACGCCGTCACGACGAACATCGCGAAGGTGAAGGCGCCCGTGCTGCAGATCTCGGGGTGGTACGACGACTCGCGCGGACCGATCGACTACACGAACGCATTGAACGCCGTACCGGGCCACCCGTTCGTTCGCCTCGTCATGGGGCCGGGTGCGCACAAAGGCGTTGACTACGTCGCCGGCGAATTCGGGGCGCAGTCGCGCGTGGAGACGAGGCGTCTGCAGCTCCGCTGGTTCGATCACTATCTGCTCGGGAAGGACAACGGCGTAGACCGCGAGCCTCCAGTGGACGTGTTCGTCTTCGGCGACAACACGTGGCGCAAGGAGCCCGGGTGGCCGCTGGCGCGCGCCGTGCCGACCAAGTGGTACATGTCATCGGCAGGGAAGGCGAATACGAGCGGCGGCGATGGTGTGCTCGACACCGTGCCGCCGAGCGGCGCGCCGGCGGACACTTTCACCTACGATCCCGCCAACCCCACGCCCTTCCTCATCGATTCGCGAGAGCTCGAGACCTCACTCAACGAGGACTTCACCGCCATCAATGCGAGTCGCAGTGACGCGCTGGTGTTCACGTCGAAGCCGCTCACGAGGCCGATCGAGGTCACGGGACAGATGTCGGCGACGCTCTGGGCCGCGACCGATGCGAAAGACACGGACTGGATCGTGATGCTGCTCGACGTCTTCCCCGACGGTCACGCGCAGCGAGTGCAGGACGGGATCATGCGTGCGCGCTTTCGGAAGGGCTTCGACAAGGAGGTGCTGCTCACACCGGGAGCGGTCGAGCGGTACGATTTGGACCTGTGGTTCACGTCACGCGTGTTCGAGCCCGGACATCGAATCAGGGTGAGCGTGTCGTCGGCATTGTTTCCGAAGTACGACCGGAATTTGAACACCGGGGGCAACAATGAGCGCGACAGCACGTTCGTGAGCGCGCATCAGCGGCTCGTACACGACGCGGCGCATCCGTCGCAGGTGGTGCTGCCGGTTTTGCCGCGGTAAGGAGGCGGGCATAACCGCTCGATCGGACGAAACTGTAATGCGAAAGCCGGGACTCGAACCCGGACGGGTTTCCCCACTGGATCCTAAGTCCAGCGCGTCTACCAATTCCGCCACTTCCGCGTGCTGTGGAATATCGCTTCGATCGCCCGCAGCGCCAACCGCGCCCGGGACTGCGCACACCTCCGGCTGCCGATCCCTTCATCTCACCCATGGTTCGACGCTCTTCGCCACGAGTGCCCGTAGCGTCCGAGCGCGCGATCAGTAACATCGCCTGACGCGGCCCGAAGCTACTCGCATCCATCGGTGCGACTCCGGTGTATACGAGCGCGAGAGAAGTCGAGGTCCACACTCACGCGACACACCTTATTCAGGAGAAACAGAATGCGGCTTTCTGTCTGCGCTGTTTTCTCTTTGCTCACCGCGACCGCCAACGCCGCGTTCGCGCAAACATGTCCGACCGCGCGCGACTACTGGCCCACAGCCGGATGGAAACACGCGTCACCATCCGCCGAAGGGATGGACTCCGCGATGGTCGACAGCGCGATGAACGCCTTCGGCGCCAACAACGATACCTATGCGGCGATGGTCGTGCGCCACGGCTACGTGGTGGCCGAGCGGCACTACAACGGCGGGGACTCGACGACGCGCTATCAGCTGCGGTCGGCCACGAAGACGATCGTGTCGATCCTCGTCGGTCTCGAGATAGACCAGAAACTGCTTCACGGCGTCAACCAGTCCGTGTCGTCGCTGCTTCCCGAGGCCTTTCGCGCGGACAGCATCGATCCGCGAAAGAAGAAGATCACGCTGTGGCATCTGCTCACGATGACGTCCGGTCTCGCGTGGACGGAAGGGCGCGGAGCCGACGTGCTCAACTACAAACCGAACTGGACGCTCGCGATTCTCAATCAGCCGATGGTCTCGGATCCCGGCGCGCGATACAACTATAGCTTCGGAAATGCGCACGTGCTGTCGACCATTGTGCAGCGCGTCTCGCATCGGACGACGGTGGGCTTCGCGAATCAGTTTCTCTTCCAGCCGATCGGCTTCACGCTGCCGCTGCTCGAGTGGTCGACAGATCCGCAGGGCGTCAACGTGGGCGGCGCGGGGCTGAACCTCTACGCGGACGAGATGGCGAGGGTCGGCTATCTTTTCCTGAACGAGGGCTGCTGGGACGGCAAGCAGGTGGTGTCGAAGAAGTGGGTGGACGAGTCGACGAAGCGATCGGTGAGCGCCTAGAACGACAAGTCGCAGGGCTACGGCTATCTCTGGTGGAGGAGCGTAAAGGTGTACGCGGCGGAGGGGCTGGCGGGCAGTACATCTTCGTCGACCCGACGCACGATGCGGTGATCGTGGTGACGGCGGACCCCAACGGCGGTCGCGACGTGTTCGGTCCGGCGATCAATTTGATCGAGCCCGCGTTTCACTAACCTCGTCGCCTGGACGTTGGCACGCCGTGCGAGGGGCTAGCCAACGTACGCTCGGGAACCAACCTGCCCATTGGAACAGTTTATCTCATGATGACCGGGTGATTCGTTTCGCAGTACCTGAGCCTCTCGTCATCATGGTACGGAGTTCAGTTCTCTCGAATCAGGATACACGTGCTTTCGTTTCAAAAGTCCCATCGCTCCAATTCGCAGCCACAACGCGACCGCCGGCTACCGCTGCTGCTCACCGCAGCGACGTTGACCGCGATTCTCGCGCTGCGCCCCGATTTCGCCGCGAACATTCCGTGGCAGACGATCGCCGGCTGTGCGCTGCTCTTCGCGAGCATCGGAGGCGCCGTCGCATCCGCGATGCGCACCGGTGATCTCTACGCGGCTACTCTTGCTCGATCCACGTGGCCCGGGAAGCACGACGACCGGTAGTCACGCGAGGTTCGCATAGATAAAAACTTCGCCCGGCGCGCAAATGCACGCCGGGCGAATTTGTCTTGCTACCCATCGGGCTACATTCCGGGAGTCGTCATGCTCTGGCGCCGTTGAGGCGATGTATGGCTCGAGTTGGGAGGTAGTATCTCGGACACCGAGATCATGAAGAGAGTCGCGTATCTCTCCGTCCTTGTTTTTTCAGTGACGAGCCCCGTGGCCGGCCAGCACTCGGCGACGTCGGTAAAGCTCAGCGCCTCTGGACGCGTCACGAACGATGCGGGTGCGCCTATCCCGTCGGTGGACATCACGCTGGTCGGCCAGCCTATCGGCGCACTGACCGACGCACGTGGACATTATTCGTTCGCGATTCCTCCCGACGGAGTGAGCGGAGCGGAAATACGAATCATCGCGCGGCGGATCGGATACCGGAGCGACCTCGCACAAGTCAGGCTCGTCGACGGCCACCTGACGCACGACTTCGTCCTCGACGAGCAACCGTCTCAGACGACGCGACTCGTACGCCCCGATTCGGCGCGTCCGATCCGTCACCTGTCGGCGCCGAACGATATCGCCGCACTCGCCAGCTTGCCTTCACTGGCGCTGGGGCCGCATCGCCAGGGAGAACGGGAAATTCGTATTTGGACGGGAATCGCCATCGGCTACCCGGACGTCTTCTACCGGATAGTCGAACGAGGCGACACGACGACTGGTGCGAGCTACCGCTACGTCGAGTGGCGAGATGCGCTCGATCGCAAGTCGCGACGGCCGATCTCCGACAAAATGAAGCGCGACATGTGTGAGGCCGTGCTCTCTTCGCGAACGGTGTTTGTTTGCCGAGCGCGTGAGACCAGTCAAATCAACTGGCCTGGCGCCTGGCGAGCGCTCGAACGACTCGATGTCTGGAACATCCCGGATCAACCGCTGTCGGATTATCCATATGCACCCGTGCTGGACGGGGACTGGATCGCGGTGGAGCTCTGGGATGGATTCAACTACCGCGCCTGGGACTATGGCAATCC
>JBDSHG010000174.1:0-42575 GCA_039918615.1 Gemmatimonadaceae bacterium | reverse complement strand
GGTGGATGCCTGCGTTCCTGCGCCGAGAGGTAGACGACGAGCCCGATGATCACGACTAGGATCACCGCGGTGATGGGCAAGCGTCCCAGCCCGAGCCCGCCGTCGCGCGGCGCCTGTGTGAGCAGGTCGCCCGCCGACGCGCCGAGCGGACGCGTGAGGATATACGCGGCCCAGAAGGCGAGCACGCCGTTGAGGACGTGCATGCGGTAGAGCGCGTACACGATCGCGATGCCGGCCGCAAACAATCCAAGGGCAACGCTGTAACCGAGACCGAAGCGCTCCGAGATCAGATCCCCGCCCGAGGTGCCGAGCGAGAACGTGAAGAGGATCGCACCCCAGTAGAAAAACTCGCGTCGCTTGGTGTAGATGGTGTGCACCGAAAGCGTATGCTCGCTCAGGTACCACCAGATGAACACCGCGATGAGCGCGACGCTGAAGATGATCGTCGTCGTGACAAGTGTGACGCCGAGATTGTCGACGAGGTTGTCCGAGATGAGCGTGCCAACGACGCTGATGAAGACGACGGTGATCCAGTAGAGCGTTGTGACGTACGTGCGGGCGCGGAACTGCACGATCAGCGCGATCACCAGCAGTACGGCCATGACGACTGACGTCATGACGAGGCCGAGGTTGAACGTCGTCGAGAGAACGTCGGCGGCGGTCTCGCCCACAGTCGTCGCGAAGATCTTGATGATCCAGAAGATGAGCGTGACGGCAGGCACTTTGTTGAACGTCGCGGTCAGGTCATGGGTCTGACGGTCGGTCACGGGCGCATCCTGTCAGCAGAATGACAGCTGGCACGAGCACGATCCGTTCCGTCTCACAAAATTGTAAGCGGCTCGAGGAATGCGCCAGCGAGGATGGTCTTCTCCCCAAAGCCGATCCACTCCATCACAGATGATGGAGTTGATTCGGAGCTGGAGTAACATCTCCGTGTGCTCCGAAGTGAGCCGGAGACTGATTGCCTAAGCTGCTGTGGGGCCGCTCGTCGTTGTAGTCGTCCTAGCACTGCTTGCAGTGCGCGTTCGCGTCGGCAAGATTCAAAAAGTAGTGCTGCGCCAGACGCTCACGTCGGACGGCGTTCCGAAAGCTTTCGATGCGCGCATTATCCATCGGTGATCGATGGGGATGGCACTCGCTCCGTCGCAACTTCGCGAGCGAACTCCGGAACGCGCCGCTCCGGGATGTCTGCGATCTCGGCGGATGGAAGTCGTCTGCGACCGTGCTGACGTGCTATCAGACACCCGATCCAGTTAGCATGCGGCGCGCGCTTGCGTCGAGAAACGACGGCCAATCAGCCGCGGAAACCATACGAGTTCGCCTAGCAAGTTCGCCTAATGCAAAGCCGGCGTAGTACACGGCTTCGAGACCGAAGCGCGTAACATGAAGCATGACCAACAGTTATTACGGACGAGGTGGGATTCGAACCCACGGTACGCTATGAACGTACACACACTTTCCAGGCGTTCTTGGGGCGAAGGGAAGTCCGGCATTTCGCCGTCTTTCAGTCACGGTGCGCGCGATCGCATCGGACCTTCCTTCCTTCATGTCGGATGATGCCGGAGTTGAATGGAGAGCGGAGTGGAGAGCAACTCGGTATCCCGCGCGCCAGCTAGCGGCACACCTGTGCTGCGAGACGGCCAATTGCTGCGAGTCGGCCAGCCGGGACGTACAGGAAAGTCTCTTCCTCCGCTGGGCGATATGGACACTGAAAATGTCCGAAAATGTGTATAGCGTGTCTCAAAAGTGACCTATGCAAATCTATTTTCAGCCGTGGCATCGATCGCTCCCTGTGAGACTCTTGGCGCCGCGAAACTGAAACCAACGTCTAGGCGATCGAACGTGAGCGTCACCCCGTTATCGCTAGAAGCACAAGAGCGCCATTGATGCGTTGACGCGTCGGCGCCAACGCGCAGGCCCTCCAGGCCTGGAGCCACTGCGGCCCAGACTGAAGCGGTTTCCACCCGTGAGTGGCAATCGGACGCGAGGTTTGGAAGGGTAAGCAGTGCGGCTTTCTCCTCAATTCCGATTTAACCTCACCGACTGAGCAGCCGCCAACGCACCCGCACCACCACGTTTCGATGGAACCCGATTAAGGCTGACTTCTTCAAAGGGACGCAAGAATGACAGAGCTCACACGGTTCCAGCAACTGAGATCACCGCAGTAGATCTCCGAGGAAGAGGCACGAGAGATCGGTCTGCCCCTGTATCCGGACGACAAGCTTTCAGAACTCGCCAATCGTCTCCGTAATGCCAATAGCCGTCGGAGCTGTGGGCGCCCAAGGGAAGTTTGTGCCATCTATATTGAGCAGCATCTACTGGTTCGCCGAGCTGTACGAACTAATCACATACCGCGAAATCGGCTCCGTACCCACCCCGCAATACCCGGCGTTCCTGCTTCTCTTCATTCCCACCTTCGCGCAAACAGCTCGCGCGCGAAACCCGCGAGTGGCATCAGACCGCCGAGTTGATCGCCGCCTTTCTGGCGCCGTGGCGGGAGACACTATGAGTGGCCTTCGCCGAGCGTGGTCACGCCTACGCGGCGCCGCTGTGGGTGCGCGCGCCGAAGACGAGCTGCGTGAGGAGCTCGAGTCGCACGTCGAGATGCAGACGGCCGAGAACATCAGGCGCGGAATGGAGCTGGACGACGCGCGCCGCGAGGCGTTGCTGGCCTGCGGCGGAATGTCGGTCGCGGTGGACGCGGTGCGAGATCAACGCGGGCTGCCGTGGGTCGCGAGTATCGCGCACGACGTCAACTTCGCCCTGCGCGCGTTGCGCCACAGCCCAGCGTTCACATCGGTGGTCGTCATCACGCTCGCCCTCGGCATCGGAGCGAACACGGCGATCTTCAGTGTCGTGCGCGGTATGTTGCTCAAACCGCTGCCCAATCGCGATGGCGATCGCCTCGTCTACGTGAGACACTCCATCGACGGACCCACTTGCGCGAACATCGCATTTTCGGTCCCCGAGATTCGCGATTTCAGGAACGGCGCCAAATCACTGGGCGGCATCGCCGAATACTCGCCCTGGTTCATGACGCTTCAGGACGACAACTCGAGCTGATAGCAATGCGTCGGGATTGATCGCAGCTGCAACGCGCATCGTGCATCGCATCGCGCCCGCCGATCCACTCGACAACGTGATGACGATCGCGCAGATCAAGGATCAGAGCGTTGCACCGCGGCGACTGAATGCGGTGCTCGTCTCCTCGTTCGGCATTCTCGCACTGATCATCGCGGCGGTCGGCATCGCGGGTGTGCTCGCATTCTCTGTGAGTGCGCGCGTGAGCGAGATCGGCATCCGGATGAGCCTCGGCGCCGACAGCGGCCGGGTGCAGCGGATGATCCTGCGCGAAGGAGGCGTCCTTCTGGCGATCGGCCTCGCGCTGGACGTGGTTGGCGCCTTCTTCGCCGCGCGCATCATTCGCGGGCTGCTATTCGGTGTCACGCCATACGACCCGGTAACCTTCATCATCGTGACGGTGCCGATGGCGGCGATCGGGATCACGGCGTGCTGGATTCCGGCGTTGCGCGCCGCGCGCATCGACCCGGCGATCAGTATGCGATCATAGCGGGATGGCTCGCCGTGCGAATCACTCTGGCGCTACACATTTTCGCCGGCGTGTGAGCGCTAGTAGAGCTCCGTCCAGGAGCGACTGGGGAGGAACGTTGGCGTGGCGGCACCCGCGAGAGCCTTCGCGAGCGCGCAGGACGAGTAAGAGACCACCGCGTTGCCGAGCAGAGTGCTTTGCTCGAGATCTACGTTAGCGGCCATGACGCCACCGTTGAAGTGTCCGCCCGTCCCTGTGATGTTCAGAGATCCTTTCACGATGACCGGGCCGTAGAACTCCGCTCCGCCCTGTACGCTCAGATCGCCCTCCACGAGGAGAATTCCTTGCCCCTCACCGCCGGTGATCTTCAAGTTTCCCTGCGCGTAGATGATTGGGAAATAAGACCGACATGGCGCCAGCGAGGGCGTGGTATGGAGCGGGTCGCCCCAATTATTCGCATCGGAAGTATTGCAGACGCCGCCCGAAACCGATGCGCCCAAGCCGTTCAGGTTTGCGCCGGATGCATACGACTTCGAAGCCATCGCAGTGAGCTTGTTCCAGTCGAGTCCCGAGCCGTAGTTGAAGTAGATGCTGTCCTTCGCAGCCGCCGGGTTCTGCGAGACCTGAGGCGATCCGGTGATGCAGGTCAAGCTACCGCCGCCGCATCCCGCTGTACTGATCTTCGACGCGTCGGGCAACGCGAGCCCGGGCACTGTGCTTCCTGGTGGCGGACAGTCCCAATTGGGGATCGTGTCGTCGACGCCGCTCAAAGACGAGCTGCCGCCGATCTTGAAGTCCCCCTTCGTAGTGAGTGCGCCGAGCAAGCTCAATTGTGGAATCGATAGCGTCACGAGCGCACCCAACCGATGCCGCGCCTGCGCACCGGTCGCCGGTCCCACGCGGCCGGTAGACGTCAGCGTGAACATCCCGTCTGACAGCTTTGTCACACGCACGGTATCCAACCCACCGTCACCTGGAAGAAACACGGTATCGGCGAGATGCCCGTTGGCGGACGTGTTCCACGCCGGATTCCAACGCCCAGTCTGCAGTATCGCATTCATTCCGTATTCCGCCGCGGTCAACGCGCGCGCCTGCATGGCACTGTTGCGGCTCATGCGGTACTCCTGCGTCGACGCGAAGAACATTCCGGTGATGATCGCGCCGATGATCACGATCGCCGCGAGCGCGACGGCGAGCGCAAATCCGGGACGGTTACGAGAGCGTGTGGGCATGCGATCGTCCTGTTGAAGAATGTGCACTCAGTTCCGTGGTGCGATGGTCGTGAACATCGAGTCGGACACCAGGCCTTTCGCGTAGCCGGCCGTACGCACATCGACCGTAGTCTGTGCGCGCGCCGCGAGATCGATGCGGCGCACGAGCTTCTGGGTCGCGGTTACCGCGCCAGTCGAGTCGAGGAAGGTGAAGACGATCCCTCCCGTCCCGGCCAGGTTTGCCGGCAGATAGGGACCGGCGACCGGCTGGAGGGGATTGCATTTCGGCGACCTCGAGGGAAGACAGTCGTAAAAGCCGAGATACCAGTTGCCGGACGCCTCCTGGTACAGCTCGTAGTGCGCCGTCCGCATGATGCGAATGGGCACGCCCACCAACGTGGTCGCCGGAAGCGCTGGCGTCACACGTAGCGTGTATCCCGCCATTGCCTCACCCACGGTGGTCGTGAGTCCCGTCGCGTTCGGACAGCTGGCACTGTTGGTGGGCGCCGCAGTGAGCGTGTAGTAGTTGAACGAATCCACCGCCGTCCCTGAGTCGTAGATCAAGACCGTGTCTCCTACGGCTGGTGGCGCGAGCCAGGACGTGAGCGCAGCGCCCGTCGCGACATTGAGCGGTGGAACCGTGAGGATCGTACGGCTTCCGTCGATCGTACACACCACCGAGGCACCGGTCTGCGAACGAAACTCAATGGATTTCGAGCTCATCGAATAGATGTCGCCACTTTTTGGAGAGACCGAGCGCAGATCGCTTTGAATCACATACGCGGCATCGCGCGAAGATGACCGCGTCTCCATCATGGCCGCGCTGTCGGAGTAGAAGCGCTGCTGCTGCACGAAGATCCTCATCACGCTCGTGAGCACGAGCGCGAGGAGCACGACGACAACGAGTAGCTCGACGAGGGTGAAGCCGCGACGAGCCGCGCTGCGTCCGCGTGCGCGTGATCTTGTGCTTAGCATGTCACATAGCTCCGATAGGCCTGTTTGACCGGACTACGCCGGCTAATTGGCACATAGCTCAGACTATCCGTGACATCGAACATGCGGGCATTGATCTTCGTCACGACCCACGATTCGGTGACGCCGTACGTTGTCGCCGAGCCGGTAACGATCGACGCGCAGGCGGAGGCGCGAAGTCTCTCGAAGCGAGACGCCGCGATCGTAGAGGCCGTGGACTCGCGTATCGATCCGCCCATCATGCGCGAGATCGCACTGCTCGTGGCGATGAGCCCCGCGAGCCCCACTCCCAGCAGAAACACCGCCACCATCAGTTCGACGAGCGTAAAGCCGCCGCGCGTACGCATAGTAGCGCGTTTTGCCAGGATCTTCATAGCGAACACCCCGTTCGCGAGACCTTGCCGAGAGCCATGAGACACACGCTGTCGCGCGTGACTCCGTTGGTCACGACGAACTTGAGCGTGACGGAGTTCCCAATGACCATCCCACGAGAGTCGTAGGACACCGTGTCTTTGGTCGCGGATAGCGTTACGCCGAATTGCGCTCCGAGATCCTGCTGCGAGATGACTGTCGACCCCGATCCGCTGAAGGCGACGAGCGACACGACATTCCCCGCTCGGACGACCTTCACGATTTGATTGGTCTGGATCGCGGTCGCGCGTCCCTGCGCGAGCAAAGTCGCCATTTCCTGTTTGGATGAATGCACGTTCATCGCAGCCGAGAGGGAGCCGTACCTCGGCACGACGACGACAAGCAGGATGCCGACGATCGTGATGACGATCAGTACTTCGGTGAGGGTGAAGCCGTTGCGACGTTGCATAGGTCTGTCTTCTTGCGTGCGAGTTACCGAGCGACAACGGCGCGAGTCGTGCCATCGCTAACCCCTTGTCATGAAATGACTTAAGTTTTCCCTAATAATCCAACGCAGCGACGAATGTGCGGCTCCTGCAACTAAGTATCGAATTGGAGCGCGTCCTGCGGATCGACTCAATTGCTTCCAGGCTCGCCGATGGATGCACGAAAGCCCTCCTTTTTTCCTAGCGGCGGCTCGACGGGCGTGGCGCGGGAGCGTGCGCGGTAGCCTCGTAGCTTTGCGTCGCCGGCTTTCGCCGGGTTTGCCGTTGTCACGGACCTCGGAGGGCTTGCCTCGTAATCTCCGAGTGACGAGCGGCAATCCGGGCGCGTCACCGCAGCGCGCGGGACTTCGCGCGCGAATCGACTTGCAAATGATCGAATACTCAAAACTGCTTTCGCCACTGACCCGCCTACATCGCGCACGCGGCGCCGACGGACCACCCTACTCCGAGTGCCGGACGATGCCCACGCGACTGGAGCGCGAAGTGGAGAGCGAAACTCGTCGGCTTAGCTGACTCATGGTGCGTTGGGGTCTTTCGCACGCGACGCTGAATCGGCGCCTAGCGATCCCGGCGCTGCGCGCCGCGCGCATCGACTCGGCGATCGATATGCGATCGTAGCCCTCGCATCGCGACGGCGCCGCACGGCTAGGGAACGATCAGTCGCTCGCCGTCCAGTGAAATCGCAGGAAAGGAGAAATGCGCGTATCCCTGCGGTTGGCTCGGCGGTTCGTGGAAATCGAGCGACGCGGAAGTCGAAAAATTTGCCGTCACGCAGGGCTCGGATAGTAAAATGGTCGGATTCTGTAGTGGCAGCGGCGCGTTACACTCGTGGCTTGCGGCGAGCGACACGGCCAATGTACCATCGCGCCGGCTGCTGCCAGTGCGAACCGTATCGTCGGTGGTCAGCGTTGGGAAATATAGTGACCAGTATGCGGCGCGCACTGGCGCGCAGAAACGCCGGATCGACAAGCGGTGAATCGGAGCGAGTTCGCCCGGCGAGTTCACTCACCGCCAAGTCCGCGTGATGCGGGCGTTCGAAACGCAGGCGAGTAAGCTGATGAATGACAGGCACTGACTACGGACGAGGTGGGATTCGAACCCACGGTACGCTATTAACGTACACACACTTTCCAGGCGTGCGCCTTAAACCACTCGGCCACCCGTCCCTTGCAGTTGCAATACTTCCAACGCTATACACACTTCGGCGCCCGACTCAACCGCAGGTCGTCCAGACCCCACGCGAGCCGAGCGCCGTCGTCACGGACAGGGTGAGATTCGAACTCACGAAACGGTTGCCCGTTCTCCGGTTTTCGAGACCGGTGCCTTCAGCCACTCGGCCACCTGTCCAGGCAAGGCGTAAAAGCTATTGGCCAGCGGAAGGCGAGTCAACGGAAAGTGACCGCCTCTCCGCGAACATCTCCCGCAACAACGCTCCACACTCATCCCCTCGCACACCGCCACGCACCTGCGGCCGATGATTGAGCACGGGATGACGCAGCAGATCCTCCACCGAGCCCGCCATTCCCGCCTTGTCGTCCCACGCGCCGAACACCACGCCCTTCACGCGCGCGAGCACGCTCGCCCCCGCGCACATCGCGCACGGCTCGAGCGTTACGTACAACACGCAGTCCGTGAGCCGCCACGTGCCGAGCGATGCGGCGGCCGCACGCAGCGCGAGCACCTCGGCGTGCGCCGTCGGGTCCTGATCGCGCACGGTGCGATTCCCCTCCCGCGCGACGAGCGCACCATCGCGCACCACGAGCGCGCCGACGGGCACCTCGCCCGCGTCTGCCGCCTCACGCGCAACGACCAGCGCCACCGCGATCCAGCGCTCGTCGTCCTCCAGACTCATCTCGCTCAGACCGCCGCCTCGGCTGGCTCGCTCGGCACCGAGTCGTCGTGCCCCACGACCTCGAAGCCGAGCGTCCCGTCCGCGTTCCGCGTGACGCTCACGTGGTCGCCGTCCTTGAAGCGGCCATCGAGGACCGCCATCGCGAGCGGATTCTGCAGATACCGCTGAATCGCACGCTTCAGCGGACGCGCACCGAACGCCGGATCGAACCCCTCCTCCGCCAACACGCGCTTCGCATCCGGGGTGAGCTCCAGCGTGATCTTGCGATCAGCGAGCAGGGTCTTGAGTCGCTCGAGCTGCAGGTCGACGATGAACTCGATCTGATCCATCGCCAGCGGATGGAAGAGGATGATGTCGTCGACACGATTGAGAAACTCCGGTTTGAAGTTCCGCCTGAGCTCCGCCATCACGTGCGTCTCCACCTCGGCCCAGTCCGCAGTGCCGCGCTCGAGAATGAACATGCTCCCGATATTCGACGTCATGATGATCACGGTGTTCCGGAAGTCCACCGTGCGTCCCTGTGAATCGGTGAGCCGTCCGTCGTCGAGAATCTGCAGCAACACGTTGAAGACATCCGGATGCGCCTTCTCGATCTCGTCGAAGAGCACCACCGAGTACGGTCGCCGCCGCACCGCCTCCGTGAGCTGCCCGCCCTCCTCGTAGCCAACGTAGCCCGGCGGCGCGCCGATGAGCCGAGCGACCGCGTGCTTCTCCATGTACTCGGACATGTCGATGCGCACGAGCGCCTGCTCGGAGTCGAAGAGGAAGTCCGCGAGCGCGCGCGCCGTCTCTGTCTTGCCGACACCGGTGGGACCGAGGAAGATGAACGAGCCGATCGGACGATTCGGATCCTGCAGCCCCGCGCGCGACCGACGCACCGCGTCGGCGACCGCCTTCACCGCTTCGCGCTGCCCGACCACGCGGCGCGCCAGCTCGTCTTCCAGCTTGATCAGCCGCTCGCGCTCCGTTTCCATCATCCGCGAGAGCGGGATCCCCGTCCACCGCGAGACGACGTCGGCGATGTCCTCGGCGTCCACCTCCTCCTTCAGGAAGCGCGGCCCCGACGTCTGCTTCTGCTTCAGCGCCTGCTCCGACTCGCGCAGCTCCGCCTCGAGCTTCGGGATCTCGCCGTACGACAGCTCCGCCGCGCGACCGAGATCGCCCGTGCGCTGCGCCTGCTCCACCTCGGTGCGCGCCTGATCGATCTGCTGCTTGATCACGCTCAGCTTCCCGAGCGAATCCTTCTCCGCCTGCCATTGCGCCTTCATCCCGCCGGACTTTTCCTTGAGCTCCGCGAGCTCGCGCTCGAGCGTCTGGAGTCGTTCGCGCGAGGCAGCGTCCTTTTCCTTCTTCAGCGCCTGCCGCTCGATCTCGAGCTGCATCACGCGGCGCTCGACTTCGTCGATCTCCTGCGGGAGCGAGTCGATTTCGATGCGCAAACGCGACGCGGCCTCGTCGATCAGATCGATCGCCTTGTCTGGGAGAAAGCGGTCGCCGATGTAGCGATTGGACAGCGTCGCCGCGGCGATGATTGCCGAATCGGTGATGCGAACTCCGTGATGCACTTCGTAGCGTTCCTTGAGGCCGCGCAGGATCGCGATCGTATCCGGGACCGTCGGCTCGCCGACGAACACCGGCTGGAAGCGGCGCTCGAGCGCCGCGTCCTTCTCGATGTGCTTCCGGTACTCGTCGAGCGTCGTCGCGCCAACGACGCGGAGCTCGCCGCGCGCCAGCATCGGCTTGAGCATGTTCCCCGCATCCATCGACCCTTCCGCCGCACCGGCGCCCACGAGCGTGTGCAGCTCGTCGATGAAGACGACGAACTTCCCCTCCGACGAGATGATCTCCTTGAGCAGCGCCTTGAGCCGCTCCTCGAACTCGCCACGGAACTTCGCGCCCGCGATCAGCGCGGCGAGATCGAGCGCGACCAGCCGCTTCCCGCGCAGCGACTCGGGGACATCGCCATTGATGATGCGCTGCGCGAGCCCCTCCACGATCGCCGTCTTGCCGACGCCGGGCTCGCCGATGAGCACGGGATTGTTCTTGGTCCGGCGCGAGAGCACCTGGATCACGCGGCGGATCTCCTCGTCGCGCCCAATGACGGGATCGAGCTTTCCGGCGCGTGCAGCGGCCGTGAGGTCGCGGGTGTACTTCTCCACGGCCTGGTACTGATTCTCAGGGGTCTGATCCGTGACGCGATGCGATCCACGCACGGACTGCAGCGCCTCGAGCAGATCCGCACGGTTCACACCAAGCTCTTCCAGAACGGTCTTCGATTCGGTGCCTTTCGTCTCGGCTAACGCGAGCAACAGATGCTCGGTGGACACGAACGCGTCCTTGAGCTTCCGCGCTTCCTCGTCTGCGGTGTCCGTCACCTTGTTGAGCTCGCGCGAGAGACTCGGTTGCGCGCCGCTCTGCTTGGGGTAGCGCGCCGTCTCCTGCTGAATTCGCTCGCGCAAGCGGGCAGCATCGACTCCTAATTTGTTGAGAATCGGGACGACGATTCCCTCTTCCTGCCCGAGGAGCGCGAGCAGGAGGTGCCCGTCATAGACGAGCGGATTTCCATTCTCGCGAGCGATCGAGATTGCTTCGTTGACTGCCTCAGCCGCCTTCACGGTGAGACGATCCGCGTTCAACATACTGTGAGCCTATATGCTAAGGTACATTATCACATTAAGCATAAGCTATTACTTACAAAGAGATTGCAAACTCAAGACCAACACACATTGTCCTATCGGCAGCGTCCGTTCGAGGGCTCTGGCGGCATGCTGTCGACTTCAGCTTTTCATCGCAAGCGCATGCGCCACTATGACACGCCGTTGACCCTCGTCCGCCTTTGTCCTAGCCTTGCCGCATGATACGCGCCCGTCTCGTTGGCTGCTTCGCACTCGTGCTCGTCGCCCTGCCTAGCTGTAGTCGCACGCGCACCGCGAGTCTCGGAATGCCCGACTCTACCTTCGTCGCCACCTTGAACGAGCTGCGGCGCATCGAGAGCGACACGGCGCTCGACGTCACGATGCGGGACTCGACACGCCGCCTCATCCTGCGTCGGCACAAGGTGACCAGCGCCCAGCTCGAGAGCGCGTCCCGAATCCTCGCGCAGTCGCCCGCACGCGCTAGCGACCTCTGGCGTCAGATCGAGAGCGTCTCACGGCCCGTAACGCCCAAGGTGCCCACTGCCCCGCCCGTCGCCGCTCCCGGCAACAACCACCCCGTGCAGCACTGAAACAAATGCGCGACGACGGCATCCGTCATCGCGCATTTGGAACTACTTGATGACGATCATCTTCTTCGCCACCGCGCGCCCCTCGACCTCGATTCGGTAGAGGTACACGCCCGACGGGATCTCCTGGGAGCTGTTCAAATAATTACCGTCCCAGAAGGCTGCGTAGCTGCCACAGTGGAGCTGAAGGTTCACGACCGCCTTTCCGGTCGCTCCGTCGCCGCCGAGGAGAACGGGAATGGCCACGAGCTGCGCGAGCACGTTGTAGATCCTCAGCGTGACGCGATAGCTGCGCCCCGTGTCCGTGCAGGCGGGAGGATCTCCAAGGGTGAACGGGATGTTCGTGGCCGGGTTGAAGGGGTTGGGGTAATTCTGGCCTAGCTCGAACCCGGGGCTGCGCTCAAGGGGAGGCTTCGCAGAAGAGGAGTCCTGCGCCGCTCCCGCAGTCGGCACGAGCGCGCCTAAGGCGAGCACGGTCGACAGTGCGGCCCAGCGGTGCTTCATGTGCCTTCTCCATGCGGACGAATGTCGGCGCTACGCATTCTCCTGCTATGAGACCGTAATACGGGAACTGACGCGAACTTAGACATGCGCTTGAAGGGTGTCAAGCAATTCGCAAGTGGCGGCCCGCGTGCGGGGGACGACGGCGCGACAGCTCATCGCGCGACCAGCGCGCCCTGCTCCCAGGCGTCGAATGCGC
This sequence comes from Gemmatimonadaceae bacterium, assembly GCA_039918615.1. GTDB lineage: Bacteria > Gemmatimonadota > Gemmatimonadetes > Gemmatimonadales > Gemmatimonadaceae > FEN-1250. The sequence continues at coordinate 30,210 of JBDSHG010000174.1, read as the reverse complement.
GAAGCGGACGGCCGTCCGCCAGGTGCTGCTGCAGGAACTCACGCAGGAGCCGCTGATGCGCCTTCGCAGCCCGCGAATCGCACTCGTCCAGCCTGCGCCCCTCTGTCCACGCCGCGATCGCGCTGCGCGCCGCGAGCGGGAGCCGGCGACCGCCGGGATAAAGACGTGCGCATCGCTCGCAGAGGACGCCGCCGGCGGTGTGGCTGAACGGCAGATCGCCCTCGACATTGATCGCCGCATGACATGAGGCGCACGTATCGATCGTGGGCGCGAAGCCCATCTCCGCCACGAGCCGCCATGCGCCGGAGAGCGTCGCCTCCACGGCGATCTCCTCCTGCGCCGCCGCGAGGCGGTCCAGCGCATCCGCGAGCACCTCGAAGAGCGCAACCGAGACATCGTCCGCGCCGCTAAAGCGCAGCACGAGCTCCGCCAGCGACGACGCGCCCGCGAAGCGACCCATGTCTTCTCCGAGCTCCGCGCGGGAACGTGTGACGTCGAAGGAGGTGAGCGTCTGCAGATCGCGTCCGTCCTTCAGCTGGAGCTGGGCCGCCCCCTCGGCAAAGAGATCAAGGGCGCTGCCGAAGCGGCTTTTCGAACGCCGCGCCCCGCGCGCGAGCACGGACTGCAATCCGGCATCGCGCGTCGCAAGACGCAGGATGCGGGAAGTCTCCGAATAGTCGAAGACGTGCAGCACGATCGCGTCGGTCTCGACGAGGGGCATGCACCAAAGCTACCCCGTCGGCCCCATTTCGGAGCTATCGCGACACGCCGATTCTCGCGCCCACGAGGAGCGTCCGCCGCGGCGACGCGTAGCCAAATACCTGCTGATACTTCCGGTCGAAGAGGTTTTCGACGCGCGCGGTGAGCACGACGTTGCGCAAGGGAGACCTCGCACGCGAAAACACACCGAGCTCGCCCGCGAGTGCGACCGCCGTATAGGATGGCAGCGTCACCGCCTTCGGGATGAAGGTGACCTCGTCGGAGAAATCGCGATCGTCGCGGTCTCCAACGGTGGCCACTTCGAGATGGAGCGACGTCTCCGGGCGCCTGAAGGCGTAGGACGCAGTGACGCTGCCCAGGTTCGACGGACGGCGCAGCAATCGCATCCCCTCGACGAAGCTCGCGGTGAAGGAGCTGTCGATTCCGGCGTTGGTGACACGGGTCTTCGTGTAGGTATAGGAGGCGCTCAGCGTCAGGGGAGCGATAGGCGAGACGTGCAGCGTGACCTCGAGGCCATCGGATGTGGCGGAGGCGAGGTTGTAGTAGTTCGGCGCATCCTCCCCGACGAAGCCATTGTACTGGATCATGTCCCGGAAATGCTGGTTGAAATACGTCGCGGCGATCGAGGCGCGGCCGTGCACGAGCCGCTGCTCGATGCCCGCCTCCCAGCTTCGCGTGCGCTCGGGGCGGAGGTCGGGATTCCCCATGTCGAACGGCTGTGTCGAAGAGCTCTCCTCGAACGTCGGTTCGCGAAAGGCGGAGCCCGCCGCCGCGTGCACGCGCGCGCCGAAGGGCAGATCGTAGCCCGCGCTGCCCCGGTAGCTCGTGAAGTCGCCGAACGCGCTGTTGTGGTCGATGCGGACGCCAGCAGTGTACGACAGCCGCGCCAACGAGGTCCCCGCGATCTGTGCGTACCCGGCGCCGACGGTGCGATGCTGTGCGTCGGCTCCCGTCGAGCGTGCGCGCTGCGATTCGTAGGATCCGCCACCGGTCACGATGACATCCGGTATGATTGTGACGTTGAGCCGTGCATCAGCGCTACGCCGGTACGTACGCGTGCGCGTGTCGTAGGGGAAGTCCGCATCGCCGGGAGAGTCTGGGCGATCCGCGGAGCGCACATCGGCATCGGTTGCGCCGAGCGAGGCACGCGCCTCGAGACGGCTCGTGAGGAAACGGCCGGCATCGAGCGATGCGATGAAGCGGCGCTCGGTATGGATCTGGTTGCTGTCGTTCGGCACGCCATTGCCATTGGTCGCAATGTGCACACCGGCGTCGACGTAGCGAAGGGAAATCCCGACGTCGGAGCGTGCGTCGGGCGTGAGGCGCATCTGCCCACTGTAGGTGCCGTTGCGCGCAGCACTATTCACGTCGTAGATGCCATCCGTGTTGTGCTGCGCCACCGCGAGCGAGTACGCGACCATTTCGTTGCCGCCGAGCGCGGAGAGCTCTCCTTCGCGCGTACCATAGGTGCCGCCACGCGCCCACGCGCTGAGCCGCGGTGCGCCGCCGCCACGTCGCGTGAAGATCTGGATGACGCCCGTGACCGCGTTCGCTCCGTACAGCACGCTCGCAGGACCGCGCACGATCTCGATGCGATCGATGTTGCCCGTCGTGAGATTCGCGAAGTCGATCGCGCCCCCCGGATCGTTGACGACGACTCCATCGATGAGCACCTGCGCGTAATTGCTCTGACCCCCGCGCAGGAACACGGAGCTCTGCTGCCCGAACGACCCTCCCTGTACCACGGCCACGCTCGGTGTCTCGCGCAGCGCGTCGAGCACGGTGACCACACCGCGCGCACGGAGATCATCGCCGGAGATCACCGTCGTGCTCAGCGTGGCAGCCCCGGCGGTGCTGCGCAGTCGCGTCGCCGTGACGACCACCGGAGCCAGCGTCGTCGAATCGTGTGCGGTCGAATCGCGACTGTTCGCCTGTGCGTGCGCGGCGGTTATCGCGCCGAGGAATACGAGCGTCATCGCGCTCGAGCGCGCGGTCTGCAAAGCGTAGTTCACGGAATTGGCGTTGGAGAGCGTAGACCGCGGTTGCGGAGCGGCAGGAGCGCCGGTGCGCCAACCGCGGGGTCGCGCGTGATGAGCAGAGGCCATTCGTAGACCTCTTCGAGAATGTCGACGCGCATGACGGCGGCGGGAGTTCCCGCCGCGGCGACGCGCCCCCGGTGCAGCAGAACCATCGTGTCGGCAAAGCGCGCGACGAGGTTGAGATGGTGACTCACGAGGAGCACCGCCATTCCGTCGTGGGCGAGGCGAGAGAAGAGCTCGAACATCGCCATCTCGTGCGCGATGTCGAGGAAGGTGGTGGGCTCGTCGAGCACGAGCGCCTCCCCTCCCTGGGCGAGCGCTCGCGCCACGCGTACGCGCTGCCATTCTCCACCCGAGAGCGCATCGGTGCCGCGATCGGCGAGCGCTCCGATGCCCGCGCGGTCGAGCGCAGCGCCGATCGATGCGTCGGAGCGCATCGGTGCGGCTCCCCATGGGTTGTCGTGCGGATGGCGGCCGAGCGCGACGTACTCCCACACGGGAAGCGGAAACACGAGGGCCTCGCGCTGGGTGACGACCGCGACGCGCCGCGCGAAGGCGCGCCGGTCGAGCTGTGCGAGCGCCGTGCCGTCGATCGTGATCGCTCCGCCAGCGAGTGGCGTGAGGCGGAGGAGCGCACGAATGAGCGTGCTCTTTCCGCTGCCGTTCGGACCGACCACTGCCGTCAGCGCACCGCGCGGCACGCCGAACGACACGGAGTCGACGGCCGTGACGGCTGCGCGCGGATAGCGAATGACGGCGCCCTCAAAAATAATCACGAGAGGCGCCGCATCTGCACGAGGAAGAATGGGACGCCAACGAGCGCCGTGACGGCGCCGAGTGGCAGCTCGCCAGGCGGACGTGCGAGGCGCGCGACGAGATCGGCCGCGACCACGAGCCCCGCGCCAACGAGCGCCGCGCCCCCAATGAGCGCGCGATGCCGGCGCACGCCAAACGAGCGGACGAGATGCGGCACCACGAGCCCGACGAAGCCGACAAGCCCCGCGGCGGCGACGGTTGCCGCGGAGAGCAGCGCGGCGATGAGAAAGATCGTGCGGCTCGATCGGTCTGCATCCACGCCAAGGGCGGCCGCGGATTCCTCGCCGAGTGCAAGCACATCGATATCGCGGGCAAACCAGAGGAGGAGCGCGCCGCCGAGGGTGACGTAAATGGACAGCCATCCGACAGTGAGCCACCCGGCGTCGGCGACGGATCCCATCATCCACCAGAGCGCGTTGCGCACGGCGTTCGGCGGCGCATTCGCCAGCAACACCATAATCGCGGCGTTCGCGAACGCGCCGACGATGACGCCGGCCATGAGCAGCACGCGCGGGTCGGCGCGTCCTCCGCTCGCACGCGCGACACCGAGCGCAACGGCTATCGCGAGCGCCGCGCCAGCGAAGGACGCGAGTGGAAGCACGAACGGCCCCGACGCGCCGAACGCAACGGCGGCGACGGCACCGACCGCCGCACCTCCGGAGACGCCGAGGAGGTACGGCTCCGCAAGCGCATTGCGGAGGGCGCCCTGCAACGCGGCACCCGCCATCCCGAGCCCCGCTCCGACGAGAAGCGCGAGCGCCGCGCGCGGCAGGCGCAGTGTGCGCACGATCGCGACCGTGACGGGATCGCCGCGTCCTGAGAGCGCATCGAGCACTGCGCGCGCCTCGAGTGGCACGGCGCCGTACGCGATCGCGGCCACGGCAAGCAGCGCAACCACGATCGCGATCCCGAGCCAGAGAAGTGACGATTTCATGACGGGATCACAGCACGATCCCCGGATGCAGGAGGCGCGCGATCGAAGCCGCGGCCTCTCCCGCACGCACCGATGGTCGCCCGACGAGATTCGTGTCGATCACGAGCACCCGCCCTTCGCGCACGGCGCGCACGCCCTGCCAGAGCGGGCTCACGGTGAGCGAACGTTTCCCCGCGGCGCCCGCGAGGATGATGCGCGGGTCACGCCGGATGACGTCCTCGAGCGAGACCTGCGGCGACGGCTCGGTGCGATCGGCATACACGTTCGTGCCGCCGGCGACGGTGAGCAGCTCGTCGAGGAAGCTGCCGGCGCCGATGGTGTAGACAGGCGAGTCCCACACATGCCAGAACACCGTCGGGTGGTCCAGCGAGCGCGTGGCTGCGCGCACGTGCGCGAGCGTCCGCTGCATCGTGTCTATCACGATCGCCGCACGTGCGCTCTCGCCCACCGCTCGGCCGATCTCGCGCGTCGCCCGTGCGAAATCCGACAGGCGATCGGTGCGGAGCGCGATTACCCGAATGCCGGCAGCGCGCAGCTGGTTCGCCGCAAGGCGGTTTTCCGCACTCGCGTACAGCACGACGAGGTCGGGGTGCCGCGCGAGCACCGCTTCGACATTCGGATGAAGTCCCGCGCCGACGTCGGCCACCGCGCGCGCGGAGTCCGGCCACACATCCCACGTCGTACGCGCAACGAGTCGCGGGCCGGCGCCAAGCGCGAAGAGCAGCTCGGTGGTCGCCGGATTGAGCGACGCGATGCGCGCGGGGACGCTGAGCGTTCCCGCCTCAATGCTCGCGCCGAAGTCGTCGACGTGGCTCGATGGCAGCGCGCGGCGTGACTCGCCGCACGCGAAGAGCGCGTAAAGAGAAAAACCAAGAACGGCGAGCGAGCGGATGGGAGCGCGCAAAAACGGGCACCTGTCTCCGCGGAGAAGGTGCCCGGCTGCGACGGAGCGCATGGATGCGCGCGCTCGTCGCCACCAGCCCTTACTCCGAGGGACTGAACGTGTGGCGCGGACGCGAGGCGTCTCCTGGCTTCGGGCTCTGCGCTCGCCTTCCCGGCAATGCCAGTGGCGATCGAGCGCTGCACTTCCCCGTTACAGTGGCGGGACCGCGCCGGAGTTGCACCGGCTTCCGTGACCCGTATCCGCTGGAAATCAGAATCTGAAAACGAAGCTAGATCGAACGGCCGCCCGAGTCAAGCGAAGTCGCGAGCTCGCGTTTGAGCTCGCGACGGCGTTGTTCGTAGGCGGTCCGCGCACCCGCATCCTCGGTGGCGGCGCGCTCGAACTCCGTGTCGAGCTGCGCAATCGCGCGCGCGAGTGATTCCGACTGGGTCGGTGCGTTCGAGCCACGACTCGCCGCGAAGGTCGCGCGTTTGGGTCGCGCCCGCGCGTACCACGCACCGAGCCCCGCCGCCATGAGCGCGGCGAGCGCGCCGGCGATCTCCCAATACACGCGCATGCTCGCCGCGGCCACGATCACGGGCACGCGCACCTCGATCGACGATCCCGCAGGCGCGTCGGCGGCGAGATAGCGCTGGAAGATGCGCTGCTCCACCGTCGCTGGCGGCTGCGGCTTGAGCTTCGCACCGCGTGCCTCTGCCTTCGGCTCCTCGAGAAGCAACTCTAGCACCGTCACCTCGTGCTCGAGCGGGATCTGAAGCGGGAAGGACTTCTGCGGCAGCGTATACGAGAACGACAGCTGCTTGAGCCCGGGCGCGAAGGGCGCAGTGACGCGCAGTCGCCCATTCGCCGAGCTGATCGCCGCCGGCGAGACGTCCGCCTCGCCCACCTGAACGTTCGACGCGCTCGCGGGGAGCGGCGCCGTAAACGTCGGATGCGCATCGTCCGGCGAGACGAGCGTCTGCTCGCTCTCGTTCGCGATCTCGTACGCCTCCACGATCTCGCGCGATCCGTCCACCGCCGGCGACGAGATCACGATGTGCCGCCCCTTGATCGCGAGCGGAAAGTGAATCGAGGTCGTGTCGAAGACCATGATCCCCGCGTCATCGCCGCTCGCGTGCGCCGACGTCAGCGGGCGCGAGAAGTAGGCGATCCCGGAATACGACGCGGAGGCGAAGTAGACGGCGTCCTTCCCCCAGCGCGCATAGTGGAACGCGAAGCGGCCATCGGCGCGCGTGCGGATCGAGTCGAGCGGGCCGGCGCTGTCTGAGGCGACACGATGGATCGTGACCCAGACGCCGCCCACCGGTCCGAGCGACTTGAGTCGCGGCCGCATGACGCGACCATTGACCGTGCTGGCGACGGGGCCGATCGTGCCGTTGACCGCCGCACTGTCTTGCGCGCGCACTGCGTGCGGCGCAACGGATACGAGCAGCGCACACGCGGTGAGCACGCGCCGCGCGACACGCGAAGGGCGGCCGCTCCGTGCGACCGCCCCCACTCGCTGTACCGGCGTCCGGTGTGCCTCGATCACAAGTTGAACTTCCCGAAATCCTCGGGGCGCATCTTCTCGAGATACTCCTTGAGCGATTCTACGCTCATGTCGCGCGGCTCCTCGGGGATGATCGGCGTGTCATCGTCGTCGTCGTCCTCGATCGCACCGCCGATCTCGGCATCTTCGACCTCGATCGCCGTGAGCAGCGACTCCTGCGCGAAGATCGGCGCCGAGAAGCGAAGCGCGATCGCGATACTGTCGGACGGACGCGCGTCGATCTGGAACGTGTCCTCCCCACGCAGCAGGTGCAGCTCGGCGAAGTACGTGTTGTCCTGCACCTTCGTGATCTGCACGCGGTTCAGCACGGCGCCCATGCCCGTGATCAGCCGCTTGCAGAGGTCGTGCGTCAGCGGCCGGGGCGGATGGATGTGGTTCATCTCCATCACGATACTCTCCGCCTCCGGCTGTCCGATCCAGATCGGGAGCAGCCGATCACCGCCTTTCTCCTGCAGGATCACGACGTACGAGCTCGATACGCTGTCGAGCCCGAGCCTGGCAACGTTCACTTCGATCATCTCATCTCCCGCTCGAGGCCGTTTCGCACTACTGCGGCACCGCCCTGCACCGGATCAGGTTCCCATGTCCCACGAAGCGAGATACTTCACCTGCTCCGCCGTGAGAATGTCGACGTTCGAGCCCATCGCCTGCAACTTGAGCCGCGCGATCTCGCGATCGACGGCCTCGGGCACGCGATGCACATCATTCGAGAGTGACTGGCGCTCCTGCACGAGATACTCTGCGCCGAGCGATTGGTTCGCGAAGCTCATGTCCATCACACTCGCCGGATGTCCCTCGGCCGCCGCGAGGTTGATCAACCGTCCCTCGCCGAGCAGAAAGACGCGCTTAGTGCCGATGACGTACTCCTCGACGAACGGGCGAACCTCGCGCGACTTCCCGCCGGCGAGCGACTTCAGCTCGTCGATGTTGATCTCGACGTTGAAGTGCCCCGAGTTCGAGACCACCGCGCCGTCCTTCATCGCGGAGAAGTGCTCGCCGCGCAGCACGTGGAGATTCCCCGTGAGCGTGCAGAAGATGTCGCCGACCGGCGCGGCATCTTCCATCGTCATCACGCGGTAGCCATCCATCACCGCCTCGAGCGCCTTCAGCGGATCGATCTCGGTGACGATCACGTTGGCACCGAGCCCGCGTGCGCGCGAGGCGACACCGCGCCCGCACCATCCGTAGCCGGCGACGACGAACGTCGACCCCGCGAGCAGCAGATTCGTGGCGCGAATGATGCCGTCGATGGTCGACTGTCCCGTGCCGTAACGGTTGTCGAACAGATGCTTCGTGAACGAGTCGTTCACGGAGATCACCGGGAAGCGGAGAATTCCTTCCTTCGCCATCGCCTTGAGGCGAATGACACCGGTGGTCGTCTCCTCAGTGCTGCCGATGACGTTGTCGAGTAGCGCCTTCCGCGCGGCGGCGTCCATCCCTTCCACCCATTTGCGAACCGCGGGTGGAAGATCGTCGAGGCGTCCGAGCGCGATCATGTGCAGCGCGCCGACGACATCGGCGCCGTCATCCATCGTGATGTCGGGGCCGTGCGCGATCGCCGCGCGAATGTGTTCGTAGTACGTCTCGTTGTCCTCGCCTTTGATCGCGAAGACCTTGATGTCGTGGTGCTTCACCATGTGCGCCGCGACATCATCCTGCGTCGAGAGGGGATTCGACGCGCAGAGCGCGACATCAGCGCCACCAGCCTTGAGCGTGATCATGAGGTTCGCCGTCTCGGCCGTGACGTGCAGGCAGCACGACATTTTCAGTCCGGTGAACGGCTTCTCCGTCGCGAAACGCTCCTTGACCTGGCGCAGCACCTGCATCGAACGCTCGGCCCACTCGGTGCGGCGGCGTCCAGCATCCGCGAGCCCGAGGTCCTTCACGTCGTACGTCGCCGCGGGTGCCGCATCCTTCGTGATCGTAGCCATTCAGTGAGTCCGGTTGGAAGTCAGAATTGCGCGCTAGACGCGCGAGCTTTCGGCGGCGGTACGCAGATCGTCGATGCGGTCGGTGCGCTCCCACGTGAAGAACGTGTGAGACACGCCGCCGACCTTCTCGGTCAACGGGGCACGACCGAAGTGCCCGCCGGACGCCGTGCGGCGATAGATCGGCGAGCGAAGTCCGAGCGCCTTGATGATTCCGCGCGGGCTGAGGTCGAAGACCTCGCGGATCGCGTGACGGATGCGCTCCTCGGGTATCATGCACGTGTTGAACGTGTCGACCATGATGCTCACCGGCTCGGCGACGCCGATCGCGTACGCGAGCTGCACCTCGCAACGCTTCGCAAAGCCCGCGGCGACGACGTTCTTCGCAACCCAGCGCGCGGCGTACGCGGCGGAGCGATCGACCTTCGACGGATCCTTGCCGCTGAACGCGCCGCCGCCGTGGCGCGCGGCGCCGCCGTACGTGTCGACGATGATCTTGCGTCCGGTGAGTCCGGCGTCGCCCTGCGGCCCGCCGACGACGAAGCGTCCCGTCGGATTGATGTGGTACTTCACATCACCGGCGAGCAGCTCCGGCGGGATCGAGCGCTCGATCACTTCCGAGATGATCGAGGCGCGCAGCTCGTCGTTCGCGATGGTTTCCGCATGCTGGGTCGAGACCACGACGGTTCCGACGCGTACCGGCTTCCCGTCTTCATACTCCACGGTGACCTGCGCCTTGCCATCCGGACGGAGCCACGGCAGCGCGCCCGACTTCCGTCGCTCGGCCAGCATCTGCGTGATGCGATGCGCGAGCTGAATCGGCATCGGCATGAGCTCGGGCGTCTCGTCCGAGGCGTAGCCGAACATCATCCCCTGATCGCCCGCGCCGCCCGTATCCACACCCTGCGCGATGTCCGGCGACTGACGATCGATCGTGCTGAGCACCGCGCACGTTTTTCCATCGAAGCCGAAGCTCGCGTCGTTGTAGCCGATCGACGCGATCGTGCCGCGGACGATGTCGGGGATCGACACGTAGGTGTTCGTGGTGATCTCCCCGGCCACGCACGCGAGTCCGGTGGTGACCAGCGTCTCGCACGCAACGCGCGCATCCGGATCCGCCGCGAGGATGGCATCGAGCACCGCGTCGGAGATCTGATCCGCGATCTTGTCGGGGTGACCTTCGGTCACCGATTCGGAGGTAAAGACGAAGCTGTTCATTGGGGGCGGCGAGGGTACGTGCGCGGCTCAGCCGAGGCGGGAGACCGCTGCGTTCGAGCCGAAACGGTGGAGTTGCATTTTACCGAGTTCACATCGCGTGTGGCAACCCGTCGAGCAGTTCGGCGACCTCGCCGAAAGTGTCCGTAAAGGCGCGCAGGATAAGCGCTTCGGAGGCCGCGGCCGTGCGCGACTCCATCGCCTGCCTCGCGGCCTCGGCGGCGACCGTCGCCGTGGTGCCGAGCACGAGACGCTTGAGCAGCGTCACCGACCGGGGCGACACGCTCATGCTGCGTACGCCGAGCCCGATGAGTGCGAAGGCGGTGAGCGGCTGCGATGCCATCTCCCCGCACACCGTAACTTCGATGCCGTTCACGTCGCCCACCTCGACCGTGCGCCGGATGAGCCGCAGCACCGCGGGGTGCAGCGGCGTAAATCGCGGCGCGAGGTTCGCATTCCCGCGATCGATCGCGAGCGTGTATTGCGTGAGATCGTTGGTCCCGATGCTGAAGAAGGACGCATCGCCAACGAAGCTGTCGGCCGATACGGCGGCAGCCGGCGTCTCGATCATCACACCCACCGGGATGTCCTTCCTGTGCGCGAGCCCGCGCGCCTCGAGCTCGGCGGAGCACTCCGCGAGCAGCGCGCGCGCCTGACGCACTTCATCCTGCGTGACGACGAGCGGAAGCATGATGCGCACGTCGCCGAACGACGCGGCGCGCATGAGCGCGCGCAGCTGCACCTTGAACATTTCCGGCTCGTCGAGGCACATGCGGATCGCGCGCCAGCCGAGGAACGGATTCGCCTCGGCGGGATGTCCGCCGACCGGGAGCTTGTCGCCGCCGATGTCGTACGTGCGAATGACGACCGGCGCGCCGTTGAACGACTCGGCCACCTTCTTGTAGGCACGAAACTGCTCCTCTTCATCCGGCATCGTCGAGCGGCCGACGACGAGAAACTCCGTGCGCATGAGCCCCACGCCGTCCGCGCCGCTGCGCGCCGCGAAGTCCGCTTCCTCCGGAAAGTCGACGTTCGCGCGAAGCACGAGCCGCTCTCCATCGAGCGTCACCGACTCGGCGCTGCGCAGCAGCTCGAGCTCCTCGATGAGCTTCGCCTCGCGCTTCGAGCGCTCGTTGAAGTGGCGGATCTCGTCGGCGGTCGGATTCACGGAGATCGTGCCCGCGGCTCCGTCGAGGATAGCCATTTCCCCGGTACGCAACCGGCTCGTGGCATCGCGCAGGCCGACGACCGCGGGAATTCCGAGCGAGCGCGCGAGAATCGCGACGTGCGAGATGCGTGTGCCCTCGTCGGTCGCGATGGCAGCGATTGCTTCACGGTCGAGCTGCACGGTGAGGCTCGGCGTCAGATCGTGCGTGACGAGAATCGCGTTCGCGCCCTTCGGCACGTCGACCGGGTCATGATCCGGGAGGCCAAGCAGGAGTGAGAGGATCCGTATCTGCACATCGGCGAGATCGCCGACTCGCTCACGCATCATCGCCGACGCATGACGCGCGAAGTGCTGGCGCAGGTCGAGCATCGTGATCTCGAACGCGGACTCCGCCGCGAGATTCTGTCGAATGAGCGCCTCTACGCGGCCGATCATCTCGGTATCCTGCATCATCAGTATCTGCGCCTCGAAGATCCTGGCCTCCTCTTCACCGGCGTGATGCGCGGCGCGGCGACGCACGGATTCGAGGCGGTCGCGCGCGCGCCCAAGCGTCTGGTTGAAGCGATCGATCTCTGCGGGGATCTCCTCATCGGACACGATCCGCTGCGTCACCTCCGGAACTTCCCAGTGGAGCACGTAGACAGGCCCGGCGACGATGCCGGGCGAAGCGGAAATACCGGTGAGGCGGCGATCCACTGTTACCGCTCTCCGAACTTGGCCGCAACCAGATCGGCAATCGCATTGAGCGCCTGCTCGGCATCGTCCCCGTTCGCACGCACGAGGATGTTCGAGCCGCATTCCGCAGCGAGCATCATGACTCCCATGATGCTCTTGCCATTCACCTCGAGGTCATCGCGAACGATGGTGATCTCGCTCCTGAACTTCGACGAGAGCTTCACGATCTCGGCGGCGGGGCGCGCGTGCAGGCCGTTCTTGTTCACGATTTCGACCGTGCGTTCCTTCATCATGTGGCAACCGAGTGTAGAGCGAGGAGAACGACGATCAGGAGTGCGACGCGCCAGCCATCGATCCGACCATGGAGCTTGACGAGCGCGAGGCCGAGGAGCGCCGCGACCGCGAGGAGCAAAAACAGGAGCGCGTGCGCGCCCAGAATCGTCTTTCGCGCCTCGGTGGCGAGCGGCATCTCGGAGTGCCCGAGGATGCGCGCGGCGGCGAGCGGCAGCGCGAGGCCGCACAACCCCATCACCGCGCGCGCGAGATACTCGGGTCCCTGACGGAGAATCGGGGTCGCGAGCGAGCCCGCAACGCGCTTGCCGTGTGTCCACCCGGTATGCAACCCCCACGCGCGCAGCCCCAGATGCCCGGCGTTGTAGAGCAGGAGGAAGAGCGTGACGACCACCACGGGACCCGCACCGAGCCCATACGCGAGCAGCGCGACGAGCACCGTGAACGGCAGCCATCCCGCCCACACCAGGCGGTCGCCGACCGAGCCGAGGGGACCGCAGAGCGCGATGCGGAAGCGCTCGATCTGCGCGGGCGGAAGACTCCCGTCGAGCTCGACGCGCGCGAGCGCACCGACTGCAACCGCGGCGAGATACGGGTGCGCATTGAAGTAGTGCGTCTCGCGCGCGAGCGCCGCATGGTACGAGTCGCCCTTCCGGCCACCGGGAAGATCGCGCAGCGCAGGCTCGACGGAGAAGCCGATGCCGGTGCCAAGCATCGTTTCGTAGTTCCACGAGGCCTGGACGGCGAGCATGCGGATGAACATGCGGCTCGCGGTGAGTAGTGGCAGCGGACGCACGGTGGGGTTGTCCATCAGGCGCGCAGCAGCAGCGCGAAACCGATCGCGAGCCCTCCGATGAAGAACCACGGGCCGTGCTTCGACCCGTGCGACAGCTTCCACGCCGCGCTGCCGGCGATCGATGCGGCGACCGCAACGAGCACGGCGCGGATCGTCGCCGAGTCGCCGTGGCCGTGCGCGACCGCGATGGTGGTGAGCGGAACGAGCAGCGTGAGCGCGAGTGCAGTGAGCGCGAAGCCGCGCAGGAGATCGGCGCCGAGCCCACGCATCTGCAGCCACGTGACGACGCTCGCATCCCCTACCTCGAGGGCGGGGAGCGCGCGCTTGGTCCACCGTCCGTTCAACCGCCGCAGCACGTACATGCTCCAGCCTCCGACCCACGCGGTGATCATCGCACCAAGCATCGCGAACAGCAGCGCGCTCGTCGCGTCGCCATGGCGCGACACGTAGAGCGCTCCCCCCACGACGGACGCCGTTCCCCACTCCGGATACCGCGACGCGCCCACCGGCAGTGTCTCCAGCGCCATCATCTCGAGGAAGACGCCCGCGAGAAGCCCATCGCCTGCACTACCGCCAAGCGTGCCCGCGAGCGTCGAGGCCACGATGGGACGCGAGAACATCGCCTGCGGGAAGCTCACCACGTCCAGACCGAGGAACGCCCCGAGCAGTGCGAACCCGAGAATCATCGTGAACGTCATGCGTCGCCCGCCTCGCCTTTTCCGTCCAGCAATGAGCTCAATGGAACGGGCCGCGACGCGGGCACGTCTCGCGCAGTGACTTCCACTCCGCGCCGCTCGAGTTCGAGCAGCGCGTGTACTTCGTCGCCGGTGAGATACAGGTAGCGCAGCCGCTCGACACGTCCCGCGCGATGATGAATGCCGCCGAGGTTGACGGCCCGAATCGATTTCTTTGCGGCGACCAGTCGCACCATTGTCTCGATGTCCGACGTCAGTAGAATTCCCGGGCGTTTCTCCTGGTTCCACTCATCGAGCTTCGTGGTCGCATCGGCAACCGATGCGAAGAACACATCCAGCTCCGGAGGTACGCCCATGCGATAGAGCTCCTGCTCCCACTCGCTCCGCGCCACCTCGTCGTCGACCAGCACGAGGAAGGCGAGTCCCATCGGCTGTCCCCAGCCGACGATCACCTGTCCGTGAATCAGCCGGTCATCGATGCGATAGAGCTCAATTGCCACGAGGCGTCCCGAGCGTCACCCTGAGCGTCGGAGCGCCGCGCTCGACCGCCTCCGTCGCCGCTTCCTCGGGCGACAGCTGCGGATGCGTGACGAAGTGCAGGAGCGTCGGCAGATTCACCCCGCTTACCACTATAACCTCGCGGTCGCGCAACAGGCGGAAGGCGGCGATGTTGCAGCTGCCGGCCGGCAGGTCGGTGAATACCACCTTGGCGCCGCTCTCCTCGACCACGGCGCGCAACTTCTGCTCGAGCTCAGCACCGCTATAGCCCGTGTTGGACATCGCCACGAAGCGGCTCCCCATCCCCGTGATCTGCTCGACGGCGGAGACGAGCCCCTCGGCGAGCTTTCCATGCGCGAGCACGATCGATACGGGGTCACTCATCGTCTTCCGCCAGATACTGGCGTACATTCGCGGCCGTGCGCATGCGCCCGATCAGCCGCTCGTTGAACGCTTCGGCGGTGTTGACGCCGCTGAAGCGAAGGAGGTGGCTCATCGCCACGACCTCGGCGACAACCGTAATGTTCTTGCCGGGATTCAGCGGAATCACCGCGGTGGGAATCGGCACGTCGAGAATGTTGGTCGTCGTCTCGTCGAGCCCCGTGCGGTCCAGCGCGTCGGCCTTGTCCCACGCCTCGAGCTTCACGATCACCTCGATGCGCTTCTGCAGACGCACGGAGCGGATGCCGAAGATCGCCGGTACATCGACGAGCCCGACGCCGCGAATCTCCATGTGATGTCGCTGCATCTCGTGGCCGCGCCCGATGATGATGTCGTGGCCGCGTCGCGTCGCGATGACGAGATCGTCGGCGACGAGGCGGTGGCCGCGCTCGACGAGGTCGAGCACGCACTCCGATTTCCCGATGCCGCTCTGCCCCACGAAGAGGAGTCCGACACCATAGACATCCGCGAGCGAGCCGTGCAGCGTCGTCGTCGGCGAGAATTCCTCCGCGATCGCAGGCTTGACACGCGCGAAGAACTCGGCGGTCTTGAGTGCGCTCCGGAGAATCGGCACCCCGCGAGCGCGCGACGCCTGCATCATCTCCTCGGGAACGCTTTGCCCCTTCGTCACCACGACGCACGGAACTTCGAAGGAGAAGAAGAGCTCCATCACCTTGCGACGACGCGTGGGCGTCAGCGATGCGAGATAGGTCATCTCCGTCTCGCCGAAGACCAGCACGCGATGCGCAGGGAAGCGGTCGACGTATCCCGCGAGCACGAGCCCCGGGCTCGAGACCTCGCTGCTCAGGATCTCGCGCGCGAGCCCCGCATCATCGCTGAGCAGCTCGAGCTGCAGCGGCTCGCGCATGAGCTCGAGCACGCGCTCGACGGTGAACGCCTTTCTCACGACGCCACGCTCCGCATCATGCGAGCGGTCCCGAGACGACGCGCTGCAGATGCGCCTCCGTCTGGCCAGCGGCCGCGTCCCAGGTGAAGCGCATCGCGAAGTCGCGCCCCGCCGCCCCGAGCGAGGCGACGAGCGCCGGATCGCTCACGACGCGGCGCAGCGCGGCCGTGAGCGCGGAGAGATCGCCGTGCGGAACCAGGAAGCCCGTCTCGCCATCGACGACGGATTCCCTGAGCCCCGGCGAGCTCGATGCAACGACGGGCGTGGCACACGCGGCAGCCTCGAGATTCGTAATCCCCCACCCCTCCTTTGGCGACGTGAAGGCCAGCACCCACGCGCTCCGCAGCAGCGACACTTTCTGCTCCTCGGAGATGAATCCAAGAAACTTCACCCGATCGTCGAGGTCAAGCGAGTGGGCGAGCGCTTCGAGCGCAGGCCGATAGCCGCCGCTCCCGGCGATCGCGAGCGTGGCAGTCGGATGCCGCATCTCGGCGAACGCGCGGATGACCAGATCCACCCGCTTGTAGCGCTTGAGCCGCCCCAGGTAGACGACGAGCGGCGCGGGAGATCGTTCCGCCGGAGCCGGGGTGTACGCCTCGATGTCGATCCCGGGATAGATCACGACGATACGCGAGCGCGCGATCCCCCGCGCAGCGAGATCGTCGGCCGTGCTCTCGCTGATCGCCTCGAATGGCGTGCTACCATAGATGTGGCGAAGGGGCTTCTCCTGCAGCCAGACTGCAGCCGCCAGCGGCACGGATACCTCCTGAAAGGCCGTCGTGCCGAAGAGATGCGGAACGAGCGCGACTGTGTGCTGCGCGCCCCACCGCGGCGTCCCGAGCGGCACCTTGTTGATGTCCTCCACGAGCACGTCCGCCCGCTCTCTCGCGAGCACGCGCCTGTAATAGCCACGCGCGAGGAACTGGAAGGTGTACCGGGTGCCCACGCGATGTACCGACATCCCGTCGAGCGTCGCTCGCTGCGGCGCACCCTTCCAGCCGCTGCAGAGAAGCGTCACGTCGTGGCCGCGCTTCGCCAGCCGGCCGAAGATCTCGTGCAGATGAATCTCGGCGCCACCAGCCTGCGGATTTTCGCGGTCCTGCCAATTGACCACGAGCACTCGCACTAGAGCTTGCCCATCTGCCGCGCCAGAGCATCGAGCACGCCGTTCACGAAACGGGCGCTCTGCGCGCTGCCATATCGCTCGGCCAGCTTCACCCCTTCCTGGATCACGACGCGCGGCGGCGTGTCGTCGAGCCCGAGCTCGGCGCTGCCGAGGCGAAGCACGGAGCGCTCGATTGCGCCGATGCGCTCGAGGCGCCAGTTCACGGTTACCTCGCGGAGCGCACGATCGATCTCGACGCCCTCGTCGATCACGCGTCGCACGAGCACGGCCGCGCGCTTCCGCTCGTCCGCAGCCACGTGCAGATCATCCCAGATCTGCGCCGCGACGCGCTCGAGCTGCTGCCCCGGCCTCATGTCCCACGCATACAATGCCTGGAGGGCACGCGCGCGCGCCCTCGTCTCAACCTTCGCGCGCACGCAGCCTTTCGAAAAGATTCATCATCTCGAGCGCGGCGAGTGCCGCGTCCCATCCCTTGTTGCCGTGCGCGCCGCCCGCACGCGCCTCGGCCTGTTCGAACGTATCCGTCGTGAGCACCCCGAAGCCGATCGGCACATCGAAGTCCGCACCTGCATCCGCGAGCCCGCGCGACGCCTCGCCAGCGACGAAGTCGAAGTGGGGCGTCTCGCCGCGAATCACCGCGCCCAGCGCGACGATCGCATCGTAGCGCTCGGTCGCAAGCAGCGCGCGCGTCGCCGCGGGGAGCTCCCACGCGCCCGGCACCCACACGACATCGATGTTCTCACGCGCGCCGCCATGCCGCGTGAGCGCGTCGATC
Source organism: Gemmatimonadaceae bacterium (assembly GCA_039918615.1). Taxonomy (GTDB): domain Bacteria; phylum Gemmatimonadota; class Gemmatimonadetes; order Gemmatimonadales; family Gemmatimonadaceae; genus FEN-1250. The sequence continues at coordinate 12,733 of JBDSHG010000174.1, read as the reverse complement.
GCCCCATCGACCAGCTTCTGCGTAACGCGCTCGTTGAACCGGCTGACAACGATCGCGACGTGCTTGCCGGCCATGTCGGCCGTTCCCACGAAGTCTGTCATCAGTGCGCGAGCAGGTGGCCGAGCTTGGTGTGCTTCGCGATGAGATAGTCGCGGTTCTCTGCGGTCTCGGGGGCATGGATCGGCACGCGCTCCTCGACGTGCAGCCCGTAGCCCTCGAGACCTACGATCTTGCGCGGATTGTTCGTCATGGGCCGAATCGAACGAAGGCCGAGGTCGAGGAGAATCTGCGCGCCGATGCCGTAGTTGCGGAGATCGGGCTCGAAGCCGAGCCGCGTATTCGCCTCGACGGTATCCGCGCCGCCATCCTGCAGCGCATACGCCTTGATCTTGTTGAGGAGCCCGATGCCGCGCCCCTCCTGGTCGAGGTAGACGACCACCCCCTTCCCCGCCTTCTCGATCTGCGCCATCGCCGCGTGCAGCTGCCATCCGCAGTCGCAGCGCATTGAGCCGAAGACATCGCCCGTGAGGCACTTCGAGTGCATGCGCACGAGGATGCTCTCGCCCTGGTCGACATCGCCGTGCACGAGAGCGACGTGCTCGCGATCGTCGACATCATTGCGGTAGCCGATGATCCGCCACACGCCGAACTCGGTCGGCAGTCGCGCCTCGGCGACACGGTGTACGAGCCGCTCGGTCTGCAGCCGGTAAGCGACGAGCTGCGCGACGGTGATGAACTTGAGATTGTGCTCGGCCGCGAACTCCTCGAGCTGCGGACGCCGCGCGGGCGCGCCATCGTCGTCGCGAAGGATCTCGCAGACGACGCCCGCGGGCGCGAGCCCGGCGAGGCGAGCGAGATCGATCGACGTCTCGGTGTGGCCAACGCGCTGCAGCACCCCGCCCGCGCGCGCGCGTAGCGGCTGCACGTGACCGCCGTAGCGAATGTCGCCCGGCCCGCTTCCCGGATCTGCGGCGACGCGAATCGTCTGCGCGCGGTCCTGCGCGCTGATGCCGGTCGTGATCCCGTACTTCGGCGCCGCGTCGATGCTCTGCGTGTACGCCGTGCGCAGCGCGTCGATGTTCCCCTCGCCGATGAGGCCGAGGCCGAGCTGGTCGCAGCGCTCGGGGGTGAGCGCGAGGCAGATCAATCCGCTCGCGCGCTTCGCCATGAAGTTGATGATCTCCGGCGTCACCAGCTCGGCGGCGCAGATGAGATCTCCTTCGTTCTCACGATCCTCGTCGTCCGCGACGATGAGCATCTCCCCGTTGCGGATCGCTTCGATCGCGTCCTGTATGGTCGCAAATGCCATGTGTCAGTCCCGGGCGTGCAAGGTGGAAGGCGATTGGAAGCCTCCCTGGTACGGCGCGAGCATGCGGCGTGCGTATTTGCCGATGACGTCGCCCTCGATCTGCACGTGCTGCCCCTCGCTGAGCTGCCCAAGCGTGGTGTGCGCGAGTGTGTACTCGATCAACGAGAGCTGCACGACATCGGATGCCGGCAGCTCGTTGACGGTGAGACTCACACCATCGACGCTGAGCGATCCGTGCGGAATCATGAGCTCCGACAAGCCGTCGGGGAGCGACAGATTCACGAGCCGCGCATCGCCCTGCGTCTCGATCTCGCTGACGGCGGCGACGCCATCGACGTGGCCGAGCACGAAGTGGCCGCCGAAACGCGCGGTGGCGAGCATCGCACGCTCGAGATTGACGCGACGGCCGACCGCCCATTCGCCGATCGTGGTGCGCTCGAGCGTGGTGGTAACGGCTGCTACGGTGAACCAGTGAGGACCATGCTCGCGAACGGTCAGACAGGCGCCGTTGATGGCGATGCTCTCACCGCTCGCGAGATCGTGGTAGCCGCAACGCACGCGCAGCTCGCGCCCCGCGGGAGTGACCCGCAGCTGCTCGATCGTGCCCACCTCCTCCACGAGCCCCGTGAACATTCGCGCGCCACCCTTCGAAGTGTCAATTCGGCGAAGGAGGTGCGTACACGGTCATCGTGTCCACGCCGATCTCGCGCCGTTCGATCACGCGCCACACTGGCGCGCACTGGAGCTCCGTGGGTGGAACGAAGGCAAAGGCGCCCAGCGCACCCACCCCGAAGATCGCCGACCCCTGAAAGATAACCAGACGATCGACCATTCCGGCCCCAATGAGGGCCCCGGCGAGGCGTGCGCCCCCCTCTACGAGCAGCGAACGCACCCCAGCCTCGCCCAGGAGCTCGAGGGCGACGCGCAGCGAGGACGCCTGGACGATGCGCACGCCCAGTGCTTCGAGTGCGGCCGCCCGCGCGACGGGGGGCGAGTCGGCGACGACGAACGTCGGAATATCGCGAGCCGTGCGTGCGAGCGCCGACGTGGCGGCGAGACGTGCCGCGCGATCGAAGACCACGCGGGCAGGCGCGATGCGCGGCGCAGGCGCGTCGCGAACGGTGAGCGACGGATCGTCGGCGAGCGCCGTGCCGATGCCGATGCCGATCGCATCGCTTCCCGCGCGCATTTCGTGCACCAGCCGACGCGAGTCATCGCCGGTGATCCAGCGCGAGTGGCCGGCGGCATCGGCGAGCGCGCCGTCGAGCGACAGCGCGAGCTTGAGCGTGACCCACGGACGCTTTTCCGCGTACGAATGAAAAAACGGCTGGTTGAGCTCGCGCGCCGCACCCTCGACGACGCCGGAGGTAACCTCGATGCCGGCTGCGCGCAGCCGCGCGGCACCCCCCGCCGCCCTCGGATTGGGATCGCGCGCGGCGATCACGACGCGCGCGACCTTCGCCGCAATGAGCGCGTCGGCGCACGGCGGTGTCTTGCCGTGATGCGCACATGGCTCGAGCGTGACGTATAGCGTAGCACCGGCCGCTCGATCGCCGGCGAGATGCAGCGCATCGACCTCCGCGTGCGGCGCGCCGAATGCCCTGTGGTGCCCTTCGCCGACTATCTCGCCGTCACGAACGACGACAGCGCCGACCATCGGGTTCGGCGCTGTCTGCCCCCATCCTTTTCGTGCGAGCTCGAGCGCGCGGCGCATGAAGGCTGCGTCGTCGCGCGCGCTCGCACCGCTCGCTGTGCCGCCACCGGAGTCAGAAACCAATGCGGAGTCCGAGCGAACCGTAGGTACGCGCGGCGCTCGCCTCGGTCGAGAAGCTGTTGTACGTCGTGACGTCGCCACCGCTCACGCGCCCCACCTCGGCCACCATGTGCGCGAGGAGGAAGTTGAACGAGAGGTCGGCGAAGTAGTTGGTGCGCGTCGGCGAGATGTGCAGCGCGATCGGCGCATTCGGCGTGTCGCCGTCGACATTGTACGTAAGGAGCGCCTTCGTATCGTACTTGTCCTGCCCGATGCCGGCCGCGACGCCGAGGAAGAGCAGCTTCTTGCTCGCCGTGAGCCGCCACTGCTTCGTGCGGATTTTATAGTCCGAAATGCTCACGGTGTTGCCCGAATTGTCCTCGCCGCTCAGTTCCGCGGTGGGAAGATCGCGTACCATGTACGACACGCCGATTCCGGGGAGAAGCAGCGACTCCTGGATGATCCCAAGGCGACCGCCGAATCCGATCTTCCACTTATTGTCCTGCGCGCCGACATGGATCGAGTTCTTCGTGTAGGTCGGCAGATACGAGACGTTCACCAGCGCATCGATACCACCGATGTGCGCGATGCCCACCGGGAAGCCCTTGAAGATCCCGACCGCGACGTCGACCGACGGGAGTCCGACCCACTTGTCGCTGCTCGGGATGTTCGTGGAGACGGGTGGTCCGGGCTGCACGCTGATGTCGTCGACGCGCGGGATCGTCGCCTTCATCACGTTCGCGCGCACACCGACCGAAAAGTGTCCGAGTCCGCCGAGCGTGCCACCCTGCCCCAACGTCGGATTGCCGCCCGCGACCCAGGTGCCGAGCTGCATGTTCATGTAGTTGAAGAGGTCGGCGACCTTCTGGCACGCATCGCCACCCTGATGCGCGACGCCGACGATCGCGGGATCGGTGCAATGCGGGTCGATCGACTGGGCGGGGAGCGCGGCGACCGCGCCGAGCGTGCATGCGACCAGGAATGTGCAGTGACGTATGTCCATCCGTCCTCCAGAAGCGCTACGCGAAGATGACGGCCCCGGTACCGCGTCGCGTTTCACCGAGGACCCATGCGGGCACCTCCGCCGCCGCGGCGTGAGCGATCACCGAGTCGGCCGCAGTCGCGTCCGCGAGCACTACCATCCCGACACCCATGTTGAAGGCGCGCAACATCTCGTCACGCGCCACGCCGCCAGCCTCTTCGAGCGCCAGAAACTCGGCGGGAATCGTCCAGCTCTTCGTATTCACGACCGCGTCGACATCACCGGGCAGCGCGCGGTTCAGATTCCCCGGAAGCCCGCCGCCCGTGATGTGCGCCATCGCGTGAACCGTGCCGAGCACGGGACGGAGCGCCGCGAGATAGGAGCGATGCACGCGAAGCAGCACTTCTGCCACCGTACCCGTGAGGCCGGGAAAGGTGTCGTGTGGTGCAAGCTTCATGCGCTCGCTCACGATTCGGCGCGCCAGCGAGAAGCCGTTGGTGTGAAGGCCATTGCTGGCGAGGCCAATGAGCACATCGCCGGCGCGAACGCGCGACGCGCCGAGTACGGCCTCCTCCTCGACGCAGCCGACGATGAAGCCCGCGAGATCGTAGTCCGGCGGCGTATACAGGCCGGGCATCTCTGCCGTCTCGCCACCAACCAGCGCGCAGCCATTCTCGCGACATCCCGCAGCGACCCCGCGCACGACGCTCTCGACGACCTCGGGCACCAAGTCACCGAAGGCGACGTAGTCGAGGAAGAAGAGCGGCGTCGCGCCCTGCACCAGGATGTCGTTGACGCAGTGGTTCACGAGATCGTGGCCGATCGTGTCATGCACGCCTGCGTCGATCGCGAGCTTGATCTTCGTGCCCACGCCATCGGCACTCGAGACGAGGAGGGGTGCGCGCATCCCTTCGGGGACCCTGAACATTCCGCCGAAGCTGCCGAAGGCGCCGCGCGTCCCTGCGGTGAACGTCGACTCGACGAGCGACTTGATACGGTTCTTCGAATCGTCCGCGGCGTCGATGTCGACGCCGGCCGAGCGATAGTCGAGCGGCGCGGTCACCCGACGACTTCCTTTTCGAACGCGACGAGCCGGCGGAACTCATCGATGCGCGCGTTGAGATCCGCTTCAGTGATCTCGAAGAATCGGTCGACGGAGAAGCGCTCGACGGCGAATGAGCCCATTGCGCAGCCACAGACGACCGCGCGGCGCATGTTCCCTTCGCTCAGATCGCCGCTGCGCGAGAGGTACCCGAAGAATCCGCCGGCGAACGAATCACCGGCGCCCGTCGGATCGAAGACGCTCTCGAGCGGATATGCGGGCGCGAAGAAGACGCTCTTCTCGTTGAACATGAAGGCGCCGTGCTCGCCTTTCTTGATGATGACGTGCTTCGGTCCGTGCTGCATGATCCACTTCGCGGCCTTCACGAGATTCGTCTCTTCGGTGAGCTGGCGCGCCTCGCCGTCGTTCAACGTCACCATGTCGACTTCCTTGAGCAGCGCGAGCAGATCACCGCGGCGGCTTTCGATCCAGAAGTTCATCGTGTCGCACGCCACGAGCTTCGGCTTGCGCACTTGACGGAGCACTTCGATCTGGAGCCGCGGATCGATGTTGCCGAGAAAGACGTAGGGCGTATCGCGAAACTGCTCGGGGATCTTCGGCGCGAAGTGCGAAAAGACACCGAGCATCGTCTCGAGCGTCTCGGCCGCATTGAGGTCGTGGCGATAGCGGCCGCGCCAGCGGAAGGATTCGCCCTCCGCGTGCTCGAGCCCCGCGAGGTCTACTCCTCGTGCCTTCAGGCGATCGAGCTTCTCGATCGGAAAGTCGCTGCCGACGATTCCGACCACCTGCACCTTCGTCAGCAGGCTCGCCGATGCCGCGAAGAAAGTGGCTGAGCCTCCGATCACATTCTCGGCCTTCCCGAATGGAGTTTCGACCGAATCGAGAGCAACGGATCCGACGACGAGCACTGTCATGTGGCGGCCGGTGAGAGGCTGATGGTATGAAGCGTGTGCCGAGCCGGGCTCACATCCGGTCGGGTGCGGCGATGCCGAGCACCGCGAGACCGTTGCGCAGGACGATGCGCGCGGCGAGCGCGAGAAACAACCGTGCATGCATGATCGCGGGTGGCTCGTCGAGCACGTGATGCTTGTGATACCAGGTGTGCACGAGCTGCGCCGTCTCGAGCAGATAGCTCGCCACCCGATGCGGCTCGAGCGCCTCCGCGGCGCCGGCCATCATCGACGGGAAATCGAGGAGCGCCTTGATCAACTCGCGCTCCTCCGGCTCGACCAGCGCATCGTAATCGACGGCCGCCGCGACGAGCGACGATGCATCGATGTTGCCGACGCGGAAGATCCCGCACAGCCGCGCATGCGCCATCTGGATGTAGTACACCGGATTCTCCTCCGACTGCGCGCGCGCGAGATCGATGTCGAACACCAGCTCCGACTCGGCTTTTCGCATCGCGAAGAAGTAGCGCACGGCGTCTCGTCCAACGTCGGCGAGCAGCTCCTCGAGCGTCACGATCGAGCCCGAGCGCTTGGAGAACTTCACCTCTTCACCGCCGCGCACGAGCTTCACGAGGTTGTGCAGGATGTAGTCGGGATAGCCCGTCGGCACTCCGACGTCGAGCGCCTGCACCCCCGCGCGCACTCGGCCGATGGTGCCGTGATGGTCGGTGCCCTGGACGTTGATCGCGCGCGGGTAGCCGCGTCCCCACTTGGTGACGTGGTACGCCACATCCGGGAGGAAGTAGGTGTACGTGCCGTCGCGCTTGCGCATCACGCGGTTCTTGTCGTCGCCGAAGTCCATGGTGCGAAGCCAGAGCGCGCCGTCTTCCTCATACGTGTGCCCGCTCGCCTCGAGCTTGCGCACGGTCGCGTCGACCGCGCTCTCGCCCTCGTTCCCGCCGAGCATCGGGGCGAGCGCGCGCGCGGATCCCGGAGCGTAGAGGCTCGACTCGAGGAAGTACGTGTCGAAGGCGAGGCCGAAGGTCGTGAGGTCGCGATCCTGCGTCTTCCGCAGCTCGTCGACGGCGACGCGCACGAAGTCGGGATGCTCGCGCACGAAGCCGAGGATCGCGTGCGAGAGCGCGGGGGTATCGTGATCGAAGGATGGATCGAGCAATCCCGGCGCTTCGTGCTGCAACAGCGCCTTCGCATCGCTCGCGCCGCGGTCGGCGATGTAGGCGCGCGCGACATCGAGCACGTACTCACCCTGATACCACCCTTCGGGGAACTGCGTCGCGTATCCGGCGAGCTCGCGCAGGCGCACCACGACGGACGCCGCGAGATTCGTGATCTGCACGCCGGCATCGTTGTAGTAGTACTCGCGCGACACCGTCCACCCCGACCACTCGAGCAAAGCGCTGATGGTGTCGCCGAGCACGGCCTGGCGCCCGTGACCGACGTGGAGCGGTCCCGTCGGATTCGCGGAGACGAACTCGACCACCACGCGACGTCCTGCGCCGCTCCCATCGCGGCCATACGCATCGCCCGCCGCGACGATGGCTGCGAGCCCGCTCGCGTTCGCGCCCGCCGCGATGTAGAAGTTGATGAAGCCGGGACCCGCGATGTCGACCTTGCTCACCCCGGCCGCGTCGAGATTCAACTTCTCGATGAGCCGCGTCGCGAGCGTGCGCGGCTTCTCGCCGAGCGGCTTGGCGAGCATCATCGCGAGGTTGGTGCTCCAGTCGCCGTGCGCGGGATCGCGCGGGCGCTCGAGCACCGGGGCGATCGTGCCGGGCGCGCCGAGCTCACGCGCGGCATCCACCAGCGCCGCACGAATGAGATCGACCGGCATCATTCGGAAGAGCTGCTGCTCTTGGGCGCGCTGGGCTTCGACTCGGCCGGCTTCGCCGCGGGCTTCGACTCCGCCTTCGATTCAGATTTCGACGACGATGGCTTCGAATCGCCAGAGGATTTCGAATCGCTCGAAGACTTCGAATCACCGGAAGACTTGGCGTCGCTCGACGACTTCGAATCACTGCCGGAGCTGCCGCTATCGGAGGACGACGAAGACGACGACCCACTTTCGCCGTTCGACGACTTGCGCGGGAGATTCTGGTCCTTCTTCCCGTCCTTCCCGTAGTCCGTGATGTAAAAGCCGCTTCCCTTGAACATGAGGCCGGCCCCTGCGGAGATCTTGCGCGCTGCGATCGCTCCGCAGATCGGGCACGGCAGCTCGGACTCGCCGCTCGAGATCGTCCGGAAGAACTTCTCGAAGTCGTGCCCGTTCGGACACGTGAACTCGTAAGTTGGCATCGCTGTGAAAGTTATGCTGACCCGCAAAAGCGGACAATGAGTGCGACCGCTCGCGCGCGGCCGATCACTCAATGCGCCGGCCGGTACATCCCCCACGCGCTCGCGAGCGTGTCCGCGATCTCGCCAAGCGTCGCGCGCGCACGCACCGCATCGATGATGAGCGGCATGAGCCGCGCCGAGATCTCCGCGCTCTCCGACGCGCTCGCGGCACCGAGCGCGGATAGCGACGCGGAGACCGCGCCCTGATCTCTCGCCGCCTTCGTCTTCGCCAACCGCGCGAGCTGGTCCTGCTCCAGCGCGCGAAAATTCGGCGCAGGGATCGCGAGCGGCGGCTCCTCGTCGGTAAACGCGTTCACGCCGACGACGATCGTCTCGCGGCTTTCCACGCGCAGCTGATGCTCATACGCGGATCGACCGATCTCCTCCTGGAAGAATCCCTTCTCGATCGCGCGCGCCGCGCCGCCGAGCTCCTCGACTCGCGCGAGCAGCGCGAGCGCGCGCTCCTCGAGCTCCGTCGTCAACTGCTCCACGTAGTAGCTCCCGGCGAGCGGATCCGCCGTTCCCGCCACCCCCGACTCGTACGCCACCACCTGCTGCGTGCGCAGCGCCAGCGTCGCGGCGTCGACCGTCGGCAGCGCGAGCGCCTCGTCGTAGCCGTTCGTGTGCAGCGACTGCGTGCCTCCGAGCACCGCGGCAAGTGTCTGCACGGTGACGCGCACGACGTTGGTCAGAGGCTGTTGCGCGGTGAGCGTCACGCCACCGGTCTGCGTGTGGAAGCGCAGGCGGCACGACGCATCCGATGCGCCGAAGCGCTCGCGCATAAGACGCGCGTAGATCCGTCGCGCCGCGCGGAACTTCGCGACCTCCTCGAACAGATCGCTGTGCGCTGCGAAGAAGAACGAGAGGCGCGGCGCGAAGCTGTCGATCGCAAGGCCGGCGGCGAGCGCGCGCGTCACGTACTCGATCGTGTTCGCGAAGGTGAAAGCGAGCTCCTGCACCGCTGTCGATCCCGCCTCGCGCATGTGGTAGCCCGAGATCGAGATCGGATTCCAGAGCGGCACCTCGGCAGCACAGAACGCGAAGATCCCCGTCACCAGCGCGAGGCTCGGCCCCGGTGGATAGATGTACGTGCCGCGGGCTATGTACTCCTTGAGGATGTCGTTCTGCACCGTCCCGGAGAGCCTCGCGCGTGCGATCCCCCGCTCCTCGGCGACGACGATGTACATCGCGAGCAGCGTCGCCGCCGTCGCGTTGATCGTCATCGACGTCGACACCTTGTCGAGCGGAATCTCGGCCAGCAGCGCGTGCATGTCGTCGACCGTGTCGATCGCGACGCCGACGCGGCCGACTTCACCGAGCGCGCGCGGGGAATCGGAGTCGAAGCCCATCTGCGTCGGGAGATCGAAGGCGACGGAGAGCCCCGTCTGCCCCGCGGCAAGGAGCGTGCGAAAGCGCGTGTTCGTCTCGCTCGCCGTGCCGAAACCCGCGTACTGCCGCATCGTCCACAGACGGCCACGATACATCGACGACTGCACGCCGCGCGTGAACGGAAAGCTCCCCGGATCGTTCAGGTCGCGCGCGTAGTCGACCGGTGAATCTTCCGGACGGTAGAACGGTGCGAGCGGTACGCCCGCGGGGGTAGTGCGTGTGTCGTCGCGCGCGGGCATCAGGGGATGCGCGTCATCCCCCGACGCCGACGGCGACACCACTCACGACCTCGGTGGCGAGGTCGACTTCGCGCTTGCTTCCGATGTAGAGCGGCGTGCGCTGATGCAGCTCGGTGGGCTGCACATCCATCACGCGATGCGTGCCGTCGTACGCCGCGCCCCCGGCCTGCTCGACGATGAAGGCGAGCGGGTTCGCCTCGTACAGCAGACGCAGCTTCCCCTGCTTGCGCTTGGCGTTCGCCGGATAGGCGAAAACGCCGCCGCCGAGCAGATTGCGATGGAAATCGGCCACGAGCGAGCCGACGTAGCGCACGCTCAGCGGCTTGTGATTCCCCTCGAGCCCGCGATAGCGGCGCATGAGCGTCTTCACGTTCTCGTCCCAGAGCTGCTCGTACGAGTCGTTCACCGAGAGATAGCGCCCCGCATCGGGGATGCGGATGTTCGGATGCGAGAGGAGAAACTCGCCGATCGACGGATCGAGCGTGAAACCGTGCGCGCCCTGCCCCGTGGTGTAGACGAGCATCGTGGACGAGCCGTAGATCACATAGCCCGCCGCGACCTGCTGGTGTCCCGGCTGCAGGAGATCGGCCATCTCGCCGCGCGTGCCACCGGTGACTTTACGAAGCACGGAGAAGATCGTGCCGACGGGGACGTTCACATCGATGTTCGACGAGCCATCGAGCGGATCGAACAGCAGCACGTACTTCCCGCACTTGAAACCATCGGGAATCGGAATGATGTCCGGCTCTTCCTCGGATGCCATCGCGCAGAGGCGGCCGCCGTGGTCCATCGCCTTAATGATGATCTCGTTGGAGAGCACATCGAGCTTCGCCTGGACCTCGCCCTGCACGTTCTGCGACTCGTTGGAGCCCAGAATGTCGGCGAGGCCGGCGCTGCGAACCTTGTTCGCGATCATCTTCGCCGCGAGCGCCACATCGTACAGAATTCCAGAGAGTTCTCCGGTGGCCTCGGGGTAGAGGCGCTCCTGCTCGATGATGTATCGATCGATCGTGACGACGGACGTGGGCGTATGTTGAACCACGGGTAACCTCGTGTCGGGAGCGGCCGCATGGCCGCAGCAAATGCAAAGTGGCGCCTGCGCGACGCATCGTGCAAGTGCCCAAAGCGGGCCATCGAGGGCATGACCTAGGGCGCGCTTTGGGGCGCGACCGTCCACCGGTCGCCGCCCTCCTCGATTTCGAGCGCCCGCCCGTCGGTGCGGCAGACGATCGACCCCTCCAGATCCGTGCGCAGCACGGCGGCGCCGACGCCCGCCAGCGACCGCAGCGTGCTGGCGCTCGGGTGCCCGTACATATTCCCGGCCCCCACCGAGATGAGCGCCACGCGCGGGTGCACGAGTGCGAGAAAGGCTCCGGTGCTGCTCGTGTTGCTTCCATGGTGCCCCACCTTGAGCACGTCGGCACGGAGCGCGTCTCCATACGCCTCGACGAGACGCTCCTCCTCCCCCTTCTCGGCGTCCCCCATCATCAACATCCGTACGCTGCCATATTCGGCGCTCACCACCACGCTCCCAGCGTTCGGATCCTTGAGCCCGACCATCCACGCCGAATCGGGAGCGAGCACGTGCAGGCGCACGCCGTCCACTACGAGTGAGTCGCCCGGATGGACCCGGCGCCACGCCACGTGCCCGTCGCGCGCAGCGACGAGCGAGGCGCGATAGGGCGGGCTCGTTCCGGCGTAGGCGCCGTCCCAGTACGCGGCTGGGTGCAGCGCGGCGATCACGCTCGCGCCCCCACCCACGTGATCGGCGTGCGGGTGCGACAGCACGAAGAGCACGACGTCGCCGCCGCGGCGGCGAAGATATGGGATCACCGTTGCGCGACCGGCGTCGCCACCCGTCCAGTTGCGCCCCGCATCGAAGAGGAGCCAGCGTCCCGCGGGGGTGCGCAGCGCGATCGCGTCTCCCTGGCCGACGTCGATCATGTGCAGCTCCATGCCGCCGGGTCGTTCCGGCCAGAGGGGACGCCAGGCAGCGATCGAGAGCGCACCGAGGGCGAGCGCGATCGCGCGAGCTGGTGCGCGGCTCATGCATGCCACGAGCATCGCGATGCTCGCGGCGCCCGCGAGAAGCGCAGTGCCGAGCGTCGGCGCGACGGTCAGCGCCGCGTGCGGCACGCTTGCTCCAACCGTCGCGATGGTGTCGAGCGCGACGAGCAGCGGATGACACGCATCCGCTACCAGCATTCCGAGAAAGTGGATCGGCGAGATGGCGACCGCGAGAAAGAGCGCGGGCTGGAGCACCGCCACCACCGGCGTGGCGAGAATATTCGTGATCGGAGCAACGAGACTGATTCGCCCGAACGTCCAGGCGACCAGCGGCGCGCTCGCCGCGCATGCGACGAGCGATGTGAGCAGCGTGCGTGCGAGCGATCCGCGCGCACCCTTCCACGTTGCGGGGATCACGCGCTTGCCGAGCGCGCCGCTCGCGACGAGGCCGGCCATGCCGAGCACGCTGAGCTGGTACCCGAGATCGAGCACGGTGGCGGGCACCACGAGCGGCGCGGCGGCGCCGAGGGCGAGTGCGGCCCAGGGAGACGTTGGCCGCTGGACCATTCGGCAGATCGAGCGCACGCCAAGCATGACACCGGAGCGCACGGCCGGCGCAGGAAGCCCGATCACCGCGATGTACGCGGCGGTGATCGCGAGCGTGGCGATGCTCGCGCTCGCGGGACGGAGTCGCGCCATGCGGCAGAGGAGCTCGACGGCCATCGCGATGATCGCGACGTGGAGTCCGG
>JBDSHG010000173.1:0-14352 GCA_039918615.1 Gemmatimonadaceae bacterium | reverse complement strand
CGGCGGTTCATGCCCGAAACTCGTTCCCGCGCGCGCGTGCGCTGGGCAAGTCGAAAACGAAGCCTCCGCCGGCGCTGGAAGCTCTATCTCGTCATGATCCTCGCGATCGTGACCAGCGCCGCGATCGTGGTGATCATCATCAACAACGTCGATGAGCCGGACAACGGGAAGACGCCCGCGACGCCGGTGCCCAAGGCGATTCGTTGACGTCCGCATCATCACGGGGCGACGGAGCCGTAGGGCAGCGTCAGAAGCGTCTGCAATTGAAAAACGATTGAACGGATCAACGGCACGGATCGAACGGATGACTGCGATTTCGGTTCTGACCCGGCTTAGGTCTTATCCGTTTCATCCGTGCTTCTCTCCGTTGAATCGTTTCACCGGTCTGTTGACGCTTGGGTTCCCGCGCGCCCTCATCCCTCTCGAACCTCAGCCCGACCGCACTCGCGATGGACCAGGCATTTCCGGAAGCGCGATGGGCCGATCGATGTGTGTCTTGAGCACGATCGATGTCTCCGTTCCCTCGACGCCGGGAATCATGCGCAGCTGCTCGACGAGCAGGAGCAGCGCGGCGGTGCTCTCGACGCGCACCTTGAGCATCAGCCCGTAGGCGCCGGCAACGGAGTGCGCCTCTTCGATCGCGTCGATCGGCTCGATGTGCGGCATGAGCTTCGAGCATGGCTTCGATGAGCGCACGCCGATGAAGGCGAGCAGCTGCAACCCGAAGGCTGCGGGATCGATGTCGATGGTCCAGCCGCGGATGACTTCATCGCGCGTGAGTCGGCGCAGGCGCTCGTGTACCGATGACGGCACCATGCGCACGAGCTTCGCGAGGTCCTCGAGCCTGAGCTGGGCGTTCTCCTGAAGGGCGGCGACGAGAATGCGATCGGTGTCATCCAACGGCGCAGCAATCATCATCATTCCATTGCACGGGATTCTCAGTGACCGAAGAATATTCGGCTGAGTTGTCGCAAAATAGATACTCCTTGTAGCATAGTGTAGCAATATCGAATCACATTCTACAGGAGCTTTTCAATGCAAGCCCTTCTCGTCGTCGACGCCCAGAACGAATTCTCCGTCCACGGCCAGCGCACCGTCCCCAATCACGACTCCGCCGTCGCCGCCATCGCCGCCCACGTCGAAGCCGCCCGCCGCGACGGCCGCCCGATAGCCTGGGTCCGCCATCACAACAAACCCACCGAGTCCCCCGCCTTCGTTCCCGGCAGCTGGGGCGCCGCGCTCAGCGAAGGGTTCGGCGCGCGACACGATGGCGCGAGCACCGAGCGCCTCTTCACGAAGGAGGTCTTCGGCGCCTTCACCAACACGGAGCTCGAGCAGTGGCTGCGCGACCTCGACGTCAGCAGCGTGCTGATCACCGGCTTCTACACACACATGTGCGTGTCGACATCGTGCCGCGAGGCGCTCGTGCGCGGCTTCGACGTCGTCATCGATCCCGACGCCACCGGTGCCCGCGCGCTCGAAAGCGCACTCCTCGGCTCGCAGAGCGCGGATGAAGTGCGGCGCACCGCGCTCCTGCAGGTCGTGAACATGGGAGCGACACTCTGGAGCGCGAGCGCGGTACAGGCCACGTGCTACGTCACGACCTCCGCCTAGCGACTCCGAATCACACGCGCTTGCACTTGCTCGCGTCGAAGTCGTCGTTCACCGTGTCCATGCCGGCGATGAGCGAGTTGTAGCGCGCCTTGCGGTTCGGGTCGAGCGAGCGCGTATCGCCCGCGAGCTTCGCGAGTCCAACCAGCGCCTCGTCCGCCGCACGGTAGCCGTACGACAGCTCCTTGCACGAGAGCCGCTTCTGCCCGAAGTCGGTGCGGCGGTCGTGATAGTTGTGCAGCCCGTGCTCGAGCGAGTCCGCGAGCGAGTCGAAGCGCGACTGCGCCGCCATCCGGATCTCCGACGGAATCGGCGCGCTCACCGTCGGCCCACTCGGCGCATCAGGCGGCGCCACAGGCACTGCGCTCGCGACAGAGGTCGTCTCACGCGAGGTAGCGCCCGGCGCCGGAAGCGCGCCTGTGCCCCGCGCGATCACCGCGCTCGCCGCCGCGATCGAATCCGCGCGCTGCTGCGCCGCGATCGCTGCCGCATTCGGCACCACCACCAGCTCGCGCTGCCGAGGCATGGCGGTCATTGGCGGCTCCGGCAGGCGGCGCGAATTCCAGATCTGCACCGCGACGACGGTGATCGCCAGCGCGGCCACGATCGAAATCCCCGCGCCCACCCATCGGCTGCGCATCGGCAGCGAACCGACCGGGTCGATCGACGCCTGCGGTATCATCAGCGGGAGCGCTTGCGGTGCAGCATCCAGATCCGCCCGGCGCCCCTTCCCCGACATGTGCACGCTGCGCTCGTTCGCATCGTGCTCCGTGAGCTCCGACGTGCTGTAGCTCTTCCAGTCGATCAGCGTGCGCAGCATCCCGCCCTCGAGAATGCCGTCGTCGTCGATCTGCTCGTAGAACGGTACGTATGCGCCGCCCGCGGACGGATCCGCGTGCGCGCGGAAGAATCCGCCAGCGGGATCGTTGCCTTCGGTGGCGATCACGAGCCCGCACTGCCACGCCTCCGTGAAGCGCGCGCGATGCGATTCGAGATCGAGCGGTGAGGGTGACGGCGAGAGAAATGGCGTGCTGTGATACCACCCGATCAACGTCGATCGCCGCCGGCGAACCTCCAGCTGCTGCCCCAGCCACTCGGCGTCCGGAATCTGCACCGGCTCGTCTTCGGCGATCACGTGTCCCGTGCGCAGTGTTCCCGTGATGCAGAGGAAGCGGCGCTTCGATTTCGGGCACTCGCACGGCTCGCCGATGAGGAAGCCCAGCAGCTCCTGCTCGGGGGACGAGGAGAGATGGCGGATGACCTCGCGGAGTGCGCCCTGCGTGATCACGATTGCGGGGGGCGACAGCTCCATCGAGCGCGTGAGCCCCTCCACCGGCGCCCACAGAATTGCGTGGTCGTCGGGGAACGGCTTGCCGATCTGCATGGGTGGCGGGGGGCCGGGCTTGGCGTTCCGCTGTCTCAGGGGGTCACCTCGGGAGGCCACCTATATACCGCATCCCGGCTCGCCGCGCGAGCGTCGCACTGTCACCATGCTCAAGAATACCCCGATTACGCCCCTTCGATCGGCTTACCCTCGTCGTCCACCGGTGCGAGCGATGAAACCGCCGGTCCCGTGAACACCTTCCCGTACGCGTCGAAGCGCGAGCCGTGGCAGGGGCAGTCCCACGACTTCTCGAGCGTGTTCCAATGGACGATGCACTTGAGGTGTGGACACACCGCCGTCATCTCGTGGAGCGCGCCCTCGTCGTCGCAGTAGACCGCCACCGGATGCGTCTTGCGTCGGACGACGATTCCCTCGCCGCACGGCAGCTCGTCGAGCGACTCGCCGTTCATCGGGCGCACCCAGTCCGTGTACATCACGCCGACGTTCGCGTTCTCCTTCACGAACGTCTTGAGCGCATCGTAGTTGATCGAGATGCGTGAGGGATCGTAGAGCTTCGTCCATGGATTCTCGCGATCCATGATGAGATCGCTGATGATCAGCCCTGCCATCGTGCCGTGCGTCATCCCCATTCCGGAATCGCCGGTGCAGATATAGACGTTCTCGTCGCCCGGATTGCGGCCGATGAATGCGAGCAGATCCGCGGGCTCCATCACCTGTCCCGACCAGTGGTAGGGAAAGTCGACCACGTTCGGAAAGCGTTCGCGCGTCCACTGCTCGAGATTCGCGAAGCGCTGCTGCATGTCGGTCTCCTGCCCCGTCTTGTGATCCTCACCGCCGACGATGAGCAGGTCGTGCTCGCCCTTCCCCGTCGCGGGTTGGAGCCGAGCGTAATGATAGGGATCTTCCGTGTCCCAGTAGAGCGCGTCCGTCACCGACCCGCGCGGCACGTGTGCGGCGACGACATACGAGCGATAGGGCGCCTGCTTCGTGTGCATCGCGAAGAGATCATAAATCGGTGAGTTCGTGCACACGACGAGCGAGCTCGCGGTGACCTTCACCTCCGGCTTCTCGATCGTGGCGGTGATGCGTCCGTCCTTCGACACGGTGTTCGTCACGCGCGAGCCGCAGAAGATGCGCCCTCCTGCCTCGACGAACGACTCCGCGAGTGCGGCGAGATACGTGAGCGGACGGAAGCGCGCCTGGTTCGGGAAGCGGAGGCATGGTCCCGTGTCGAACGACGAGATCGGCGCGCGATCGACCTTCTCTACTTCGATGCCCGCGCGCCGCGCGGCGTCGTGTTCGTCGTCGAGCACGTCCGGCGTATCGCCTTCGGAGAGAAAGAGGTAGCCATCGACGCGCTTGAAGTCGCAGTCGACGTTGGTGTCGAGCACGAACGACTCGATGAAGTCGATGGCTGCGGTATGCGATTCGGCAGCGAGTCGCGCATTCTCCTCGCCGTGTACGCGCTCGACCTCGACGTAGCGATCATCGATCTCGTTGGAGAGATGCGCGGTGGTGCGCGACGTCTCGCCGCTTCCGATTTGTCCGTCGTCGATGACGATGACCTTGCGACCTTCGAGTGCGAGTAGATACGCGGTGGTTAGTCCGGCGATCCCGGCTCCGATTATGCAAACCTCGGTATCCGCGTTGTCGGTGAGTGCGGGATAGCTCGGAACGGACGCGGAGTCCATCCAGAGAGAGGTGGTCTGGCCGGAGTCTGGATGCACGTTCGACTTGTGGAAGAGGGCGGGAGGGGAACGTCCGTGTGTCACGTGGCAGGGCAGGGGGCATGCCATTTCTTGCCTGTTGAAGCTGTTCGGCGCGGCTCCAGCCGTTGAGCTCGGTAGTTAATTTTCCATTCGATGTAACGCCCTTGGCTCTTTCCTTTCATGCGAACGGTCGTATCTTATTGCAGAGCCGCCATTTGTAGCGCATGGACTCGTCAGTCCCCTGAAATCTCCTTGTCGCGGATGAGGGCAGTCGCGTATGCATGGTTACGGTCGCTTGTATCGATTTGTGCTCGGTCTCGTGGCGTGTGTCGCCATCGGAGCCTGCACGGAAGACTCGACGTCTCCGGCGAATCATCAGATTCCAATCGAGCAGCTCCACAACCTCGGCACGGTGATCGTCGATGTGGATGTGCAAAGCGGCACCGTGAAGATGCATCCCATGGGTGCGTCGATGGAGGCACCGCCCGGCGTCAGCGGGAGGTTTTTTGGAAGCATCGCTCAGATCCAGTACTTGTTTTCCGGACAGCCTCAAGGCTTTGCGTCGACGGACTCCGTCGAGTTCAACCTGCGCGGCGGAGTCTCCAACCTGATGGATTTCGCCATCGGCACGAACTCCTCACATACCTGGCCGTTCTTTCCGCAGGACACGATCGGCGTCTACGTGTACTACACCTTCCTTCCGTACAACATCATGTACGCGCCGGACGGCAACGCTATTCCCACGACGTGCCCAGCGCTCTCGTGCACGGTCGCGGTCGACAGTGCTGATGGAGTCTATCCCTTCACGGGCGGCGTCCCGCAGCCATACCTGTATTTCAAGACGATTCTGGAAGGCGGAGGGACCGGCGCGCAGGCACCGGGCAACTTCGAGACGAGTCAGCTTGGGCTGTTTCCGGGTGCGATCAATTACACCCGCCCGTTCAGCTTTCGTACGAGGGCACCACTCGGAACGCTCGTCCGCACTTTCTCCTTCGGCATCTCCATGATGGCGCCATGGGTCGAGCCGAACGAGTCGCGATGGCCCGTGCACTACATCGCGGATTCGCTGCCGAATCGCATCAATTTGCAGAGACTTCGGTCCGAACCCGACTGGCGGGTACTCGGAGCCGGAGGCGGTGCGGCGTCGATCCAGGCGCCCGGCTGCGTGGCTGGGACGAACAGTTGCCAACTTCGGATCGTGAGCACCGTGGCAACCGCTCAGCCCGAGACGCTCATGTACTATCGCAGCGATTCGCTGCGCGCATCGCAGGATGGTTATATCGCCGCGACGATGACGATGCCTGTCACGAGTGATAGTGCGTCCATCTTTCTTGGGCTGATGGATCCGAATAAGCTCGTCCAGCTCGGCATTTCGGCGACGGTTTCGGGATTCACCGATTCCGTGGGAGCGTTCATCCCCGGCGCTACGGTGTCCACGAGCCTGGCAGGCTCCTCGTGGCGCGTGTCGAAGTTCGGGAATGCCACCGCCGCGCTCTATTCGCCCGCGAGTAGCAGCGTGCCGCTGCTGACCATACCGTACGCCTCACTGCCCACAGCGCCCACTCGCCCAGATCCGTCAGTGAACTACGATCGCTTCTTTTTCTTCGGCAACTGGACGCGACCGGGAGCGGCATCGAGTGCCACGTCGCTCTGGTCGAACGTCAACTACGAGATTGGAGCGACGGGGCCATGACGGAATTCCTTCCGGTGATCGCCCAGCACGATCGCGCGAAAGCACCGAACGCTGACGATGCGCAGCCGTACTGCTGCCAACGTCGCGCGTGGGTCACTCCGAGCCTCGCGGGCCATTCCACGCTGACCGCGCTGACGCAGGCTCCTCTTCCGCAGCCGCTGAGCCTTCTCTTCCTTCAATCGTCCACGCAGTGCTTCGACCAAAACGGCAATCCCGTCACCCCATGCCCGCCGGCGTAATGCTCTGGCGCGCCTGCGGTACGGACGCGGCCCCTCGCCGATGATGGAGGCCCGGTGGCGCGCCAACGGAGTCGAAGGCGTGACCCTCGACTCCGAAACGACGCTGCGTCATCTGGGAGAACGCGCCGAGCTCCACGTCGCGCGCGGCCGCCTGTCGCGCGGCACGGGATACGAAACGGCCTCGAAACATGCACGGCAGTCACTCGCCCGCGTTGGTGCAATTCTTCGGCTCCGGCAGCACGGCCGCTACTACGTGCACGCCTCCGGAGTGGTCAATCACAAGGGCTCCGCATTCATCTTCGTTGGCGAGAGCGGCAGCGGAAAATCTACCCTCGCCTTCGCGCTCGCCAGGCAGGGCTGGACGATGCTCGGTGACGACGGCGTGGTGCTCGAGCCAATCGGCGACTCGATTCTCGTGCACGCGTGGCGCTCGCATTCGCTGATCAGCGCATCACTCGCCTCGTCCTTTCCAGAGCTCCTCGGCAGGGAATCGGAGGCGATGACGGGAGACGCGCGAAATCGGATTCCAATCGACGCACCGCACGCCCGCCTCGCGCGGCTCGGAGCCATCGTGTTCATCCGCCAGGGCGAGAACGGGTCGCTTCGGCGGTGCGGTGAAGCGGACGCACTCACGTCGCTCATCCGCCAGTCGCCGTGGGTGTTGCTCGGCGATGCGGCCACCGGCGTTCATTTCGAAGCGCTCGGCCGCATTGCCGGGACCGTTCCCTCGTTCGAGTTCGTGCACGGGTACGACGAGCTACTTCGCATTGGCGACTTCTTCGATCCCGCGGCTTGAGACCAGCAGATGGAGCCACGCATCGCATCCAGCCACGCACTTTCGAACCATCGTGGAACGAGCACGAATTATCGAAGCAGCCGCCGCATGTTCGCGGCGGCAGGCTCGCTCGTGCTCGTCGCCGCCTTGGGCTGCGGCTCCGACTCGACGGCCCCCGACCCTCTCTCCGCGATTCCGGACTTCGTTTACGTCTCGGACTCCAGCGGAGTGACCCAGCTCTATACTTGGCACGATGGCGTCTCGCACCACTTCCCGGCGTCCGCTGCCGGTGACATCGAGCCGCAGAGCGCCGCCGGGAAAGTCGTGTTTACGAGCTACAGAATCTCCGCGCTGAATCCGGAGATCTACATTGCCAACATCGGCGACTCGAGCGCCGTCAGGCTGACCACGCAAGCGGGCACCGATCATCAACCGTCGTTGAGCCCCGATGGCTCGACGGTGGCGTTCTCCACCACTCGCTCGGGTACGTCGCGCATCTGGACCATGGGCGCCGACGGCTCGAACCCGGCGGCGTTCAATACCGGCACGACGGGCGACATTCCCGAATCGGCGCCACGTTACAGCCCGAGCGGCGATCGCATTCTCTTCAGCTCTCCGCGAACTAACATCACGCAGCTCTGGATGATCCCCGCCGCGGGCGGAACCGCGACGCAGGTCACTCACGAGGTGAACGGTGCGTTCTTCGGGTCGTGGAGCGCCGACGGCAAGTCGGTGTTCTACGTGGACGGTGTCGACCGCACCAGGATTCACAACGTCGACGTGGCCACCGGAGGTGTTTCCGATTACGTGACCAACGGCACCGATGTTGGTGAGGCAGCGTGTACGAATTCGCTCTGCCTCGTCGTTCGCAACGCGACAGGCCACAATCGCGACATTCTCGCTTACGTTGGCGCCCGAGACTCCCTGCCGGATCTGCTTCTCAATGGTAGCGCGGACGAATACGAGCCAGCGATTCTGCATCCTTAGCACTTCGGTATCATTGCAGCCACTCTGTGACCCCAGTCACCCGGCAGAGGCATGATATCTTTCGCCCAACTCTCCGTTCCCCTCTCCGTCCGTATATCCTTGAGAGGAGAGCGAAGCGCTGGACCAACGCTGACCGCTCGTCCCCCTTCGTTGTGGATGAAATCAGAGAAATGCTCCACGCCGACATGCCGCCGTTCGGCGATGCTACCTGGCAACTCGTTTACACAAAGCCGCGCGCGGAGCGGTGGGTGGAGCTCAACCTTCGCCGCCAGAGCTTCCTCACGCTCCTCCCGCTGGTCCGCGGGCGCGCCGGCTTTCAGCCCCTCTTTCCTCGCTACGTGTTCGTCGGAATCGCTCCCGATCTCTCCGCACGCCCCATCGCCGGTACCCGCGGTGTACAGTACATCGTGCACTTCGGCACACAGCCGGCCCGCGTTCCTCTGGAAGTCGTACTCGACGTAAGCGCCCGCATGGACGCCCACGGGGTCGTACAGCTCGAGCGTGCCGACCCGCAGGATCCGCTCTTCGCCAAGCGCGCCCGCGAGCGCACACGCGCGCTACTGATGTTCGCGCAGGCTGGATTTCGTGTCAAATCCGCATAGTCGCAAGCGTGTTACTCAATGCCGATCGACGCGTTGCCTAACGCCAGCTTCGATTGTCTATTGTGATAGTTACAGGAATTTAAGGAACGGTCCGTGCACCCCGATCTGCGCCCCATCCGGTGCAGAACGCGCGGTAGCCATCACCAACGAATTTCGACCACACTAGTTATCAACTGATGCAGCCGCTGGTCATCGCTTTCCTCATCGCCGCGCTCTCCGCAGCGATCATCACCCCGCTCGTCATCAGCGGCGCGAAACACTGGCAGCTGCTCGATGCTCCAGATGCCACACGGCATCTGCACGAGCGCGCCGTTCCCCGCCTCGGCGGCGTCGCCGTCTTCATCGCGACGATGCTCGGGATCGCGAGCACGCTCTTCTTCGGCCCCGCTCGCGAGACGCTCACCCCCGAGTGGCATCGCTTTGTGCTCGCGCTGCTCCTCGGCGGAACGGTGCTCTTTGGCGCCGGGCTGGTCGATGATCTCCGTCGCATTCGCCCGCTCGCCAAGATCGTCGCGCAGTGCATCGCCGCGCTGATCGTCGCCGCTCTCGGCTTTCGCATCGAGATCCTCGGCGTCGGCTCGTCGGTGCTGCACCTCGGCTGGATCTCGATCCCGCTCACCGTGCTTTGGATTGTCGCCGTCACGAACGCGTTCAATCTCATTGATGGCCTCGACGGTCTCGCCACTGGAATCGCGATCGTTGCACTCACCACGGTATTCGCCGCGGCGACGGTGCTTGGCAATCTCGACGTCGCCCTTGTCTCGATCATTCTCATCGGAGCGCTCGTCGGCTTCGCGCGCTACAACTTCAGCCCTGCGCGCATCTTCCTCGGCGATTCCGGAAGCCTCTTCATCGGATTCATGCTCGCCGTTCTGTCGATGCACGGCTCAATCAAGAGCGCGACGGCCGTGCTCGTCGCGATTCCGCTCTTCGCGCTCGCAGTACCCCTGCTCGATGTCTCAGTCTCGATCCTTCGCCGCTTCCTGCGCGGCGTCCCGATCTTCTCGCCAGACGCGCGGCACATTCATCACCGGTTGCTCGCGATCGGGCTTACGCCGGGGCGCGCGTCGTTCGTAATGTGCCTCGTGGCGGGGGCCTTCGCGATGCTCGGACTCTTGCTCGCGTTCGCGCCTCCGCCGGCGCTCATCGGTATGGCGCTCGCCGGAGGAATCGTCTCGGCCGGCATCTTCCTGTACGGCATTCGACAGCTCGACTACAACGAATTCGTTGAGGCCGGCGCGGCGCTCGCATCGGGCATCGTACGGGTGCGACGTGTCATCCGCGATCAGATCCATGCGCGCGAGCTTACCTCCGTGATCGAGGAGGCGGAGTCGCTGCGCCACGTCAACGCGATTCTCGCGGCGAGCACGCCGAACTTCGGGTTTCTCGGAGTGGAGGTCGAGCTCGAATCGTCGCTGTCGCTGCGCCGCCTGCACGGCAACGTGTCCGGGCTCTGGAAGCTCGACTACATGCTCGCGTCCGCGAATCCGACCGACGGCGAGCCGTACGTGCTCCGCATCTGGTGCAGCTCCGGCGAGGGCTCCCGGCCGTTCGGCGCCGAGCGGCTGGCGCACATCCTCGTGCCGTGCCTGGAAGCGTGGCTTTCGAGCTCGAAGGCGATCGGTCACGGAGTTACCGAATCACCGCTCGGGATCTACGCCAGCAGCGATCTGGCTGCGGTGAGGGAGTCGGCAGGTTGATCGCTTGAAGGTTCTGCACGTCGTTGGTGCTCGCCCCAACTTCATGAAGACCGCGGCGCTCATGCACGCGATGAAGGCCGAGGGCGGTGCATTCGAGCAGATACTCGTGCACACCGGTCAGCACTACGACCGCGCGATGTCCGACGTTTTCTTCGAGGAGCTTGAGCTCCCCGAGCCGGACGCGTATCTCAGCGTCGGATCCGGATCGCACGCGCAGATGACCGCGAAGGCGATGTCGGCCTTCGAGCCGGTGCTGCTCGAATACGCGCCGGATGTCGTGATCGTCGTCGGCGACGTGAACTCGACGCTCGCCTGCACGATCGTCGCGTCGAAGCTCGGGGTGAAGGTCGCGCACGTGGAGGCCGGGCTTCGCTCCTTCGACCGCACGATGCCCGAAGAGATCAACCGCATTCTGACGGACAGCATCGCGGACTATCTCTTCACTCCATCGCGCGACGGCAACGCGCATCTCGAGCACGAAGGGGTCGATCCGAAACGCGTCTTCTTCGTCGGCAACGTGATGATCGACACGCTCATCCGCCTGCTTCCGAAAACGGACCCCGCGCGCGCGTGTGCCACGGTGGGAGTGATGCCAAACAACTTCGCACTCGCGACGCTGCACCGTCCCTCGAACGTCGACGATCCCGAGACGCTCACCGAGATCATGAAGGCGATGGCCGACGTCGCGAAGCAGATGCCCGTGGTATTTCCGGTGCACCCGCGAACGCGCGCGCGCATTGACGAGATGGGGCTCGCAGAGCTCAGTGGCAGTGTGAAGCTCATCGAGCCGGCCGGCTATCTCGATTTCCTGGCGCTCGAGAGTGTCGCATCGATCGTGATGACGGATTCCGGTGGCGTGCAGGAGGAGACGGCGTACCTCGGCGTTCCCTGTCTGACGCTTCGGCCGAATACGGAGCGCCCCGTCACGATCGAGTCGGGAATGAACCGCCTCGTGGCGAGCAAGGCGAGCGATATCGTGAGCGCGGTGGGCACGATGCTCGAGAGAGGAAAAGCGAAGCACACGATCCCCGAGCTCTGGGATGGTCACGCGTCCGAGCGCATCGCGCGGATCCTGCTCGAGCAATGAAAGCGAGGTAGTCTGGAGCAGAGCGGAATGACGAATGAGCGCCCGATCCTCTTCGTCAACGCGCACTACTATCCGGACATCGCGGCGACTGCGCACCATCTCACGGACCTCGCCGAGTATCTCGTGGCGGCGGGACACCAGGTGGAGATTTGCGCGGGCCGCGGCACGTACGTCGCGGGGCGCATGCAGGCCGAGGAGAGCGAGGTTCGCAACGGCGTCCGCATTCGCCGCGTTCGCAGCACCTCGCACGGACGCTCATCGATCGCTGGACGGCTGCTCGATTACGCCTCGTTCCACATCCAGGCGCTCCGCGCGACGCTCGGCTTTCGGAAGTATCGGGGCATCGTCTTCCTCACCACGCCGCCGCTGCTCTCGTTCGTGGGTTGGCTCGGTCACGTGCTACGCGGCAGACGCTACGCGATCTGGTCGATGGATCTGCATCCCGAGGCCGAGGTCGCCGCGGGGATGCTCGACCGCCGCAGCATGCTCGGCGGGCTTCTCTTCTGGGCGAACGGACGCGGCTATCGGAGCGCGGACTTCGTGATCGCGCTTGGGCCGTACATGCGCGAGCGGATTCTGGCCTCGGGCGCGCGCGTGTCTCCCGCGCGCGTGGAAATAGTGCCGGTGTGGGTGAATGGCGACGAGATCACGCCCACGCCGCGCGCGGAGAATCCGCTGGTGGCGGAGCTCGGGCTCGAGGGAAAGTTCGTCGTCGCGTACATCGGAAATGCGGGGCTCGCGCACGACTTCGGGGACTATCTCGAGGCGATGCGCGCGCTAAAGGATCATCCGCGCATCTGGTTTCTCTTCATCGGAAACGGACCGCAGCGCGCGCGGATCGAGGCGTACGCGGCCGAGCATGCAGTTCGGAATTTCTCGTATCGTGACTACTATCCACGGGAGCGGATCAACTCTGTGTATGGGCTTGCCGATGTGCACGTGGTAACGCTGGGTGCGCCGTTCGTCGGGATCGCGATTCCGACGAAGGCGTACGTATCGATGGCCACTGCGCGCCCCGTGCTGTTCGTGGGGCCGGAGAAATCGGAGACGGCCAGCGCGATTCTCGAGGGCGAGGGTGGCGCGGTGGTCGATCCGGCGGCGCCGCGCGCGGCGGAGCGGATCGCCGAGCTGCTGCGTGCGTGGAGTGACGATCCCGCGGAGACGGAGCGCATCGGCGCGCACGGGCGTGCGCATGTGCTGGAGAATTTCGGCAGGGATGCAAATTGCCGCGCGATCGGCGAGATCATCGACGGCCACTGGGGGCGAGCATGACCGTCGCCATCATCACCGGCTCGGCCGGCCTCATCGGATCGGAAGCCGCGGCGCACTTCGCGGGGCTCGGGATGGACGTCGTCGGCATCGACAACGACATGCGGCGGGTGTTCTTCGGCGAGGAAGCGTCCACGTCGTGGAAGCGGAAGGAGCTCGAGAGCCAGCTCGGCGCGCGCTACACGCACGTGAGCGCCGACATCCGCGATGCGGACGCGATCAACAAGGTGTTCGCGAAGTACCGCGGCGATCTCGCGCTCGTGGTGCACGCGGCCGCGCAGCCGTCGCACGACTGGGCCGCGAGCGATCCGATCATGGACTTCACCGTGAACGCGAACGGCACGCTCGTGATGCTCGAGGCCACGCGCACGTACGCGGCCGAGGTGCCATTCATCTTTACGTCGACGAACAAGGTCTACGGAGACACGCCGAACAGGCTGCCGCTGATCGAGCTGGAGAAGCGGTGGGAGATCGATCCGACGCACACGTACGCCGGCGGGATTCGCGAGGACATGTCGATCGACAACACACTCCATAGTGTGTTTGGCGCGTCGAAGGTCGCGGCGGATGTGATGGTGCAGGAGTACGGCCGCTACTTCGGCATGCGCACCGCGGTCTTCCGCGGCGGATGCCTCACCGGGCCGGGGCACTCGGGAACGCAGCTGCACGGCTTCCTCGCCTATCTCATGCGCTGCACCATAACGGGCACGCCGTACACGATCTACGGCTACGGCGGCAAGCAGGTGCGCGACAACATCCACAGCGCGGATCTCATCGCCTGCTTCTCGGAGTTCTTCCGTGCGCCGCGCAGCGGCGAGGTGTACAACATGGGCGGCGGTCGCTTCAGCAACTGCTCGATGGTCGAGGCCATTGAGGCGTGCGAGCGGATCGCCGGTCGCGAGTTGAGTCACAAGTATTCGGAGACGAATCGCGTCGGCGATCACATCTGGTGGATCTCCGACCTGGCGCGCTTCGAGTCGCATTACCCGGGCTGGAGGCTCGAGTACTCGATCGACGGGATCCTGCAGGAGATCTACGAGCACAACGTCGAGCGGTGGACGGGTGGAAAGATGACGACCGTGAAGAGGTAGCGTCGATGTGCGGGATCGCGGCTCTCTATGCGTACGATGCGCGCGGTGTCGCGGCGGAAAGGAGAGAGCTGCGCGCGGCATCGGCGTGGATGGAGTGCCGGGGGCCCGATGGCAGCGGCGAGTGGGCGAGCAGCGACGGGCGCGTGCAGCTGGCGCATCGGCGGCTGGCGATCATCGACCTGAGCGATGCGGGCGCGCAGCCGATGTCCACGATCGATGGTGCGTACGTGATCTCGTTCAACGG
>JBDSHG010000172.1:0-44693 GCA_039918615.1 Gemmatimonadaceae bacterium | reverse complement strand
GCTCTCTTTCGCTAAACGATAGTGTCGACGCGATGAGTGCTTGTCTCGTCAGCTCGACGACGCACCCGTCAGCTCCGCGAGCAGCGCCTTTCCCGCGGGCCAGCTTCCGAGTCCGCTCGCGGAATTGCTGTGCCCCGCTGCGCCGATTGTCACGAGCCTACTCCCCCACGCGTCTGCGAACGCCTTCGCGCGTGCCGCGCTCACGTACTCGTCGTCCGTGCTGGCGACCACGATCGACGGGAAGGGGAGGCGCACCATCGGCATCGGCGTCCATCCCAACGGGCCGGAGGCATAGCAGTACGCGCGTCATCTACTCCTTGAGCCTGTGCAACGGCACTTCTCCGCGATCGGAGAGCGGGCGCTTCGGTCGAGCTTTATGTACAAAACGGCACGCTAAGTGCCGGAGTAGATGTCGACGGTCCTTCGCCCCTCGCTGCAGCGCAGCGTGGGCCTCTCCGCCTCGCATGACGGTCGCACGGTCCGCTGCGACATCAGGTCATTCACGCGGAGGCGGCACATGAAGGCACTCGTGTACCAGGGCCCGGGAAAGAAGGCGCTAATAGAGCACGCCAAGCCAGAGATCACGGCGCCCACCGACGCGATCGTGAAGATCACGCACACGACGATCTGCGGCACCGACCTCCACATCCTCAAGGGCGATCTGCCGAACTGCGCTCCGGGACGCATCCTTGGCCACGAGGGAATCGGCGTCGTGGACTCGGTGGGCGCGGCGGTCACCGCATTCAAGGCTGGTGACCGCGTGCTCGTCTCGTGTGTGAGCGCGTGTGGCACGTGCGAATACTGTCGAAAGCTCATGTACTCGCACTGCACCACGGGCGGATGGATTCTCGGATACATGATCGACGGTACACAGGCGGAGTACGTGCGCACCCCGCACGCGAACATGAGCCTCTACAACATCCCCGATGGTGTGAGCGACGACGCCATGGTCATGCTCAGCGACATTCTGCCGACGGCCTTCGAGTGCGGTGTGCTCAACGGAAGGGTCGAGCCGGGGAGTACGGTGGCGATCGTCGGCGCGGGGCCGATCGGCCTTTCCGCGCTGCTCACGGCCCAGTTCTACTCGCCGGCGGAGATCATTATGATCGATCTCGACGACAACCGGCTTTCGGTCGCCAAGAGTCTCGGGGCGACGCAAGTGATCAACAGTACGGATGGCAAGGCGGTCGATGCGCTGATGAAGCTGACGAACAAGCGCGGCGTGGACACCGCGATCGAGGCGGTGGGAATTCCGGCGACCTTCGAGCTCTGCGAAAAGCTCGTTGCCGCCGGTGGGCACATCGCGAATATCGGCGTACACGGCACCCAGGTTTCGCTGCATCTCGAGTCGCTGTGGGACCGCAATATCATGATCACCACCCGCCTCGTCGACACCGTGAGCACGCCGATGCTGCTCAAGACACTGCGCGCGAAGCAGATCGACCCGACGAAGCTGATCACGCACCACTTCAAGCTCGACGCGATTCTCGATGCGTATGAAGCGTTCGGCAACGCGGCGAAAACGAAGGCGCTCAAGGTGATCATCGAGATGTAGCTTCTCGCCGTGACGCGCGCATCATCGCCCAGAGCGGTAGCTCCCCTTGAAGTAGACGACGTTCTTCGCCGGCACTGTGAGCACGCGATCCAGCCCGTTCCAGAGCGAGGTGCCATCGACTGCAGCGCTGCCGTCGCGCGTCTGCTGCCACACGAGGTAGATCGTGGAGCCGCTGCGATATTCCCAGCGAATGACGCCGTTCACGCGAATCGCGCGCGACACGAAGCTCGTCTCGTTGGCGTTGTCGCCGAGGATGAAAGCGGGCTGCTCGCCCGCGTCGCCGTCGGGATCGATGCGGACGCGCCCATCGGGGAGCGACTCGACCATGCCGCGATCCCGGCCGAAGACATCGAAGTCGAAGGTACGCGGCTTACGCAGCGCCTTGTAGCCGCCGAAGTGCGCCATCGAGATGAACGGTTGCACGAACAGCTGCGCGGTGAGGGTATTGGTAAGCGACCAGTCCGCTCGCGCGTTCACGGAGAGCGTGCGCTGGCGGAGATCGGCGAACACGTAGTCGTTGCCATCGGTCAGCGTGTTGCTCGAATCGGCGATCGTGCTGACGTATTGCGCTCTGTCGTGCACGACGTCGAACGTCGGCGCGAGCGAGAGTTGCAGCTTGTTGATCGGCCGGTAGATGACGGACGGCGTCATCGACCACTCGCTGCCGTTCACGCCGCCGTGCGTGAGCGAAGTCGAGAAGCTTCCGATCAGTTTGCGGCGCAGATCGCTCTGCACACTCCCCGCCGCGGTCCACCGCGACGGCGCGCCCACGAGCGGGCCACCGCGCGTGAGTCGGTCGTCGGTGGACGAGGGAAGAAATCCCGCGCGCGCGCTCACGCTCCACAGCGAACGGAGCTCCGCGCTGCTCGTGAAGCCGAGCTCCCGGTAGTAGGGATCGCCGCTGAAGTTCCAGGCGTCGATGGTGTACGCTGTCACGCGAGTGCTTCGCAGCAGGCTCGCGGACGCATCGTGCGTCGCGCCGATCGCCGCCGCGACCGAGCGTACGTCGCTTCGCGAGAGGAGGTGGCGGCCGGCGCGCTCGAGACGCGGCTCGCCGCCGCGAATCTCGAGCTGCTCCGCTCGCAGCTCCAGCCGCACTTTCTCTTCAATGCGCTCAACACCGTGTCGACGCTCGTGCTGAAGAGTGACATGCCGGCGGCCGACGATGCGATCGTGCGGATCTCCCGGTATCTCCGCTCGGCGCTGGCGCCACGCGCGGATGAGACAGTGACCGTCGCGGACGAGCTCGCGGACGTCGAGCAGTATTTCGCGATCGAGCGGCTGCGCTTCGGCGATGCGCTCGGGCTCGAGCTGTGTATCACGGAAGCGGCGCGCGGGGCGTACGTGCCGTCACACATCCTGCAACCGCTGGTGGAGAACGCCATTCGACACGGGATGGCGCCGGCGGGCGCGGTGATGCGCGTGAAAGTGGGAGCGTCGATCGATGGCGGCCGGCTGCGCCTCCGCGTTACGGATCCCGCCCAGGGCGGGGGCGTGGCGGTGGCCGGCGCGAGCACGAACGGATTCGGGCTTCGCTACGTGCGGGAGCGGCTGCAGCTGTTCTATGGCTTCGAGGCGTCGGTCACGCTCGCGTCCTCGACCGGGGGCACCACGGCGACCGTCGAGGTGCCGCTCGTGCACCCGGGCAAGCGGACGGGCGCGTGACGACGCATCGTGATCCGCTGCGCGTGATGATCGTCGACGACGAGCCGCACGGGCGGGAGGGGATGCGCATCCGTCTGCGCCGCGAGCCTGACGTGCTGCTGATCGGCGAGTACGGCGACGCGGAGGCGGCGCTGCGCGCCATCGCGAGCGATGCACCCGATGTATTGCTGCTCGACATCGCGATGCCGGGATCGAACGGCTTCGCGATGCTCGAGCGTGCGCGCGGCGCATCGATGCCGATCGTCATCTTCGTGACGGCTCACGACGAGCACGCGGTGCGCGCGTTCGGCGTGCGCGCGCTCGACTATCTGTTGAAGCCGGTGGAGCAGGAGCGGCTGCGCGAGTCACTCGATCGCGCGCGGGAACAGCTCGCGAGCACGCGCAACGAGGCATTTGTGAAGCGCGTGCAGGCGCTTGGACGCGAGATCGACGCCGGCGCGCCACAATCCGCGACTGGGGTGCAGCAGGCGAAGGGACTCGACCGCATCGCTGTGAGCGTCGACGGCTCGGTGCACTTCATCATCGCGAGGGAGATCGACTACATCGCGGCATCCGGAGACTCGGTGACGGCGCACATCGGCACGACGGCGCACGTCATCCGTAAATCGATGAACGAGTTGCTCGAGCTCCTCGACGCGAAGCGATTCGCACGTATCCATCGATCGACGATCGTGAACATCGCACGGATCGTGCGGGTCGAGCCGTATCTGCACGGAGAGTACATTCTGGTGGTGCAGGGCGGGGCCAAGCTCAAGGTGAGCCGGGGGTACCGTGCGGCGTTGGTGGAGCAGCTGGGGCTGGGGTGAGCTGGCAAGCGGCTAACGCGGGTAGCCGCTTGCCGCGCTGGCGCGCGAGCAGACGCTACTTCTTCGCTCGCCGTTGCCCCGCGTCGCGAAGTGATTCGCGCAACAGCGTTCTCGCCGACCAGCGCGATACCTCCTCGGCGTCGCCCTCCGACAAGCCGCGTAGATCGCGGAGGACGATGAGCGCCTCGATCCCCATGCAGGTCGCGAGCGCCGAGACGAGGCGCTCGTAGCGCTTCTTGCCGAGCTTTTTCTTCACGGGGGCGAGCGCGAGGGCGATCCACTCGATGCGCCGATAGCCGCGCTTCGGCATGGCGGCGTCGGTGCCTGATGGTGCGACGGGTGCACTCACGGTGAGGCGGATCATGGTGCGGAGGAGCTGCTCGTTGCCGGCCGCGCTGCGCTGCATCGCCTGCACGGCGCGATCGAGGCGCGTCTCGATGTCTGCGACGTCGCGACCGTTCCCGCGCTCGCCTTCGATCGCTTCCACCATGATCCCGCGCACGCCTTCGAGGGCCGCCTCCGCGAGCAGCTGCTCCTGCGAGGGGAAGTAGCGGTACGCCGTGCGGCGGGAGACGCGCGCCGCATCCGCGACCTCGGCGACGGTGGGCTGCGCGCCGCTCGTGAGCAGGCGCACGGCCGCCGCGAGGAGCGCGGTGCGGGTGCGCCCCTTCTGCTGGATCCGCTCGGTGGAGGCTCTTGCCGTCGCCATGGGGGAAAAGTATACTACTTTTGTCTTATGGCACAATGGTGCCATAAAGCCTCTTTTGTGCCACGAGCCCGGGAGCCCCCATGTCCGCATCCAGGACCGCCATCGTCGCCGCGATTCTTTCCCTCGCGCCCACCACGTATTATCCCACCCTTCTCGCACAGGAGAGCCGACTCATGAGCGCAGAGCACATCGTCGCCAGCGCCGACGCCGACGCGGAGATCCGCGCGATCATCGCCGATCAGGCTGCGGCGTGGAACCGCCACGACGCGAAGGCGTGGGCCGCGGCCTTCGTGCCATCGGCCGAGTTCATCAACATCCTCGGCACGCCGTTCAGCGGAAAGCCGGCCATCGAGGGGATCACGACGCGCATCTTCGCCACGATCTTCAAGGATTCGCACGACTCCGTGTCGGTGCAGAAGATCGTGTGGGTGGCGCCGGAGCTGGCGATCGCGCACTACGAGCACGCGGTATCCGGCTACACGGCGCTCCCGCCGGGAATTCAGGCGAGCGAGACGGGCGCCGACGGGAAAGGCGTGCTCAGGACGCGCATGGTGTACGTGCTGAAGAAGGGCGCGGACGCGAAGTGGCAGATCGTAAACGGGCAGAACACCGCGATCCTTCCGGAGCTCAAGGGGCCGCCGCGGTG
Source organism: Gemmatimonadaceae bacterium (assembly GCA_039918615.1). Classification (GTDB taxonomy): domain Bacteria; phylum Gemmatimonadota; class Gemmatimonadetes; order Gemmatimonadales; family Gemmatimonadaceae; genus FEN-1250. Next base: position 39,312 of record JBDSHG010000172.1, on the reverse strand, counting down.
AGGCGGGCGGCGGCGACGTATAATCGCGGCCGGCAGCGTCCCGTGCGCACGGGCCTCCATCGTGCGAACTTTTGTCCGCTATCCGAAACGCTCCACCCTCGCAGCCGAAAATGAAATCCATGATGCGCGCACATACGCGGCCCTTTGCTATCGTCCTCGTTCTCCTTCTCGTCGCCGCCGGACCCGCTGCGTCACGACCGACGATCGCCGTGATTCCCGTGGTGCTGCACAACATGTCGGCGAGTCCGGACATGCCCGAGGATTCTGCGACGATCGTCCAGCTCACCGAGCAGGCGCGCCTTCGTCTCGCCGGATGCGGCTATCCCGTCACACCAGGCTCGGCGCCATCGCTCACCGCCGAGCATCCGGGGGCGTCGTACCTCTGGGAGCATCCGGACGTCGTCGCCGAATGGGGCGCCGCGCAGCACGCGGACTGGGTGCTCGTGAGCCGGCTGAATCGCATCGGTCCGTGGATCGCCGAGTGGGAGGTGCAGGTGGTGTCGACGAAGTTGCAGCGCGCGGTGGGCACGCGCGTGATCGAGCTCAAGGGGATCGGCCGCGACACTACGCTCACCGCGCACATGACGGTGCGCGGCGCCGCGTGGCTCGTCGATCAGGTGACGCAGAGCGTGGCACACGCAACCGCCGACACGACTGCCGCCGGTCGGCCCTGTCACGCGTAGCGCGCCGAGATCTGAGACGCCATAACCCATTCGTGTAAGGAGAAGACCATCCGTTGGGCCGGCTCGCCATTGCCGCCGGTGCTCGACGGTGATGCGGGAAAGCTCGTCGCCTCGGGCACGATGAAGCAGGGCTAGCTCGCGTGCTACGCATCTCGAGCCGCAGAGCAGTCGCGCGCTCACGAGCGAGTCCGCGCCCGGAATCTGATGTGCTGCTGCACCAGCTCACTCACTGGACACTGCCCGATGCGCGCCGGGAAATACTTCAGGCGCTCTTCCCACTTCGCTACTTCATACACGAAGGCGTCGTAGTAGCGCTTCTTCCCCCCGGTTAAGCGCGGGACATCCTTCGGCCACAGGTCGTGAATCGTAGCCGGGTCGGCTCGTCCGGTGGTGTCCACGACGAGCTGGATGGTCAACTGACCTTCGATGCGATCTTGCTCATTGTAGTGCGGGTAGCGAGGCGGATCCTGCCCTTCTTTTGGCAGTGCCGGTAAGAAATCCGGAAGCGAGAGAAAGAACGACGCAAACTTTACGCGATCCCTCCCACTGTAGCGTAGCTCGCGAGCGAGTTGCTCGTTCTCCCATTTGACGCGCCTCGGCATCAGCGTCAGCCTCACCACAATCGAGTCGGCAGTAGAGCCATCTAGCCAGACCATGACCACCGGCTCGCGAGCGCGCACGGAATCGAACGCTCGGGAAAGCAGCAGCGCCGCGCTCGAATCTCCAGCAAAGCCGCGCGTGCGCGATTGGGTGCGGCCGTCCGGCCACGCCGTGATCACCAGCTGACTCGGAACGGAGTACCAGGCGATCTTGCCGTCCGCGAGCGGAGCGTCCTCCCCGCGTGCGCCGAGCACGCGTCGCACCTCCGCGGCCACGTCCTGCGCAAGCAGATCCGCCTGCAGCGTGAATGCGGAGTCAGTATGCGGAGCCATCGTCGCAGCGAGGAACACCGGTACGCGATGCATGCTCGAGGCAGGGATCGCCGCCTGGCAGGCCGAGAGGCGGTGATCGAGGTGGATGGAGAAGTCGGCGAGCGAGTCGATCACGTCTTCGTCAGCGACGGACGGACCTCCGCTCTGCGCGGGGAGCACTCGCGCGCCCGCCATACTTGCTGCAAGGAACGCGACACAGGCTGCGAGGCACGACAGCAGTCGATTCGATCGCACGCGGAGTCTCCCGTGATTTGCAGCGTCCGTTACTGCCCCGACTTCCGATCGCGCACCACGCTATATGACGGGCTCGGCCGGCGCCAGAGGCCTTGCGGCCGGGAAAGATTTCCTCCCGTCGTTCTCGATTCGAGCCTTCCCTGAGTCTTCGCCACAGGCGATGTTCGTAACGGCTCGCTGCCCAGCTACTTCGCGTATCCCCCCTCCGCTCGCCCCGCGTGATCATGAAGAAAATTCGCACGATTGTCTTCCTGGCCGCGCTCGCGGCGCCCCTCTCCGCATTGGCGCAGGCGCCACAGCCCGCGGATCTCATAGTGAGCGGCGGCCGCATCTATACGGTCGACGTGACACGCCCGATAGTCGAGGCGTTCGCCGTGCGTGGCGGCCGCTTCGTGCTCGTGGGCACCGCGCGCGACGTCATGAAACTCAAAGGGCCAAAAACGGAGCTCCTCGATCTGCATGGCGCGACCGCGTACCCCGGCTTCATCGATGCGCACGCGCATCTCCTTGGGCTCGGCATCGCGTTGCAGAGCGTCGATCTCGTGGGCGTGACATCGTACGAGGAGATCGTTGCGCGCGTCGTCGCACGCGCGAAGACCGCAAAGGCCGGCGAGTGGATCTATGGCGAGGGCTGGGATCAGAATCGCTGGCCGGTGAAGGAGTTTCCAACGCACGAGGCGCTCTCGCTCGCGGTCCCAGATCATCCGGTGGTTCTCAATCGCATCGACGGGCACGCGATGCTCGCAAACGCTGCCGCGATGCGTGCCGCGCATATCACCGCGAAGACACCCGACCCGAGCGGCGGCCGCATTATCCGCGATGCAAAGGGAAATCCAACCGGCGTGTTCGTCGACAACGCGCAGGGGCTCATTGCGAGTGCGCTCCCGGCAGTCACATCGGCGCAGCGCTCCGAGCTGCTGCGTGCCGCCGCAGCCGAGAGCAACAAGTGGGGGCTCACCGAGGTGCAGGACATGGGCGCCGAGCGCGAGACGATCGAGGCGCTCGAGTCGCTGGCGAGTGCAAAGAAGCTCCCGCTGCGCACGTACGAGATGGTGACCGACGATTCGGCGGCGCTCGCGTACTACTTTGCGCGCGGGCCGAAGAAGGCGGAGTACGACGGTCACGTGTGGGTGCGCGGCATCAAGCTGTTCGCCGACGGCGCGTTGGGCTCGCGCGGTGCGGCACTCCTCGCTCCCTACAGCGATGATAGCGCGAACTCGGGGCTGCTCGTCTCGACTCCCGAGCATCTGAAGTCACGCTCCATCGAGGCGCTCAAGCATGGCTTCCAGGTGAGCACGCACGCGATCGGCGATCGCGGCAATCGTAATGCGCTCGATGCGTACCAGGCGGCGCTCGATGCCGTGCCGACAACTGACGCGCGTCTGCGCATCGAGCACGCGCAGATCATCTCGCCCTCGGACATGCCGCGCTTCGCGCAACTCGGCGTCATCCCGAGCATGCAGGCCAGCCACGAAACCAGCGACATGCCGTGGGCAGAGCGTCGTCTCGGACCGGAGCGCATCCGTGGTGCGTACGCGTGGCGCACACTGCTCAACAGCGGCGTCGTGATTCCCAACGGCACGGACTTCCCGGTCGAGCGTGTGAACCCGATCATCACTTTCCATTCGTCAGTGACGCGGCAGGATGCAGATAACAATCCGCCGGGTGGTTGGTATGGCGATCAGCGAATGACGCGCGAGGAGGCGCTGCGCTCCATGACGCTCTGGCCGGCGTACGCCGCCTTCCAGGAAGGAGAGCTCGGCTCGATCACCGCAGGCAAGTACGCGGACTTCACGATCCTCACGCGCGACATCATGACCGTGGCTCCCGAGCGGATCCTCGGCGCGCAGGTGGTGGCCACGTACCTTGGTGGCGAAGCGGTGTATCGTGCGAAGGACGCTGTGATCACCGGGGAGCGCATCGATGCGGGCGCCAGCGCCTCATCCGCGCCGGTGGTATTGCCGCTGCAGCGCGAGGAGGAGTGGACGCGCGGGCTCGTCGCGCGCGACACGAAGATGTTCGAGCGGCTGCTCGCGCCTGGCTTCGTCTACACTGAAGACTCGGCGGTGATCAGCCGGGCGGACGTCATCGCGAGCCTGACAGGCGAGGATACGACGACGTGGGCGGGGAACGAAGGGATGAAGGTGCACGACTTCGGCGACACGCAGATCATCACCGGCGTGCTCCACCTCAAGGGGCGGAACAAGAGCGGCCCGTTCGATCGACGCTACTCGTTTACAGACACGTGGCAGCGACGCGACGGCGAATGGCAGATCATCGGTGCCCAGGACTACGTCATTCCAAAGTGAGTGGAGCAACCATGACTCTATTTCGTGTTGGACTCATCGCGCTTTCGACGACCCTCGCCGCCACGGCGTGCGCCCGTCACGTCGGCGCCGACGATCATGCGGCGCACGATACCGCGTTCGGCACGCCCGCAACGCCGAGCGCGTCGCACGATGCCGCGCCGCAGGCGGCGGACCTTCCCGCCGGCGCGGCCGAGGCGCAGGCGCGGCTCGCGAAATCGCCGCGGCACGGCGAGTGGGTGCTCATCAAGGTCGGCAGCGACAGCGTGCGCGCCTGGATCGTGTATCCGCAGGTGAGCACGAAGGCGCCGGTGGTCGTCGTGGTGCACGAGATTTTTGGCCTGTCCAATTGGGTGCGTGGCGTTGCCGATCAGCTGGCGGCCGATGGCTTCATCGCGATCGCGCCCGACCTGCTCACTGGGAAGATCGCGCCGAATCTCGATGACAGCTCGCTCAAGGCACAGGGCCCCGCGCTCATCCGCACGCTCGATGCTGCGGACGTGCAGCGCAAGCTCGACGCGGTCGCGCAGTACGCGATGTCGCAGCCGGCCGCGGAAAAGAAGTACGGCATCGTCGGCTACTGCTGGGGCGGCGGAGTCTCCTTCGCTCACGCCGCGCACGCGGGAACGTCGCCGCAGTTTGGCGCATCGGTCGTCTACTACGGCACGCCGCCATCAGCCGATCAGCTTCCCAATGTGCATGCGCCTGTGCTCGGCCTCTATGGCGGGACGGATGCGCGCATCGCGCTCACCGTTCCCGGAACCGATTCCGCGATGAAGGCGCTCGGCCGCACCTACGAGCACACCATCTTCCCCGGCGCCGCGCACGGCTTCCTGCGCGCGCAGACGCAGGACGACGGCTCGATCATGCAGGCGAATCTCGACGCGACGCGCCAGGCGTGGCCAGCGACGATCGCGTGGTTCAGAAAATATCTGAAGTAGCGTCGCGATTCCGTGAGGGACCCGCCTTGACGTACTTGTCGTACCACGCAACGTAGCGATCGAGGCGGTCCTTCTTGTAGCTCGGAATCGATATGAGGTGATGCTGATCGGGGTAGATGATCAGCCCCGTCGGGACGCCGAGCGCGCGCAGAGCGACGTACATCTGCTCGCTCCCGGCGATCGGCACGTTGAAGTCGCGGTCGCCGCCTAGGAAGAGGGTGGGCGTCGTGATCTGGTTGGCGTGATAGAAGGCGTAGGACTTCCGGAGCCACGCCTGCGGATCGTTCCACGGGCCTTCGCTCGAGTTGGGGGTGTACTGGTCGGTTCCGTAGTTGGCGAGCGCGTTCGCCGTGCCGGCGCCGGCAATCGCCGCCTTGAAGCGATGGTCGCGCGCGATGATCTCGTCGGTGAGGACAGCGCCGTTGCTCCATCCGCCGATGCCAAGATGGGCCGGATCTGCGAGCCCGATCTTGACGACGTAATCGACGGCGCCGAGGAGATCGGAAGCCTCGTTCGTCTTGAGATCTCCGGCGGCTGCGCGTTGGTGAAGAGCTCCGCGCCCGCGACTACCGCGATAGTTGAGCGCGACGACGACGTAGCCGTTCGCAGCAAAGATCTCGCGCTCGAAGTTGTACGCGTGCGAATCCTGGCAGCACGATGGGCCACCGTGAATCCGCAGCAGCATTGCATACTTCTTGCCGGGCGCGTACGACGCTGGCTCGAGGATCATCCCGTGCGACACGTAGCCGTCCTTCCCGCGCGATGCAAACTCTTTCGGAATGCCGAGCTCGATGTCGCGCATCCACGCTTCGTTCTGGTGCGTGAGCTTCCGTAGCGTCGCCCCCTCGAGCGCGTACACCTCAGGCGGGGCACTATCACTCGCGAGGAGCAGCGTCGCCGCGCCATCGCGTCCGATCTCGAGCGATGTCACCATGCGCTTGTCCGCGGCGACTCGCTGCACCGGGCCGCCCGAGGCGGACACCTTTGCGACGTATTGCGAGCGGTCATCCTCTTCGAGCATGTAGATCGTAGTGCCATCCCGCGACCAGGCAGGCTCGATCACCTGGCGGTCGAGCGCCGCGGAGAGCACCACGGGCTTGCCGCCCGCACTCGGGATGACTGCAAGCTTCCACATGCGATTCGAGAAGTCCGGGAGCGCGATACCGGTGAGGTAGGCGATGCGCAAGCCATCGGGGCTCCACGCAATGCGTCCGTCGTCCTCGCCGCCGTAGGTCGTGAGCCGCTTCGGCTCGGAGCCGACCTGCGCGTCGATGACGAAGATGTCGTCGTTCTCGCTCCGGTCCGGATCACCGGCGACGCGTTTGCTGACGAACGCGATGCGTGTGCCGTCGGGCGACCAGACGGGATCCGCATCGTCGAAGGCGCCGCTCGTGAGTTGCTCGAGCTTCCTCGCCGCGAGATCGAAGAGCGCGAGATGATCGTGGGCGGCGAGAAGGTAGCCGCCCGGGTCGGACTTGAAGTGATACCGGTCGACGACGATCGGTCGCTTCGTGCCGTTCTTCGGCGCGGGCGGCTCGGGATCGGTTACGACGAACACCAGACGCTTCGAGTCCGGCGACCACACGTAGTCGTCGATGCCGCCCGGCACCGCACTCACGCGCTCGGGCTCACCGCCGCGCGGGTCGAGGAGCCAGAGCTGCGGTCCGTCGCCCCCCTGTCGCGACGAGAGAAAGGACAGCCACCTGCCATCGGGGCTCCATCGCGGCGAGCTCTCGCTCTCCGGCGTGCTCGTGATCTGCCTCTGCTCCGTGCCGTCCCAGCTCACCATCCAGATGTCGGATGTGTTGCGATCGTGCACCGTGTCGACGGTCGACAGCGCATAGGCGACCCATTTGCCATCCGGCGACCGCTGCGGATCGTGCACGTCGCGGAGGCTGTAGATGTCGTCGGGGCGAAGCGGTCGGCGAGGCAACTGCGCCGTGAGCGGAAGCACGATGGCGAGAATCGGCAGCAGCGCCGCGCCGAGGCGCGCGGGTCGCACGAAAGGAGCGAGTGCATTCATGCACGTAAATAGCGCTGTGCGCCGCAGGTATGCCAGCGTGCGCGACGCGACGATACCCCGCAATCCCTCGGAGAGCCGATCCCCATGACCGTTCGCTTCTCGGAACATTCCGGATAACAACGTCAACGCGTCGCCGCACGGGATGGCGATCCGCTTCGCGCTTCCGGGAAACGCGTACACGGCGCTCAAGGTGATCGTTGACTCGAGGGCTTGCAGGGGCGGCGCGCTCCTCACAGAGCGCGCCGTTTCTTTGCGATCAGGGAGTCGTGCCCGTCGGTCCGAAGCGCTCGGTGCGCACCGACTGCGGATCGTGGCCCAGCGAGACGAGTCCCTCGGCCACCACCTCGACGAGCGGCGTCGGGCCGCAGACGAAGAGATGTGGTTTCGCCGACGGGGGCCACGCGGTCTCTTCGAGCATCGCGCGATCGATGCGGCGGTGATAGCCGGTCCACGCAGGCGGCGGCTCGCGCGTGATCGTGTGCACGACGCGGAGCGACGCATCGGCCGCCGCTAGCCGCGCGAGCTCGTCGCGAAAGATCAGCTCACTCCAGCTGCGCGACGAGTAGAGCAGCCGCGCGGGGATCGCGCGTTGCACCTCCTCGCTGGCCGCCGCACGATGGCGCAGCATCGCCATGAGCGGAACGATCCCCGAGCCACCACCCACAAGCAGCAGCGGTCCACCATTCCGCACGCTCCACGCGAAGTGCCCGCCGATGGGACCGCGCAGCTCGATGGGATCGCCGACGCGAAGGTCTCCGACGAGATACGACGACACTTCACCGTCCTCGAGTCGCTCGACGGTAAGTGCAAGGCGCGTCGACTCCGGTGGGGATGCGATCGAGTAGCTTCGCTCCGTCTGATAGCCATCTTCCGCAGTGAGGCGCACGTCGACGTGCTGACCCGCAAGATGGCCGGGCCAGTCGGGAACGTCGAGGATGAGCGTGTGCACGCGTGAAGTCTCGATGACGATCTCGAGTACCGTGCCGATGCGCCACGCGATCATACTCGGCGCCGCGTTCGTTGCCACTATGGGCGAGCCGCGATCACGCGAATCATTCGTCGCCAGTGTACCGCTGCTCCTTCCACGGATCGCCGCGCATGTGGTAGCCGAGCGCTTCCCAGAAGCCAGGCTCATCGTGATCGCGGAAGCGGATCTCGCGCACCCACTTCGCACTCTTCCAGAAATAGAGGTGCGGCACGAGCAGCCGCACCGGACCGCCGTGCTCCGGCGGCAACGGCTTGCCATCGAAGCCCGACGCGAGCCACGCTTTTCCATTCGTGACATCGGCGAGCGGAAGGTTGGTCGTGTATCCGCCGTCGCACACTGCCACGATGAACGGTGCCGCCTCGACGCCCTTCGCGGCGGCTGCCGCGATGATCGTGTCGATCGAGACGCCGGTCCACACCGTGTCGAACTTCGACCACTTGGTGACGCAGTGGATGTCGCGCGTAATCGTCTCGCGGGGGAGTGCTTCGAACTCCTCCCAGCTCCATCTGGCCGAGCTGCCCCTGGCCCCGCCGAGCGTGAAGCTCCACTGCGCGGGCGACGTGTGCGGCGTCGGACCGGCGGAGAGCACGGGGAAGTCGTGCGTCTCGTACTGGCCCGGAGGAAGCTTGAGCGCGTCCACGGCGTTCGGACGACGGCCGTGGAAGCCGCGGGAGATGGGTGACGTCACGAGAGTGCTCTTTGCGCGGGTGAGACGGCGGCGCGCGTCACGTGATCCTGTCAGCTCCGCGCTCGCGACTCCCAGCGGATGCAAACGATGCCGTCTGCTCGCCGCGAAGGAGCTGCTCGATCATCGCGGCGGCCTCGTCGATCGTCGTCCGGCCGGTGTTGATCTGCACGTCGTAGAGCAACGAGTCGTGAACGTCGCGATGGAAGTAGCGCTGCACGTAGCGGCGTCGCACGTCGTCCATTTCCCGGGCCTTTCGGGCCGCGGTCGCGGCATCCCAGTCGAAGCGGGTGCGAAGGCGCGCGACGCGCGTCTCGAGCGGCGCAACCAGCCGTACGTGGAAGGCTTCCGGGCGGTTCGCGAACATGCACTGCGTTCCGAAACCGACGACGATCAACGGAAGCGACTGCGCGGCCTCGGTGATCGACTCCAGCGCCGCCTCGGCGATCGCATCGATGCGCAACAGGCTCGATGTGTCGAACGACGGAGCCTCCGGGGGCGCGACGAGCAGCGCGGAGGAAATGCGGGCAAGAAGGGTGGGCGAGTGCTCTCGCAGCCGCGCGACGGCGGCTTCATCGATGTTGAGTCGCTTCGCGCAGCGACAGACGACCTCGTCGTCGAGCACGGGCCAGCCGAGTCGATCGCCCAGCGCGCGGGCGAGATCGCTGCCGCCCGCGCCGAACTCGCGCGAAACCGTAATGAGCTCAGGGTGTCCGCTCTTCATCGTCAGATTCCTCCGCGGCTGGCGGAAATGCGTTCGCGACCTGCCATGCAAGCATAACGCGCGGCTGCCACGCGGCGGAAGAGATGCACGTGCCGAGAGCGCTAACCTTCCCGGAGGGCCTCGGATGGGTGGATCGTGGCCGCCCGCCGGGCGGGTATCCAGCTTGCCGCGAGGACCGCGAGCACGAGCACCGCGAGAATCGCCGCGAAGGTCAGGGGGTCCGTGGGGACGACCTCGAAGAGCAGGGAGCGAAGCACGCGCGTCGCGGCCAGCGCAGCCACGAGCCCGATCGCGCCGCCCACGACTGCGAGCGCGAGCCCGCGCCGGAGAATCATGCGCACGAGCGCATCACGGGATGCGCCGAGTGCGACGCGGATGCCGATCTCGCGCGTCCGCTGTGCAACGCCGAACGAGATGACGCCGTACGTCCCCATCGTCGCGAGCGCGAGTGCGACGAGCCCGAACAGCGCGAGGATGATGGTGCTGAAGCGTGCGTAGCGCATCGCATCGGTGACGCGCTCCTGCATCGTTCGCATGTCGTAGACCGGCGAGGCAGGGAGCAACCCACGCACGAGTCTGCGTGCGGGCGCGGCGAGCGTGGTTGCGCGTCCCGCGGAACGCACCATCAGCATCATGTTCCCGCGTGGAGACTGATAGTACGAGATATAGACGTCAGGAATCGCGGCCGAGTCGAGGGACGAGAAGCGCACGTCGCCGATGACGCCGACGACATAGGCGGTGTCCTTCCAGAAGCCGCCTTGTCCGACGCTCACCGGGCGGCCGATGGGATTCTGCCCCGGCCAGAATTTGCGCGCCGCGGCGTCGTTCACGAGCACGACCTTCTGCACGCCGGCGCGATCATCGCGCGTGAAGAAGCGGCCGCGGATGAGCGGGACGCGCATCATTGACGTCCACGTCGGTGAGATCCAGTGGACTCCGACGGATGGCTCGGTGCCGGGAACCGGCGCGGGACGGTCGAGGAAGACGATGACGGTGCCATTGCAGCCGCCAGTGAGCGGCAGACAATCGATGAGGGAGGATCCCGTGGCGCCTGGAAGCGCGGCAGACTGCTCGAGCACTGCATCGAAGAATCCGGGGAGCGAATCGCGCCCGTACGACTCCGGCGTGTCGAAGCGCATCGTCAGCGTCTGACCGGCATCGAAGCCGGGATTGACGCGCAGCAGCTGATCGAAACTTCGCAGCATGAGTCCCGAGCCTGCGAGGAGCACGACGGCCAGCGCGATCTCGATCGTCGCGAGGATGTTGCGGCTGGTGAGGATGCGCCGCGTGCCGTTGCCGCCGCCGGAATCTTCCTTGAGCGCGCCTGTGAGGGAGCTGTGCGTGGACTGGAGTGCGGGAACGAGGCCAAAGATGATGCCCGTCACGATCGCAAGCGCAGCAGCGAAGGCCAGCGCCTCGCCGTCGAGATGGATGTCCGCGAAGCCGATCGCGCCAATGCCGGAGAGACTCCGCGCGTGCAGCGCCTTCGCCGGGTCGAGTGCCTCGAGAAGCTGAACGCACCACCAGGCGATTCCCATCCCCGCGATGCCGCCGCCGATCGAGAGAATGACGCTCTCCGTGAGCAGCTGGCGAATTAGCCGGCCGCGGCCCGCGCCAACGGCGAGCCGCACCGCGATCTCGCGGCGACGCCCCGAGGCGCGCACCAGAAAGAGATTGGCGACGTTGGCGCACGCGATGAGCAGCACGAGACCGACGGCCGCAAGGAGCACGAGCAGCGACTTGCGCACGACGGGATCGACGCGCGAAGCGTCGAGCTCCTGCGCCGCCGCGCCCCAGTGCTCATCGTGAATCTCGGGGTTCGGGTAGGCGCGGTCGACGAGCACCCCCAGCCGGGGCGCCTCGTAAATCGCCTGCGCGCTCGTGACGTTCGGCGCGAGGCGCCCGATGAGCGTGAACGAATGCATCCACGCCTCGTTCATCTCCTCCGCGGGATTCGACATCAGGTTGGTCAGCAGCTCGGCGCGTCCCGAGAGTCCGCGAAAGCCGCGCGGCAGCACACCGACGATCGTGAAGGGCTTCGCGTCGATGTCGATCGTCTTGCCGAGTATCTGCGGATTCGCGTTGTAGTTGCGCTGCCAGAGCTCGTCGGAAAGTATGGCGACGCGCGGCGCGTCGGCGTGGAGATCCTCGTCGGCGGTGAAGTTGCGCCCGAGAGCGGGGAAGACGCCCAGGGTGGGGAGATAGCGCGCGCCGACGGTCTCGGTACGAAGGCGCTCGACGTCGCCACTCGCGCCGATCGTATTTTGATCTTCGCCGTAGAGTGCGACTTCGGAGAAGAGATGCTGAGCATCGCGGAAGGCGGTGAACTTCGGATATGACCACACCATGTCCGGGATCCCGGGCTCGGCCCCGCGCGGGGGCACGATGAGCGAGACCGTCATCAGACGCTCGGGGTGCGGGAAGGGGAGCGGGCGGAGGAGCAGCGCATTGACGGCGCTGAAGATCGCGGTGTTCGCGCCGATCCCGATCGCGAGCGTGAGCACCGCGACGGCGGTGAACGATGGCGCGCGGCGAAAGGTGCGGAGCGCGAAGCGCGCGTCCTGCACGATCTCGTCGACGAAGGAGAGTCCAGCCATGGCGCGGGTTTCCTCGGTGAGCCTGGTGACGTTGCCGAAGCGACGGCGCGCGGCGGACTCCGCATCTGGGGCGGAGAGCCTCTCGCGCGCGGAGTGCGCGCGATGCATCGCGTCGAGTGAGAGATGGAAGTGCATCTCCTCGTCGAGCTCGCGTGCATACTTCCGCGCGCCCGTGAGCGCGCCGAGCCGATGCTTGAATCCGTCGAGGAATGACATGCGCGTCAGGCGTGCTTCATGACGCGATGGATCGCGAGGAGCGCGCGCTCGAAGCTCGAGATTTCCTTGCCGAGCTGCTTGCGGCCGGACGCGGAAATGGTGTAGTAGCGCGCGCGGCGGCCGGTGGGGGACTCGCCCCACTTCGAAGTGACCCAGCCCTTTTTCTGGAGGCGCTCGAGCGCCGGATAGAGCGAGCCCTGCTCAATGGACAGCACGTCCTCGGAGAGCTTCTCGATGTGCTGCGCGATCGCGTAGCCGTGTTGCGGCTGCAGGGTGAGCGTTTGCAGAATGAGCATGTCGAGCGTGCCCTTCAACAGCTCGCTCCTGGACGGTCCGGACGCTGGGGCCACCCTCGGGTTCCTTGCGGGCAGCGCGCCCGCCGACAGGTAGAAGTCCTACACGTGATGTGTAGATATTCTACCTATCGCGGCCTCACGCGCGCAAGAGGGCGTGCCGCGGGGCCGGATCTGGAGACGCAAGCCCTTATTGCGGACCGCCATTCAGCTTGCCGCCCGGATTGCCGTGCTTGTGCTTCTTCGCATCGTCGGTGAGGCGATTCTTGTCGCTTGCCTTGTCCGCGTCGTCGTGCTGGACACGATTCTCGACCAGACGATGCTTCCCCGTATGCAACTCGCCCTTGAGCTCCCTGTCGTGCGCGTCCTTCACCTCACCATCCGGCACTTCGCGCGGACCCGCAGCGTCGTGCTCTTCCTTCGTATGCGAGTGCGCCTGCTCGGCGATCGCAGCCTGCGTCTTGGGGCCGTGGGTGGAGCTGGGCGTCGACGAATGGCTGTTCTTGCTGTTGCTCATGGGTCATCCGGGAAATGGGTGGGTCGGGAGCTTGCAAGAAGTGTACGTCGGCGGGGGCAACTGATTGAGGATTCCTCATACAAAACACAATCGGCGTCGCATGAGTCACGGACGCGCGATCAGCTTTCGGAAATGTCCTGCTCGGACGCCTCATCTCTCTCCCCGTCATCGCCCGCGGGGCCCAACTCGAGAACCTTGTTCGCGTCCACTACCGTCAATGACTGCACGCTTCGCAACTTGCTATCCATCACACGCTTCCTGGTGCTGGCCTCGGCGATCGTCCTCTGCGCAGTGCCAAGCTGCTTGTAGAGCCTATCCAGCACGGTGCCGAAGGACACGAACTCGGTTTTTACAGCGGCGAGGACGTTCCACACTTCCACCGCACGCTGTTCGATTGCCATGGTGTGGAACCCCATACGCAAGCTGGTGAGGAACGCCCCGAGCGTGGTCGGACCTGTGAGAGCGATCTGATAGTCTCGCTGAAGTTCTTCGACGAGTCCCGGTTGGCGAAGGATCTCCGCATACAGGCTTTCAGTCGGCAGAAACACAATTGCAAAGGGGGTAGTGAACGGCTGGACGATGTATTTGCCACATACATCCTTCGCGTAGCTCTTGACCTGTCTGTACAGGGCGGCTCGCGCGGCCGCAACGCCATCGACGTCAGCGCGGTCGCTCGCATCGAGTAGACGGAGGTAGTCCTCATGCGGAAACTTGGAATCAATAGGAAGAAAGACAGCTACCCCGGTTCCTCCGCGGCCGGGCAGCACCACCGCGAATTCCACCCGTTCTTTAGAGTCCTTCGATGGCGCGTACTCGCAGCAATATTGATCAGGAGTCAGGATATCTTCGAGGATTGCACGCAGGGTAACCTCTCCGAAGATTCCGCGAGTCTTCACGTTGGAAAGCACCTTCTTGAGATCGCCGACACCAGTTGCCAGCTGCTGCATTTCCCCGAGCCCTTTTTGCACCGACTCGAGCTGCTGCTGCACCAGCTTGAAGGACTCTGTGAGCCTCCTGTCCAGTGTGCCCTGCAGCTTTTCGTCGACCGTCTGTCGCATCAGTTCCAGCTTTCGCTCATTTCCCTCCTGCATCTCTCGTACGCCGAGGGCGAGCTGATCTCGCGACCGGTCGAGCGCGCCGAGCGTCGTTTGCGACATACCGTCGAGCTTCTGGCTGATCTCCGTGCGTAGCAGGGCCGCACCACTCGCGTTTTCCTGGCGTACGGAGCTAAGCTCGTCTCGCAACGCCGAGCGAACGGTCTTTGCCGGATTCGCTTGCGCCCGCAGTACGAGCAGTTGGAGAGCGATGATGACGATGAGGAGGCCTGCCAGCACGTACACCCATGTTTGCGCCATGTACAACCTCGGTTTCCGAAGATCGACTCCGCATGCCGTGATCGATGTCGATCGAGCGCGGATTGCCAGCGTGGTCTCAGCTTGGCAAGATAGGGATGGGCGCCGACAGTCGCGGGCGCAAGCCAGCGGTCGAACGCTACTGCAACGGAGCGTGCCAGCAATGACTCTGATTTCTCGTTCTCGCTGCTCAGTCCTCGCGTGTTTCGTTGCGGTAGCGCTGCTACCGATCGCCTGCGGCTCCGATTCGGGCGCCCCGGGCACGCACAATCGCAGCTATCTCATGGGCTTCTCGAACTTTCCACCCGCCCCGGACACCGCGCTGCAACGGCGCAGCGTCGAGATGTGGAATTCGCGCTCCGATGCCGCAATTCTGCATCTCGATCCACCATGGGAGGCGATGCTCAACGGCATCGATCCGGATGTTATCGTGAGCGTCACGATCCTCCCGCTCACCAACGTCTACAAGTCGCTCGGGAAGCAAGTCGTCATCGAGACGGATCTCACCAATGGCGTCGACCGCACGGCCGAATCACCGTCGCTCATTGCGCTGGGGCACAGCATCACGGAAGACACCGTGCAACGGGTCTATCGCAGGTACGCGGTCTCGATCGCCAAGCTCGCCGCGCCGGCCTATCTCGGCCTCGCCTCCGAGACCAATCTCATCCGACTGGCATCGAGCCCCGCTGTGTACGCGGCCGTAGTCCGCATGTCCAACGATGCCGCAGCCGACATTCGAAACGCGGGGTACGCGACGCCGCTCTACGTCAGCGCGCAGGTCGAAGTTGCATGGGGAAGGATCGGGCTGGGCGGTGCGACGTCCTTCGTTGGTATCGATCAGGATCGCACCGACTTTCCGTTCATCGATGTTCTCGGTCTTTCCTCGTATCCATACCTCGCGGGGTTCGCGGATCCGAGCCAGGTGCCCGCGGACTATTTCTCCCGTCTCGCGGGGACGCCGCCGTTACGAGTGCTCGTCACCGAGGGAGGATGGTCGTCGGCGAACATCGGCGTCGTGCATTCGTCGCCCGCTCTGCAGGCGGCGTGGATCGATCGCGCAGCCACGCTGCTCGACAACGCGCACGCGCTCGCGTGGTTCCAGCTTCAGTTCACCGACATCAATCTCGTCGCCTTCGGCCTGCCGGCGGACGACCCGCAGGTCGCTCCTTTCGCGCGCATCGGCCTCGTCGACACCGCCCTCACGCCGAAGCCGGCGCTCGCGAGCTGGGACGGCATCTTCGCGCGGCCGCACGTCTCGATCTCACCGTGACGCGGCCTGCTTTCGCTCCCACACCGTGCGTCCAGCGACGATTGTCCGGAGCACGCGCAGCGACCGTAGCGCCATGGGCTTCGTCGCATACGGATCGCTCGAGAGCACCGTGAAGTCCGCAGTGCGGCCGACGGTGATCGCGCCAAGCCGGTTCTCTTCGAAGGCCGCATACGCAGGGCCCGCCGTCATGCTGCGCAGCGCGACGTCCACGCTCACGCGCTGATCCGGGTGCCACCCCGCCGCTGGCGTGCCGTCCGCGCCGCTGCGCGTGACCATCGAGAACAGCGTCGCGATTGGATCACCAGTGTCCGACGCCGGATAATCCGTTCCGCTCGCGATGCGTGCGCCGCTCGTGACGAAGTCGCGCGTGCGCTCCACCCAATGCACTCTCGCCGCACCGACCCGCGCCTCGGCGAACCGGCTATACTCACCGACGAACACTGGCTGAATCGATGCGATGACGCCGAGCGCCTTGAAGCGCGGGAGTTGATCGTCCGAGACAAGCGACGCGTGCTCGTCGCGGAATCGCAGCGTGCGCGTCGCGGGCTCCGCACGCGCGAAGGCATCCAGCAGCCGATGATTCGCCTCGTCGCCGATCGCGTGCACGTTCACCTGAAAGCCGCGCGCGATGCAGCGCTTGATGATCGAATCGAGCTCGGCGTCGCTCACGAGCACGAGCCCACGCTTCCCGGGCTCGTCGGAATACGGGTCGTGCAGCTCCGCGCCGCGGGATCCGAGCGCGCCGTCGAGCACGATCTTCACGCTGCGAATCGTCAACAGGTCGCGCGTGCTGCCCACGCGCACACCCTCGGCGAGCGTCCGCGTGAGGGTCGAGTCCTGCGCCGTCGCCATCACGTACATGCGGGCCGAGAGCTCGCCGCGCGCCGCCAGCGACTTCCAGACCCGCAGCACCGAAAGGTCGGCTTGCGCATCGTGCACACCGGTAAGCCCCCACTTCGCGTACTGCGCGAGCGCCGTGCGCAGCTGCCGCTCGATCGTAGCCTCGGTCGCGACGGGCATGGCGCGCGTGACGAGCGAGGTCGCCGAGTCCAGGAGAATTCCGGTGGGCGCGCCGGCTGCGTCGCGCATGATGCGGCCACCCGATGGATCCGCACGATTCGCCTCGATGCGCGCGAGCTCGAGCGCGCGGCTGTTCACCCAGATCGCGTGGCCATCAACGCGGTCGAGTATCACGGGATGGCCGGCGCTCACGCGATCCAGCTCCTCCGCCGTCGGAAAGTTCGGAGGGGACCAGAACGCCTGGTCCCATCCCGATCCGCGAATCCACGCGCCCGCGGGCGCCTTGCCCGCCGCCGCGCCCACTCTCCGAAGCACCTCCGCCTTCGAGAGCGCGTGGAGATCCATCGACTCGAGCTGCTGGCCGAGGAAGAGCGGATGGGCGTGCGCGTCTACGAAGCCGGGAAGGACGAAGCCGGGGAGCACGACGTGCCGTGCACGCGCGCCGAGCACGGAGTCGACGTGCGCGATGCTCCCCACCGCGATGATCGCACCGTCGCGCACACCAACCGCGTGCGCGCGTGCGCCGAGCGAGTCGAGGGTGATGAAGGTGCCGCGGTAGATCGTCCCCGCATCGCTCGTCTGGGCGAGCAGTCCTCGCGTGCCGCAAATCGCGAGTGCAATCGCGACGCGCCGCGCGAGCGCTATTGCCACGATTCCGTCGGCACGTCCTTCGGTACGGGGAGCGACTTGATGTACGTCACGAGCCGCCAGATCATCGCAGGCTGCAGCACCCCGCCGAACGCCGGCATCCCCTTCGGCCGCCCCTCGGCGATCGAGCGGTAGATGTCGGCGTCGGCACCGCCATATCGCCAGCGACCGTCGGTGAGGCTCGGGCCTACTGCGCCAACGGCGCCGCCCCCGTGACAGCCGTCGCAGTTCATTCCTGTGAACAGCGTCGCGCCGACTTCGGCGGCCTTCGCGTCCTGCGCAACGCTGTTGACGACCTTCTCAGCGGGTGGCGCGATGCCGCCCGCGAAGATGCGATCGTCGTGGCGCGAGATGACGAGCGCATTCTCTGCGCCCGCGGCGTTCGCCGCTGCTGGAACGGCGGTCTCCTTGCGACACGCACTCACGGCGAGCGAGAGGATCGCCAGGATGGCGATACGCGAGCGCGAGAGCGAAGTGCGATGAGTCATCTGTCGTTTCCTCCGCTACAGCGCAAAGATCCAGACGATCCCGCCCTGGCTGGTGTGCCGCGCGAGATTCCGTGCGAAGTCTGCCGGCTCGCGCACATCGTTCGGATCATCGGACTTGTAGTCGCCGGAGAGCAGCAGCCAGTCGCCACCAATGCCGGCGTAAATAGCGACGTACTGTTTCCCGTCCGCACCCGTGAAGGTGATCGGATCACCGACGACACCCGAGCCAACCTTGAACTTCCAGAGCACGGCGCCCGTCTTCGCATCCGCCGCCTTGAACCATCCGTCGAGCGTACCATAGAAAACGACATCGCCGCGCGTCGCGAGGCTGCCGCTCCACACGGGGAAGGGCTCCTCGATCGTCCACGCGCGCTTCCCCGTCGTCGCATCCCACGCGATGAAGGCGCCCATGTTCGGATCGCTCCCCGCGTGATACGGGCTGTTGATCCCCATGAACGGCGTCCCTTTCAGATGCGCGGTCTTCACTGCCTCGTAGTCCATGCACATGCTATTCGTCGACGCGTAGAACAATCCGGTGCGCGGAGAATACGCGACCGGCGACGCCGGACTCTTGCCGCCTTCGAGTGTCGGACAGATGTCCTTCACGTTGCCGCGCGACGCGCCCGTCTGCTTGGAGTCGTTGAGCACGGGACGCCCCGTGGCGAGATCGATCTTCGATGCCCAGTTGACCTTCACGTACGCCTCGGCGAGCAGTACCTCGCCGGTCGCGCGATCCATCGTGTACTCGAAGCCGTTCTTGTCGAAATGCACCAGCGTCTTTCGCATCTTCCCGCCGACTTTGAGGTCGACGAGGATCATCTCGGCCGCCGCGTCGAAGTCCCAGCTGTCGTGCGGCGTGAACTGATAGGCCCACACGAGCGAGCCATCGCCGGGATGGCGCGCGAGCACGCTCGCCGTCCACTTGTTGTCGCCGAGGCGCTGGTCCGCGTTGTACGGTCCGGGGTTGCCGACACCATAGTACACGAGGTCGAGCTCGGGATCGTACGACATCCATCCCCACACCGGCGCGCCGCCGTGCTTCCATGTATCGGCGGGCCAGGTCGTTTGGCCGAGCTGCGCTCCCTTGTCGTAGAACGCCTTGAAGGTGCCGGCCTTCGCGAGCACGAGGCTGTCAGGGCCGATGTTCGTCGCGGTCCACACGACCTTCCCCGACGCGAGATCGAGTCCCTTCACCCATCCGAGAATGCCGAACTCGCCACCCGAAGCGCCGACGAGCACGCGATCCTTGACGATCAGCGGCGCCATCGGCGTCGTCTCGCCCGCAGCGAGATCGGCGATCTTCGTCATCCACAGCTCTTTCCCGCTCGCCGCATCTACGGCGACGGTGTGCCCATCGAGGAGATTGTAGACGATCTTCCCGTCCGCGTAGACCGCGCCGCGGTTGACGACGTCGCAGCACGCGATCCCGATCGAGTTCGCATCGACGTTCGGGCGGTACTTCCACTTGAGCGGATAGCCTTCCTTCGTGAGATCGAAGGCGTAGAGCACGTTCGGATAGGGTGTCACCACGTACATCGTGTTGTGGACGACGAGCGGCTGACCTTCGTGTCCGCCGAGTGTGCCGGTGGAGAAGGTCCAGACAGGGTGGAGCTTCTTCGCATTCGCGGGTGTGATCTGCGCGAGCCCGCTGTAGCGCGTGGCGGCGTAGTCCTTCGACGGCATGGTCCAGTCGCCATCGGCCGCCGCGGTTTGCGCGGACACGCGAGTCACGACGAGTACCGATGCGAGAGAGAGCGCGAGTGTGGTGACGGAGCAGTGCATCAATTCGGCAGCTCGGGAATGTGTGTGGTTAGCTAGGGAGTGCCTGTGCGTTTATCTGGCGGCGTGAGGTCGAAGCAACTCTCGCCGGCGCCGTGACGCCAGGAGCGAGTGGCCGGCATGTAGACGTCGACGCGCGCACGCTCTGTGGTGTCCGACGGCTGTGCAAAGGTGGCGCAGAGCCGATAGGAACGCGCGCCACTCACGAGATAGGTGTACGGAGCGCCCGATTGCGGATCTTTGGGCACGCGATCGACCTGGTGCGAGGCAATCATGCTCGTGAGAGAGTCCGGGAGTGTGGCATGCTTGTCCCAGTACGCATCCACCGCGCCCGACAGCTGGCTCAGATCTTCCACCCGGATTCCATCGAGCTTTCGTTCGCGCGCATGCGAGGGCAGCCCAAGCGTGAGTAGCCCCGCGATGACCACGAGTGCGGCCGCGATCGTCGCTGCCACGCCTGCGCGCGAGCTGGGTTGCGCGCTCACGGCTGATCCTTCTCTTCGTGACGAAGATCGCGCAGATAGTAGAGCAGCGCCGAAGCCGCGATCCCGCCGACGACGAGCGCCTTGAGTATGAATCGACTCGTGAGCTCACCACCGAGAAGGTTGTTCACGAGCCAGGTACCATCCCCAATGAGAACCGCCACCGCAATGAAGAGCGTGAGATACGTACACCATCGGCGCGCAGGCGAGAGGCGCAACGCGGGGTTTGCGGCGACACGTTTTCCGATGTAGTTGCTCGTCCAGAGAAAGACGGGAAAGGCGACGATGAGCGAAGAGACGCCCCAGCGAATTTCTTCTCCCAGATTCTCGCCGAAATAGCTGCGCTGCGTGACATCGGGGAAGTACTTGTCGATGAACGCGAAGAGAATGTGCCCGAACGAATACACACTGATGTAGAGCGACGTGAAGAGCACCAGATACAGAAAGGCCTCACGGGCGGACAGCGAGGCTCGCGGGCGCGGAATCGGAACGGAGAATGGAGTGTCCGCGTACGACGCGAGCGCACTCATGACTTCCTGATCCGGCCATCCCGCGCTGCGTAACGCGGCGCCGACGGCATCGCGCGACTCGCCCTTGGCGAGTGCGTCGCGGACGAACAGATCGAGCGGGGAAGGAGCTGCGGACATTCGGCGGACTCCGTGGCGCGGGTGCCGAGAATATGGCGGTCGAGCGCGAGGGGGGGCCAGCCCCGGAGCCGCTAGCGGGCTCTCAGCGAGGCCGATGTCGCCCGCCGGCGCCTCAGCGCGCGCGGCTCGCCATCGCGCACATACGCGTCGATCGCGTGCGCAGCGTCGCGCCCCTCGCGGATCGCCCACACGATTAGCGACGCACCCCGCCGGGCATCGCCTGCGGCGAAGATGCCGTCGACGCTCGACAGCTGATCCGGCCCTGTGACGACGCATCCACGCGCATCGGTAGTCACGCCGAGGAGAGCAGGCAAGCCATCGCGGTGGGCGCCGGAGAAGCCCATCGCGAGGAGCACGAGATCTGCCTCGATGGTGAAGTCGCTGTCCGCATCCGCCTCGAGGATCGCGCGCCCCTCGCTATCGCTGCGCAGCGAGACATGCACACCGTGCAGGCGATGCACCCGCCCGTCGGCGCCCGAGAGCCGCGCAGTCGAGACGCGCCAGTCGCGCGCGCCACCCTCCTCGTGCGCGTGCGACGTGCGCAGCTGCATCGGCCAGAGGGGCCATGGCGTCGATGCATCGCGCGATGCGGGAGGCTGTGGCATCACCTCCAGCTGCACCACTGCGAGCGCGCCCTGGCGGTGGCAGGTGCCGATGCAATCCGAGCCGGTGTCGCCGCCGCCGATCACGACGACGCGCTTTCCCTCCGCCGAGATGTGCTCGTTCGGCGCGATGACGTCGCCGGCGCCGCGGCGGTTCTGCTGCTCGAGGAAGTCCATGGCGAAGTGCACCCCGGCGAGCTCTCGTCCCGGCACGTCGATGTCCCGCGCGCGCGCTGCGCCGCCGGCAAGGAGAATGGCGTCAAAATCGTTGCGCAGGGCGCCCACCGAGAGATCGCGACCGACCTCGACTCCCGTCTCGAACACGATCCCCTCAGCCCTGAGCTGCGCGAGTCTTCGATCGAGAACGCTCTTCTCCATCTTGAAGTCGGGGATGCCATAGCGGAGCAGTCCGCCGACACGATCGGACTTTTCGAACACCGTCACCGAGTGTCCGCGCCGGCGCAGCTCCTGCGCGGCCGCGAGCCCCGCGGGCCCCGAGCCGACGATCGCTACGCGGTAGCCGCTCTCTTCAGCAGGGGGCCGTGCGGCGACCCACCCTTCGTCGAAGCCGCGATCCGCGATCGCCTGCTCGATGCTGCGGATGGCCACAGGGCGCTCGATGATGCCGAGCACGCACGCGCTTTCGCATGGAGCAGGGCAGAGCCGCCCCGTGAATTCGGGAAAGTTGTTCGTCGCGTGCAGCGAAGCGAGCGCCTCCTCCCACCTGTCGCGATAGACGAGATCGTTCCAATCGGGGATGATGTTCTGCACCGGGCAACCGGTATCCCCCTGGCAGAACGGCACGCCGCAGTCCATGCAGCGCGCGGCCTGCTCGCGCGTGGTGTCATCGCTCTGCGGCGCGTAGAACTCGCGCCAGTGGCCGATGCGCTCGAGCACCGGCAGTCTCCGCGGATCAGCGCGCGGAAAGGACAGAAATCCTTTCGGATCTCCCATGGTCCTGACTCCCGATGAGTGTGGGTTGGCGTGTCTGCAGCGCGCGAATAGCCTTGTACTCGATGGGCATCACGCGCACGAACAGCGGGAGGTGCGCATCCCATTCGTCGAGAATGCGACGGGCGCGCGCGCTCCCGGTGTGGTGCGCGTGTCGCGCGACCGCATCGTGGAGGAGCGCGATGTCCGCGAGCTCGGCGACCGGCCCGAGCTCGACGAGCGACTTGTTGCAGCGCTGCTCGAGCCGCGAGCCCTCGTCGAGCACGAAGGCGAGCCCGCCACTCATCCCTGCCGCGAAGTTGCGGCCGGTGTGGCCGAGCACGACGACGACTCCACCGGTCATGTACTCGCAGCCATGGTCGCCAACGCCCTCGACCACCGCGGTCACTCCGCTGTTGCGCACCGCGAAGCGTTCGCCGGCGGGGCCGGCGAAGAACGCCTCACCGCTGGTCGCACCGTACAGCGCGACGTTCCCGAGCAGGATCGCCGTGGAGACGTCGAAGCCGGCATCGCGCGGCGGACGGATCACGAGCCGGCCGCCAGAGAGTCCCTTGCCCACGTAATCGTTCGCCTCGCCCTCGAGCGAGAGCGTAACGCCGTTCGCGCAGAAGGCTCCGAAGCTCTGTCCTGCCGAACCGGCGAACGAGAGCTCGAGCGTGGAGTCCGGCAGCCCCTCGTCGCCAAAACGGCGCGCGATCTCACCGGAGAGCATGGCGCCCACACTGCGATCGACGTTTCGCACCGCGAACGATGCGCGCACGCGCCCGCGATGCTCGAGAGCCGGGCGCGCGGCTGCAACGAGGCCGTGATCGAGTACGCGCTCGAGATCGCGCGGCTGTCCACTCTCGCAGCGCGTCGCCGCACCCGCCGCAACTTCGGGGCGCCAGAGCAGCGAGGCCATGTCGAGCGTGCGCGCCTTCCAGTGCGCCGACATGTTGGTGGCGCGCAACGCGTCCGTGCGCCCGATCATCTCATCCATCGTCTTGAAGCCCAGCCGCGCCATAATGGCGCGTGCTTCCTCGGCGACGAAGAAGAAATAGTTGATGACGTACTCCGGCTTCCCGTTGAACTTCGCCCGCAGCACCGGATCCTGCGTCGCGATCCCGACGGGGCACGTATTCAGATGACACTTCCGCATCATCACGCACCCCTCGGCGATCAGCGGCGCCGTCGAAAAGCCGAACTCCTCGGCGCCGAGCAGTGCCGCAATCACGACGTCGCGCCCAGTCTTGAGCTGGCCGTCGGTCTGCAGCTTCACACGTCCGCGAAGATCGTTCAGCACGAGCGTCTGATGCGTCTCGGCGAGCCCGAGCTCCCACGGAATCCCTGCGTGCTTGATCGAGGAGAGCGGTGAGGAGCCGGTGCCACCAGAGTCGCCGGAGATGAGGATGAGATCGGCGCCGGCCTTCGCCACGCCGGCGGCGATCGTGCCGACGCCGGTCTCCGCGACGAGCTTCACCGACACGATGGCCGCCGGATTCACGTGGCGCAGATCGAAGATGAGCTGCGCCAGATCCTCGATCGAGTAGATGTCGTGGTGCGGCGGCGGCGAGATCAGCGTGACGCCGGGGATCGAATGGCGCACGCGCGCGATCGCCGCGTCGACCTTGTTGCCCGGAAGCTGCCCTCCTTCTCCAGGCTTCGCGCCCTGCGCCATCTTGATCTGCAGCTCGCGCGCGCTCACGAGATACGCCGCGGTGACGCCGAAGCGCCCCGAGGCGATCTGCTTGATGGCGCTGTTGCGATCGGTGCCGTAACGGTCGGGGGACTCGCCCCCTTCGCCGCTGTTGCTGCGGCCGCCGAGCTCGTTCATCGCGAGGGCCAGCGTCTCGTGCGCCTCGCGACTCAGGGACCCGAAGGACATCGCGCCAGTGACGAAGCGCTTGACGATGCCGGCTGCGGGCTCGACATCGTCGATCGCGATGGGCGTGCGCGGCGCGAAGTCGAGGAGACCGCGAATGGTCGAGGGGTGCTCACGTTCATCGTTCGCGCTTTGCGCGAAGTCGGCGTATCGTGCGGCGCTGTTCGTCCATGCGGCGTGTTGCAGCGTCGAGATCGTGTCGGGATTCCACGCGTGATGCTCGCCCTGCGCGCGGTAGACGAGCTGTCCTCCCGGATCGAGCGCCGGCGCTCCCGTTGCCGGCGCGAAAGCAGCCGCGTGGCGCGCGAGTGCCTCGAGCGCCACCTCTTCGATCCCGATGCCTCCGAGCCGCGACTTCGTGCCGGAGAAGTAGCGATCGATGAGCGTCGCCCCGATGCCAATCGACTCGAAGAGCTGCGCTCCGCAATAGCTCTGCGCGGTGGAGATTCCCATTTTGGAGAAGACCTTGCGCAGCCCCTTCTCGATCGCCGCCACGTACTTGCCCTGTGCGGTGAGCTCGGTGACTGCTTCGCCGAGCAGCCCTTCACGCGCGAGGGCGGCGATCGTATCGAGCGCGAGATAAGGATGGATCGTTCCCGCACCGAAGCCGAGGAGCAGGGCGAAGTGCGACACATCGCGCGCCTCTCCGGTCTCGATGATCAGCCCCGTTTCCGTGCGCAGACGCTCCGTGATCAGGAAGCTGTGCACCGCGGCGGTCGCGAGCAGAGAAGGGATCGGCGCGTGCCGATCGTCGACGCCGCGGTCGCTCAGCACGAGCAGCGTGCACCCGTCGCGAACGGCCTCCGCCGCCGCAATACAGAGCGCCGTGAGCGCCTCTTCGAGCGCGCCCGCACGTCCCGTCACCGGGAAGAGCATCTGCAGCGTGCGCGTGCGCATCTGCGAATCCGGGAGCGCTGCGATCTTCGCGCGCTGAAGTGCGGTGAGCACAGGTCCGCGCACGCGCACCCGGCTCGCGTCGGGCGCGTCATCGTCGAGCAGATTCGATCGCGGACCGATGTTCATCCCGAGCGACATGACGAGCTGCTCGCGAATCGGGTCGATCGGCGGGTTCGTCACCTGCGCGAACTGCTGCGTGAAGTAGTCGAAGAGCAGACGCGGCTCGAAGGAGAGCACGGCGAGTGGCGTATCGGTGCCCATCGACCCGATCGGCTCCTCGCCGGCGGTCGCCATCGGGGCAAGTACCAGCCGCAGCTCCTCCGCGGTGTACGCGAACGCCGCCTGTTGCGCGAGCAGCGCGCGCGCCTCGGGGGCGTTGGGAATATCGGGAACGGGGAGCGCGTCGAGATCGATGCGGTGTGAGGCGACGCGCGTCGCGTAGGGCTGCGCGCGCGACAGCTCGCGCTTGAGCTCATCGTCGTACAGCACGCGGCCCGCGAGCGTGTCCACGACGATCATCTTCCCGGGCTGCAGTCTGCCCTTGTGGCGGACCTTCGCCGCGGGGAGCTCGAGTGCGCCCGCCTCCGACGACAGCACGACGAGGTCGTCGTTCGTGATCGCCCAGCGGCCGGGGCGAAGCCCATTGCGATCGAGGGTCGCGCCGACGAGATGGCCGTCGGTGAATGCGACCGCCGCGGGCCCATCCCACGGCTCCATCATCGACGCGTGGAACTCGTAGAACGCGCGGCGGTCCGGATCCATGAGTGGATCGCCCTCCCACGCCTCAGGGATGAGCATCATCAGCGCCTGCGGTAACGAGCGCCCGCCGTGGACGAGGAACTCGAGCACGTTGTCGAGCGTCGCGGAGTCGCTTTGGTCCGCGACGATCACCGGATAGAGCTTGTCGAGATCCCCGCCGAAGATCTTCGATGTGAGCGTCCCCTGGCGCACGCGCATCCAGTTGGTGTTGCCGCGCAGCGTGTTGATCTCGCCGTTGTGACAGAGGAGCCGGTAGGGGTGCGCGCGCGACCAGGTCGGGAACGTGTTGGTCGAAAAGCGGCTGTGCACGAGCGCGATCGCGGTGACGAACGCGGGATCGGAGAGATCGCGGTAGAAGCGGGGGAGTTGGACCGGCGTGAGCATCCCCTTGTACACGACGATTCGACAGGAGCAGCTCGACACGTAGAAGCCGTCGACGGATACCATCGCGTTCTCGATGCGCCGCCGGATTACATACAGCTTCCGCTCGAGGGCGGCATCGTCGAGCCCTTCGCCGGAGACGAAGAACTGCCGGATCGCCGGCGCAGCTGGCCGCCCGCGCTCCCCCAACACGCTCTCATCGCACGGAACGACGCGCCAACCGAGCACCGAATGCCCCTCGTCGGCCGCAATCTCCGCGACGAGACGTTCGCATAGCCGCTGCGCCGCGGTGCCGCGCGGAAGGAAGCACATCGCCACACCGTAGCAGCCTGCCGCGGGGAGATCGATCTCCGCGAGGGCCGCATCGCGTGCGAAGAGGTCGTGTGGGAGCTGCAGCGTGATGCCGGCGCCGTCGCCGGTACACGGATCGCAGCCCGCGGCACCGCGGTGCGAGAGATTGTCGAGGAGTTGGAGCGACTGCTCGACGATCGAGTGCGCACGCGTACCTCGGATGTGGGCGACGAAGCCGAGGCCGCACGCGTCGTGCTCGTGCGCCGGATCGTAGAGGCCCTGACGCGCCGGAAGTCCGTGCATCGCTCACGCTCCTCGAGATGCAAACGGCCCCTCCAGACCATGCGGTCGGGAGGGGCCAGTGGATCCACTTCCTTCGTGGTCCGTGCTGCGACTACTCCGCGTCCGCGCTTCGAGCCCGCCCGATCGTAAGCATCGGAGCGGGCGGATTATTATTGAGCGTGAGCGGAGCGTACTGGTTGGTCACAGTGGGTGCCGTATGTGGGTGCTCGGCAATCTATACATCACCGCGCCGCCGTCGTCACCGTCAGGACGGACAGGTTCGCACCTGACCGATCGGCATCATCGACTGCGGATGCGCTTTTCGATTCGCGCGTCGGGGACGAGCCACATGAGCGCGATGGCGATGTAGAGTGCGTACGCGATGGGTGGCGCAAAGAAGGCGCTCGGTATCGCGATGAGATACCCCACGACGGACGCGATCCCCTTTTTGTCCTTGCCGACGGCTGCGGCGAGTCGCGACCCCTCGCCCTGCTCACGGAGGAGCGCGCGCAGCAGCAACTCGGAGGCCGCGCCGGCGCAGAAGAGCACGATCCCGTAGAGCGCCGTCGGCACCGCCGCAAAGTGATGCTCGCCCATCCACGCTGTGGCAAAGGGAACCAGTGACAGTCAGAAGAGCAGATGCATGTTCGCCCAGAGGATGCCGCCATTCACGTGCTCCGAGAGCTGCAGCATGTGATGATGATTCGCCCAGTAGATCCCGAGGTAGATAAAGCTCATCACGTACGCGAGAAACGTCGGGAGCACCGGTAACAACGCACGCCAGCTCGTTCCCTCGGGCGCGTGCAGCTCCAGGACCATGATCGTGATGAGGATGGCGATCACGCCATCGCTGAACGCTTCCATCCGTCCTTTGTTCAACCCGTGCTCCGCATTCGAGGATCAGTTCTTCGCGCTTTGCTCGTGCATCGACGCGAGCTCCGCATTGAATCTGGAAGCGT
Organism: Gemmatimonadaceae bacterium; assembly: GCA_039918615.1. Lineage (GTDB taxonomy): Bacteria > Gemmatimonadota > Gemmatimonadetes > Gemmatimonadales > Gemmatimonadaceae > FEN-1250. The sequence goes on along the minus strand of JBDSHG010000172.1, from coordinate 11,504 downwards.
CCGCGCTGTCGCCCAGTGCCGTATAGGCAGTGCCAAGGTCCTGGCGCGCCATCTCGAGCCAGATCTGCTGCTGCGCCTTCTGCTTTAGCAGTATGTCGTAGCCAGCGCGACACTCAATGGCGCCGGGCCTCCACTTCTCCTGCTTCACCATCGTGTGCCCCAGCTTGATGCGCGCGATCCCGGTGCTCATGTGTTCCGGCGACAGCGCGTCCGTAAAGCGCGTCACGACCTCGTGCATCAGCTGCTCGGCCTGCGCATAGTTGCCGCGACGAGCGTACACGGTGGAGATGTTCGACATCGCCACGGCGATCAGGTAGTGCTTGTCTCCATACGCCACGCGATAAATGTCGAGCATGCGGCGATAGGCGGCTTCCGCGTCGTCGAGCTTCTTGCGCGCGAGAGCGACGGAGCCGATCTCATTGAGCGTCGAAGCGACCTGCGGGTGAACCGGGCCGTACACGCGCTCCTGGATCGCGAGCGCTTGCGTCAGCGCGTCGGTCGCCTCGTCGAACCGCTCCTCCTTCACGAGCGCGCGTCCGAGCAGGGTGAGATTCGACGCGGTCTCGAAGTGGTTGTTGCCGTACCAGCGCTTGTTGATGTCGAGTGCCTGGCGATAGAAACGCTCCGCCTCTTCGTACCTCCCAAACTCGTACTGGATCGCGCCGAGATCGATGAGGTTGTCGGCGACGAGCGGGTGTCCGTCGCCGAAGAGCGTGCGGTGCATGTCGAGCGCGCGATGAGTCAACGAGTCGGACACGGAGTAGTGACCGGCGTAAAACTGCGTGTTCGCCAGCTGATTGATCGACTGTGCAAGGTCGGGGGAGAGCGTATCGGTCGCCTCACGCATGCGCACCACGCTCTCGAGAACGGGAATCGCGTGCTCGTAGTCGCCGCGATCCTGGAGGACGCGGCCGAGTGCCTCCGTCGCGCCGATGACCGATGGATGATCGGGCGGCAGCGCGTGCATGATCTTCCCGAGCCCCTCTCTCACCAGCGACTCGGCCTCGGGAAGCTTTGCCTGCGCGTCGCGCAGCATCCCCAGCGCGACGAGGCTCTCCCCCACATCGGGGTGGTCATCACCGAGCAGCGCGCGGCGTTTCTCGAGCGATGCGCCGAGCAGCGAGTCGGCACGTGGCAAGTTGCCAAGCTTCTCGTACAAGCCGCCGAGGGTCTGGAGCAGCTCCGCCTGTACCGCGGGCTCGCCATCGAGCGAACGTGCCTCCTGCACGCCGCGGTCGATGAGCGTCACGACACGGAGGCTGTCCGCCGGCCCGACCGACTCATCGCCCCCTTCGAAGAGCTTCGTCATGAAGCTCTGGATGCGTTGCGTGCGCGCGGCCTGCGCGAGCGCACTGTTTCGTGCGTCCGTGACGCGAACCGTATAAAAGATCACGAGCGCCACGACCGCGAGGAAGATCGCCGCCGCAGCACTGACCGGCCGCCAGTTGCGCCGTATGAATTTCCCGACACGATAGCGCGTACTGTCCGGCTGCGCCTCGAGCGGCTCGCCGAGCAGGTAGTGGTCGATGTCGCGGATGAGTGCTTCGACCGTGAGATATCGCCGCGACGACTCGGCGTGCATCGCCGTCAGGCAGAGCACGTCGAGATCGCTCCACTCGCCCTTGCTCATGGTGGACGCCCGCTCGCGTATGGCAGCTGTCGCGCTCGGCGAGCGCGCCGCGTCTGACGGCTTCTCCGGCGCGTGCTCGGCGATCATGACGTCGATCTCTGCCGGCTTGCGATCCGCGACGTCGAATGGGAGCCTGCCGGTGAGCAGCTCGTAGAGAATGACGCCGAGCGAATAGATATCGGTGTAGTTGCCGAGCCTCCCGCCGCGTAGCTGCTCGGGAGCAGCGTACGCGGGCGTCATCATCCGCATTCCCGTACGCGTATGATCCGACGGCTCGTCGAGACTCTCGAGCTGCTTCGCGATGCCGAAGTCCAACAGCTTTACGGCGCCCTCGTCGGTCACGAGGATGTTCGACGGTTTCAGATCGCGGTGGATCACCGCGTGCCGGTGCGCATGCAGCACCGCTTCGCCCACCTCGCGCAGCAGCCGCAGCCGCTCCTCGATCGACGACTCGTGCGCATCGGCGTACGCCGTGAGTGGCTGCCCACGCACGTACTCCATCACGAACCACGGCGTGCCGTCCTCGAGACTGTCGGCGTCGTACAGCCGGGCGATCGACGGATGGTTCAGCTGCGCGAGTGTGCGCTGCTCGCTCGCAAAGCGCTCCCGGCGTGAGGGCGAGAGCCACGCGTCGCGCAGGATCTTGATCGCGGCGAGGGTTCCGAAGTCCGGCCTCCGCGCGAGATACACGACCCCCATCCCTCCTTCGCCGAGCAGCTCGGTGATGCGGTATGGGCCGAAGGCGCTCCGCAGCGCTGCGGGAATCGTGCCCTCGCCGAGCACACTGTGCGCCGCAGCTTCAACTCCGCGATCGAGAAGCGATGAGCCTGCCGCGTCGGCGTCGATCAGCGCCAATACATCGGACGCCATCTGCGCATCCTTGCCGCACTCCGCGTCGAGATACGACCGGCGATCTTCGGCGCGCAGCTCGGCCGCATGATGGAAGAGAAGCTGGATCCGTTCCCAGCGCGCGCTATCCACGGGCGCACTTGGGCGGTTGGCGGGCGGGCATGCTCACCGCGGCCGCCTGAGCTCGTGCGCAAGCCACGCCTTCGCCGCGCGCCAGTCGCGCAGCACCGTAGCCTCGGAAACCTGAAGGAGCTCGGCCGTCTCGGGGATGTCGAGCCCGCCGAAAAAGCGACTCTCCACCATCAGCGCCTGGCGCGGATGTATGCGCGCGAGCTCGTCGAGCGCGGCGTCCAGGGCGATGAGCTCATCCGCGTCCGTCGCCCCCGCGTGCATTGCATCGTCGAAGGTGACCACCGCAGCTCCGCCGCCGCGCTTGTCCGCATTGCGGCGACGCGCAGCCTCGATGAGCACCTGCCGCATTGCGCGTGCGGCGATGCGCTTGAAGTGCAGGCGAGACGTCGTCGCGAACGAAGGCGACTCCGAGAGCTTGAGCCACGCTTCGTTGACGAGCGCCGTCGGGCTGAGCGTCGCGCCGGGATCGCCGCGGCTCACGCTCGATGCGAGCCGTCGCAATTCCTCGTACGCGACGCTGAACAGTGCGTCGAGCGCGGATCGATCCTGCTCGCCCGGAGCAGTCGCGTCGCCTGGAATGACGGTTTTTCCCGCGTCTTTGCGCATTGCCAGTCGAACCGGAGTGGGTGGTGGCGCGGGCCCGAGCGGGTCGTGCAGCCGCAATGCTATCACGTCAGGAGGCGAGCGCGCAAATGCGGAGAGACTGGGTGTTCCTATTGGCCATTGGCGCGGCGGCGTGCGGAAAACACGGCGACGGCGAGGCATCCGTAGAGAAAGCGCCGAGTCACGCGGGGGACGTGTGGGAGGTCGACAAGGCGAGCGACAGGAAAGCAGCGCCGGCGACGGTGCTCGCATTCGTGAACGGGCTGCACGCCGTCGTGATCGATGGCAGCGACGTCTACGCAGGAACGACGCGCTTGAGCACGACGGCCGACAGCTCCGGCGGCCGCGCCATCGCGCTTTCGAATGGGCTTGCCGCGAGCCTGGTCCCGGGTGGCGACGGAATCGAGCTGCGCTTTACCTCCGGCGAGCGCGTACCGATGCGCAAGCAAGCGAGGAAGGGAAAATGACGGCCATCCTCCATCGCGCGGCCATCGTCGCGTCGTGTGCGTTCGGCGCCGTGGTCCTTCCGAGCATCGCACGCGCGCAGAACGAAGGCTTCGACTCTACCGCCGTCGCGGCCGCCTACCACAAGCTCTCCGGCGATTCGCTCGATCTGCAGGCCGCGGCACAACAGAGTCCGACGGTTCAGCGCGCGACGAACTTCGACAAGCCGGATGCGATCAACGCCGAGGTTGCACGGTTGCGCACACTCATCGCGAACGCGAATCCGACTCGCGAATTCGTGATCAGCGTCAACGACAACATCACCGAATACGATCACGACCACGGCGAGTTCTCGATCGGGCTCTTTCAGCCGGGATACTTCGTTCCGCTCGAGGCCTTCGGAGAGCGCTACCAGCTGGTGTTCGCGAACGCCGATCGCGTGCGCGCGATCTCCATGGACAAGGAGAGGGCCCGCGCCTTCGACGAGAAGCTTCGAGGATTCGGGCGTGGGGTGTTGAACGAGATTCACTTCAAGGTGACGGGCGCTGGTGACCCGGCCGGCGCGGTCACCGGGCCCCGCGTCATCCGCGCTGAGGTTGTGTCGGACCGGCTGCTCGACAGGCAGGGGCATGTGGTATTCATGCCGCCCGTCACGGCGTCGCCGACGCTGAAAAATGCAGAAGTCGCGGAGTTCGATGCGCCGAAGGCGGATGTCGCAGGCTTTCACGTCGGCGTGAGCGCATCGGATTTCACCTCGACGCTCGAGCGGCTCTTCGGCCCGGTGACGAAGGGGCCGCCCGGAAAAAACGCGTTCCCGGGCATCGCGGGCATGATCAGCATGAACGGCGACGACTGCTTCAGCTATCCCGGGCGGCGCGACAATCCTCGCCCCGGCAAGGTGTGCGTCACCGGATATGTCGACGGCAGCGGCACCGTGCGATCCATCCGCGTCGAACGCCTCTTCGCGCCCTTCGAACAGGAATTCTTCCGCAAGGCGCTCACGCAGAAGTACGGTCCGGTCGCCGCGGCGCGCGACGGGTCGTCGTTCACCCTCGGCTGGGGTCCGGTCGTGGATTCGGCGCTCGTGTACGATCGCTCCGGCCCGCGTACCGCACTCACCGCACACTACCTCGTGCAGAGCGACTTCATGCGCGAGGGGCTCAACGAAGCGGAGAACGTTCGTCTCATCCTCACTCTCGTGGACGCCGCATGGGCGGCGAAGAACGCGAAGTGAACTGCACCTCCTATTCGGCCCGACTCATCACTTCACGCGAGGATCGACGATGATAGCCACACAACTTCTCCGCTCCGCGGCGCGCGCACTCTGCGCGAGCGCCATCGTCGCAGCGTCACTCTCTGCACAGGGCGCCGCGTGCGGAGGAAAGGGGTCGTGCTACGAGGTCACCAGCTTCGTCGCGAACGTCACCGATTTCCGGACCAGCGTGAGCGGGCGTTACCGCATCATCGCCACGACGATCCGCTTCACGAACAAGCTCAATCGTCCGCTGATTCTCGGCTACGTGCCAAGATCGGGGATCGCGACGGATGACCGCGGCAATCGCTACGAGATCGGAAGCGAGGCCGGTGTGCGCGGCATCGGGCTCATCTCGAGCGGGGCACTCGATGTGAAGTTCGTGCTGCAGCCAGGAGAGAGCAGCGACGCGCGCTTCGAGTTCGCGTGGCAGCCGGGGCGCGAGATCTACGGCAGCGCGTACCAGATCGAGCTCGCGATCCGTGAGATCGATCCCGTCGCATCGCATCAGTACACGCTAGGTAAGGAGCACGCGCTTCGCTTCAGCGGTTTCGGAGCTCCGCCCGCAGTCGCATCGGCTCCGCCGTCCGCGGCACCCGGGGCGGCAGCGGTCGCCGTCGTACCAATCGTGGATCCGTGCGCGGGCGCACCACGCTGCTACGGTGCGGGACCGTTCGTCGCCGAGGTCACGCGCATCGAGGGAGCAAAGGTCGGCAACAACCGGCATCACACGCTCCGCGTCACGATCAAGTTCCGCAACCTGACCGCGCAGCCGATCATCCTCGCGTACAAGACGGGCTCCAGTACGGTGACCGACAACCTCGGCAATCGCTACTACTGGGGGCGCGCGGGGACTCACGACGTGAGCGCGTCGGGGATCGGCATCGTCGAAGGGAGCAAGGCGGATCCGCAGTTCACTCTCCAGCCGGGCGAATCGCGCGAGGCCGCTTTCGGACTTATCCGCTATAACGTAGGCAATCAGGAGATCGGATCGACCTTCAGCTACGACGCGGTGATCGACCAGCTGGAGCTGCTGAACGGCGCGCAGATCCGCGTCGTGCGAGACTACAGCATCGGCTACCACGACCTTCCGGTGAGCGGCGCCTCGGCGCCGGTGCAAACCAGCAAGCTGGTCGAGGCCCTGAGGAAGAAGCTGGGAGGAAAACCGCGTTGACTTTGCACAGGCAAAGGGCAACGTACCGGTTCAGGAGCTCCTGAGGCCCTCAACCGGCGGCCGAAAACGAAACTTTGGGGTACCAAACCGTGTTCATATGGTATACGCAGGACACACGGGAGAAGCCATGATTCGGTCGGCATTGAGGGGGATAGCGGTCTGTGGTGCGGCGCTCGCGGCCGTCGTGCTGTTTGCGGGACGCGGAGCCAGCGCAGCGGTGGCGGCGCCGAGTCCGGTGGTTGGGGCGGGGCTGGCGAGCGCCGCCGGCGATGAGGTGGCGGTCTTTTCGGGCGGCTGCTTCTGGGGCGTGCAGGCCGTTTTTCAGCATATGAATGGGGTGACGGGCGCCGTCTCGGGTTACACCGGCGGCAGCTTGAAGAACCCGGGCTACAGTCAGGTGAGCACGGGTACGACGGGGCACGCGGAATCCGTGCGCGTCACCTTCGATCCGTCGAAGGTGTCGTACGCGGAGCTCCTGCGCGTCTTCTTCTCGGTGGCGACGGACCCGACCGAGCTCAATTATCAGGGTCCCGATCACGGCACGCAGTATCGCTCCGTGCTCTGGTACACGACCGCCGCGCAGCAGAACACGGCGAAGGCGTACATCGATCAGCTGACGAAAGCGAAGACGTACGCGAACAAGATCGTGACGGAGGTCAAGCCTGCGCAGACGTTCTACAACGCCGAGGGCTACCATCAGGACTACGCGTCGCTACATCCGGACGACGGCTACATCGCGTACAACGATGCGCCGAAAGTCGTGAATCTGAAGAAGCTGTATCCGGCGCTGTATCGCGAGCAGCCGGTACTGGTCGGTTCCACGCAGCCCTGACTTCGCAGACAATCGTTACCGCGGCGTCTTCGCGGTAACGCAGACAATCGTTACCGCGGCGTCTTCGCGGTAACGCGGACTATAGTCCCCCACGGATCGGCGGCGATTACGTCGCCGTTCGCGCGGGAAACCAGCGCTCCGACATTCGCGAGTGCGCGCGCCGTTGCCTCGACATCCGATTGATCCGGAAGGATGACGCTCCACTCGAGGAGTCGTGCGTCGTTCGGCTGCGCCGCCGGTGCCCCTGCCGCCCATGTATTCGTGCCCAGGTGGTGATGATATCCGCCCGCCGACATGAAGAGCGCTCCCGGAAAGTCGAGACGCACCTTGTCGAGCCCAAGCCCCTCATGATAGAAGCGTGCGGCGGCATCGAGGTCGCTCACGAACAGATGCACGTGACCGATCCGTGTCCCCGCAGGAACGCCATCCCAGGTCACCCCCGCGCTCGCGCGAATGAGATCGTTGGCGTCGAGCGTCATCGTCCCGATTTCCAGCGCGCGATTCGACACGCGCCATGCGTCGCGCGGGCGATCCGCATACACCTCGATGCCGAGTCCGTCGGGGTCGGTGAGATAGACCGCCTCGCTCACGAGATGATCGGACATCCCCGCATACGCGCCGAGCGCCGCGAGATGCGCGACGAAGCGTCCGAGCGCGGCACGGTCCGGGAGCAAAATCGCGACATGATAGAGACCGAGGCGCCCACGCGCCGGCACTCGCGCAGCACCGGCCCGATGATGCAGCACGACGATCGGCACGCGATCGCCAGGCGCCGTGAGCACCGCCGTGCCGTCATTCGCCAATTCGGCGCTGAGGCCGATCACCTCATCATAATAGGCGATGGAGCGCGCGAGATCGGACACCTGCAGATGAACGGCGCCAAGCTCCGCGCGCGCGTGAAGCCTGTGGCCCGCCGGTGCGATCGTGTATGCGAAGTCCGTTCCGGCCACTAGTGGGCGACCGTCATCCGCGCGCGAAGGCACCGACAATCACGATCTTCATGGCGTCGGCGCGCCGCGACGACGCAGCATCGCATCGATGGAGAATGCGCCCGCGCCAATCAGCACCAGCGCCAACGCCATCGCGAAGTTGCCCAGGACGTGCTCGACGCCCTTCGGCGCGAAGAAGCCGCCCTTGATGTGCACGAACAACATCGCGCCCAGCATATCACACGCGAGCAGCAAAGCAATCACTCTCGTGAACGCGCCGAGCAGGATCGCGATGCCACCGAAGAACTCGAGCACCGAGATGAGGGGCGCCGCGATCGTCGCCATCGGGACGCCCATCCCGACGAATGCTTGCGTGACGCCGCCAATCCCGAACTGGAAGAGCTTCTGGTACCCGTGACCGATGAAGACGGCGGCGAGCACCAGACGCAGGACCAGGGCGGCGCGATCGATGTTCTTGTCGGAGCTGGAAAAAAAGGTCATCATGGTCGTGGCTGGGCTCGAGGAAGGGCTAAGGTATCGCAAAACAACCAATTCGGGTGACGCGTGTATCGATGAAATCCGCTGATCTCCCTAATCCGGCGCTATCGGGGACGGGGAGCTCCCGGCAGATTAAACGAGCAAGCGGGACAATACGTTCGCCATTCGCGCGATTGTCAATCGATGAGCTCCGTACTCTTCCTGTCGAGGCACGCAGTTGAGCATACGTTCGTTCTCCGCATCGCCCTTTCGCCCGCTGTGCAGAAGTCATGCGCGCACACTCGGCACGCTCATCGTGACGCTCGCCTTCGCCGCGAGTGCGTTGGCCGCCCAGGGTGGCCGACGGGGCGGTGCACCAGATCCGTCAGCGCCCGCGCGGCCCACGATCGCGCCGGTACTTTGGGAGCCGGAGCAGATTTTCCCGCTTGCCGTTTCCCGCGCGTCGACGCTCAAGCTCACTGACGAGCAGCGGACCAAGATCGAGACTATCTACTCGCAGATGAAGGCGGAGAACGCGCCTTTGCTCGATGCGATCGACACGTTGCGTCCGCCGCGCGTGCAGCTGCCCGCTCCGGGGGAGGGAAGTGCGACGGCGCCGACACCGCCCGCTCCGACACCCGAGGAGATCGCCGCCATCGTCGCGCGCCGTCACGCGCTCGGCGAAGCGCGCGCGCAGATTCACGAGAATATTCGTCTTGCGCGTGAGGAGATGACGCAGCTGATGACGCCGGAACAGCAAACGAAGCTCGCGGCGCTCGAGTCGTCGGCGCGCAGCGACGCCGAGCGCGGTGACCGTGGCGGCACGGCGCCGGATCACAGCCTCACTGGCGGGCAGCGGTCCGGTCGCGGGCGCAGACAGAACGGAACCCCGAACTATTAGTCATTACAGCGGGCTAACAATCCGTTCCAGTGCTGGACTCGCTATAGATTGAAATGTGTCGTCCGACGACTGCTGGCGATGGATGCGCTCTTCAGTCACGGTGCACAATGTCAGGACCCCATGCTCCGCCAGTCGATGAGGACGAGCGACTGGCCGCGCTGCGGCGTGCAGAGCTTCTCGACACGCCCCCCGAGGAAGTCTTCGACAGGCTGACGCAGCTCGCGTCCGAGCTCCTGCGCGTTCCCGTGGCGGTGGTGTCGCTCGTCGATGCGAACCGCGAGTTCTTCAAGAGCGCCGTCGGCCTCCCGGACGAATGGCGCACGCGACGCGAAACGCCGCGCAGCACCTCGCTCGCGGAGATCGCGATGCTGGCGAAGGCGCCGCTCGCGATCGAGGATGCGCGCGAGCATCCTCTGGTGAAGGACAATCCGATCATTCCTCAGTGGGGCGTCGTCTCCTACGCCGCGGTTCCGCTGCAGACGAAGGACGGGTACCTGATCGGCAGCGTCTACGTCGCCGACAAGGTGCCGCGCGCCTGGACGGAGGCGGAGCTTGCGGGGCTCACCACGATCGCGATCGCCGCGGAGACGGAGATCGCGCTTCGCATCGCGCTCAAGGATACCGAGCGAGCGCGCACCGCGATGCAGACGATGCTCGAGCACGTTCCGTATGCGCTCTTCACGGTCGATCGCAAGTGGCGACTCACCTTCGGTAACGACAAGGCGAAGGCGCTCCTCGGCTGCGTCCCCGCCACGCTCATCGGATCGACGATCTGGAACGCCTGCCCGCATCTCAGGGGCACCGAGGTCGAGCTTCAGCTCCGACGCGCGATGTCGTCGCCGGGCGGAACGAGCTTCGAAGGCCACCTCGCGCCCGATGACTCCTGGTACGAGGCGTCGGCGGAGCCGAGTGAGGAAGGACTTACCGTTTTCTTCAAGAATGTGTCGACCAGGCGACTGGCCGACGAAGCGTTGCTCGAGAGCGAGCGCCGGTATCGGTTCGTGTTCGAGGAAGGGCTGACGTGCAACCTCGTCTCCTCGCCTGACGGCGAGGTGTACGCGTGCAACCGCGCATTCGCAGCGACGTTCGGCTTCGCGTCGATCGAGCAGGCGCTCGCGGGCCGGACGGACTCGCTCTGGCGCGATCCGGTGAAGCGTGAGGAGATGCTGAACGCGCTGCGGGCGCGCGGCCGCTTCGGCCCGGTGGAGATCGACTCGAAGCGCGTCGATGGCGCGCTAACCGTTACGATGATGAGCGCGGTCGCGCGTTTCGAGAACGGGATGCTCACGGAGGTGCATTCGTCGCTGCTCGACGTCACCGAGCAAAAGAAGCTCGAGGCGCAGTTCCGCCAGGCGCAAAAGATGGAGGCGGTGGGGCAGCTCGCCGGTGGAATGGCGCACGACTTCAACAATCTGCTCACCGTGATCAAGGCGTACGTACAGCTTGCACTCGGCGAGCTCGACGACGTCGCTCCTCTGAGTGCGGACATGCGGGTGATCGGCGCCGCCGCGGACCGCGCAGCGGAGCTCACGCGACAGCTGCTCGCGTTCAGCCGCCAGCAGGTGCTCATGCCGCAGCGGATCAACGTCCAGACCATCATCACCGACATCGAGCCGATGATTCGGGCCCTCCTCGGTCCGGAGATCGTCGTCGTCGACGATGTCGGGAGCCCCGTGGCGGACATCGAGGCCGATCGCTCGCAGCTCGAGCAGGTACTGATGAATCTCGCGGTCAACGCGCGTGATGCGATGCCGAATGGGGGGACGATCACCTTTACGACTGGCGAGGCGGTGGTGACGACGCGCGATGCCGATGCGCCCGACGGTGCGCCCGCGGGATCCTACGTCACGCTCGCGGTTGGCGACTCGGGAGTGGGCATGGCGCCCGAGATCGTCGCGCAGATCTTCGAGCCGTTTTTCACGACGAAGGGGCCGGGAAAGGGAACGGGGCTCGGGCTTTCGACGGTGTACGGCATCGTGAAGCAGTCGGGCGGCTACATCAAGGTGACGAGCGTGCTTGGTGTCGGCACGACCTTCACGATCCTTCTCCCGGCGGCCGCTCCGGCGCTGGCCAGTTCGCCTCGGTGATCGACTGTTAGCTTTCGGGACAACCTCGAAAAGGCACGTCTGTGAGCCGCCATCTCTTCGCCACCACTACCGAGTGGGAGCCGTTCGTCGGCTACTCGCGCGCGCTGCGCGTCGGAGATCACGTCTTCGTTTCCGGAACGGTCGCGACGGATGAAAGCGGTGCGCTCGTTGCACCCGGTGATCCGTACGCGCAG
>JBDSHG010000171.1:0-36960 GCA_039918615.1 Gemmatimonadaceae bacterium | reverse complement strand
GATGAGCGTGTGCAGGAAGAGCACTTCGTCTCCCACCTCGCGCACCGCCACCGTGTAGTTGCGCACGGCCTCGCGCTCCTCGGCCAGCTGCGTCAGCTCGTGATAGTGCGTCGCGAACACCGTCTTGCAGCCGATCGCGTCGTGCAGGTGCTCGCTCACCGCCCACGCGATCGACACGCCATCGTACGTCGACGTGCCGCGTCCGATCTCGTCGAGCAGGACGAGACTGCGCGCAGTTGCCGTGTGGAGGATTGCACTCGTCTCGGCCATCTCCACCATGAACGTCGACTGCCCGCGCACGAGATTGTCGCTTGCGCCGACGCGGGTGAAAACGCGGTCGACGATGCCGATGCGCGCGCGCGACGCCGGGACGAAGCTCCCGATCTGCGCCATGAGCACGATCAGCCCGATCTGCCGCAGAATCGTCGACTTGCCGGCCATGTTCGGGCCCGTGAGGATGATCATCCGCGCGTCGTCGGTGAGCGAGACATCGTTGGGGATGAACTTGTCGCGCGGCATCATCCGCTCGACCACGGGGTGACGACCGCCCACGATGTGCAACGCCAAGTCGTCGCGTATTTCGGGGCGCGCGTACCCCTCGCGCGCCGCGACCTCGGCCAGCGCCGCGAGGACGTCGAGCTGGGCGAGAATCGATGCGGCGCACTGGAGCCGCCCGATTGCCGCACCCGCGCGCGTACGCAGCATCTCGAAGAGCGCGCGCTCGCGCACCTCGATGCGCTCGCCCGCCGTGAGCACCTTCTCCTCGTACTCCTTCAGCTCGGGCGTCACGTACCGCTCGGCGCCCGCGAGTGTCTGCCGGCGCTGGTAGTCCGCCGGCACGTGCTCCCTGTTCGCGTTCGTGATCTCGATGAAGTAGCCGAACACCTTGTTGAAGCCGACCTTGAGCGACGCGATCCCCGTGCGTGCGCGCTCCGCGGTCTGGATGCGCGCGATCGCATCGCGGCCGCCGCGCTGCAGCGTGCGCATTTCGTCGAGCTCCGCATCGTAGCCGGCGCGGATCGCCTCCTCCTCACCGATGGTCACCGGCGGGCGATCGACGAGCCCGTGCGCGAGCTCCTCGCCGAGCTCCGCGCAGTCATCCCACTTCGCGAGCAGCTCGGTGACGACGCCCGCACTGCCCACCCGCCGTGCCGCCGATGCCACCGTGGGCAATCGGGCGAGCGATGCGCCGAGTGCGCCGAGCTCGCGTGGGGTCGCGCGGCCGGCAGCGGCCTTGCTGGCGAGACGCTCGACATCGCGCACGCCATCGAGGGCGGTGCGCAGCGTCTCGCGCGCGAGCGCGTCGTCGAGGAGCGCGCCCACGGCATCGAGGCGCGCGTCGATCGGCGCGCGCTCGGTGAGTGGAGTGAGGATCCACGAGCGCAGGAGGCGCGCGCCCATCGGCGTCGCGGTGCGGTCGAGCACGTCGATGAGCGTGCCGCTCCGATCGCCGCCGCGGAGCGACTCGACGAGTTCGAGATTGCGGCGCGTCATCTCGTCGAGCGGCATCGCACTCCCCGCGCGCTCGACGACGGGGCGCGCGAGATGCGGAATGCCCTGCGGCTGGAGCTCGTGCAGATAGCGGAGCAGCGCGCCCGCGGCGCCGACCGCCGGCGCATCGGCCGCGCCGATGCCGAACGCCTCGAGCGATGCGACTCCGAACTGCTGGCGGAGCGCATCCGTTGCGAGCGCGGGATCGAACTCCCAGCGCTCGCGCTCCGTGACGAGCGGCCCTTCGCCGGTGGGCCCGCGCGGCGACGGCGCGCTCTCACCGCGAACCGTTACCATTTCGCTCGGCGCCAGGCGTGCGAGGAACGGCTCGAGGTCCGCGGTGCCGCAGACGATGAGGCGCAGCTCGCCCGTGGAGAGATCCGCGGCCGCGATTCCGGCGTGCGCGCCGGAGATGAGCAGCGCGCAGAGGAAATTGTTGCGCGCGTGATCGAGCAGGTCATCCGCGAACGAGGCGCCCGGCGTGACCGTCTCGACGACCTCGCGACGGACGACGCCCTTCGCGTTCTTCGCATCCTCCATCTGCTCGCAGATTGCGACGCGATAGCCTTGCGAGACGAGCTGGCGCAGATAGCCGCTCATCGCCTTTGCCGGTACGCCCGCGAGTGGCACGTCGGCGGCACCGCCGTTGTTGCGCGACGTGAGCGTGAGGCCGAGCACGCGCGATGCAATCTCGGCGTCCTCGTAGAACGTCTCGTAGAATTCGCCGAGCCGGTAGAGAAGGATCGCGCCGGGATTGCGCGACTTCATCTCGCGCCAGTGCTCCATCAGCGGCGTTTCACGACTCACCGCGCTTCGGCCTCCGTGACGTACACGGCGATCTGCTTCGCCTTCAGCTCCGCCGCCGCAGCATCGGCCTGGGCGCGTGTGTCGTAGAAGCCGACGCGCACGCGGTACGGCTTCGCAGTGCCGAACACGCGCGCATCGATGCCGCGATTCACGAGACTCTTGCGGAGACTCTCCGCCGCATCGCGCGTGGGATAGGCGCCGACCTGCACGGTGTACTTCCCGGAGGTCGCTGGTGCGCGGGGCGGCGTGACCGTCGTCGTCTTCACTGCGGTGGTAGTCGTGCGCTTCGATGTCGAGGTCGACACGGTGGTCGTTGGCGCGGGCGCGGGCGGCGATGCCGGCGGAACAGGCTCCGTCTCGCGCGGTGGCGCGGAGGCGACCGATGTGGGCGGCGCCACGGTTGGTGCGCTGTCGACATGCGCCGGGACCGTCGCCACAGCCGCTGTGTCCATCCCGTGACAACGCTGCATCCAGAAGTCGATCTGGTTGCGCTGCTCCACCTGCCGCGGTGTCGTGTTGTGCGCGGCGTCCGCGAGACTGCGGCACGCCGCCGGCGTCTGGTTCTTGTCGAAGTACACGCGCGCCATCCAGAACGATGCCCGCGCGCGCGAGGGACTCGACGGATGGTCGATCACGAGCCGCTGCAGATGCGAGAGCGCCTGATCGTTGTCGCCGCGTGTCATCTCGAGCTGGGCGAGACGGAGCAGCGCATCCTCGTTGCGCGGCGACAGCGGAAACTCGATGATGATGCGCCGCAGATCCTTCTCCGCATCCGCAGCCGTCGCCGCGACCACCGCGCGCCAGTACAGCGCGTCCACGTAGCGCGGTGAGCCGGCGGACGCCGTGTCGATCTCGTGCTGCACGAGCGCGCGCGCCGCATCGCCCTGCCCCTCGGCCGCCATGCGCTGCGCGCGGAGGAAAAGCGTGTCGATCGTCGCCGTATCGGCAACAGGAGCGAGCGGTGGGGTCGACTGCGCGGCCAGCGGCGCGGCGCCTATGATCAGTGCTGCTATCGTAGCGAGATATCGAGTCATGAGCGGTGTGCGAAGGTGATTCATCACGCCGGAACAGCGGAGAGGAGGAGTCGTGCAGCGTCCCTCGAGCGTTCGACACCGCACAGCGTCAACACGAGTGTAGCGAGCAGCTGCGCATCCGAGGAGATGCGCGTTTCCTTGAGCGCGATGTCGGCGGCGAGCAGCGCGTCGAGCGCACCGTCGATGGCGTCGTCGGTCCAGTGGCGCTCCGCCTCGCTCCACGCGCGCGCGGCCTCGCCCCACGGCCGTCCGGTGAACGGCCCCTTCCCGCTCTTGAGCAGCTCGAAATAGTCCGCCCGTCCGTTGCGCGTGATCCCCCACCCCACCGCGAGCATCTGCGTCGTCAACGCCATCACGATCGACACCGCGCTCGTCTTCGGCTGCGAGAGAATGTGCGGCAGCAGCGCGAGCGCCCCCGCCGCGTTGCGCGACGCGACGCGATCGAGGAAGTCGCCGAGCGTCTCGCCTCGGCGCACGCCGACGACATCGGCGACGGCATCCTCGTCGATCAACCCGCCGCCGGAATAGCTCGCGAGCTTGTCGAGCTCCGCGGCGAGCGCGGCGAGCTCGTTGCCCGCCGCCTGTTGCAGCAGCTCGGCGGCTTCCGGAGTGATCGTCGCGCCAAGCACGCTCTCGACGTGGTGCACGATCCACTTCGGCACGCGATCGCCGCTGAGCGGCTTGAACTCGATCGTCGCCGCGCGTCCTTCGAGTACCTTGTCGACCTTCGCCTTTTCGCCCGCCGGCGCGACCAGCGCGAGCACGACATCGGCGGCGGGCGAGGCGAGATAGCGATCGAGCACCGCGCGCGCGTCCTTCTTCAGCGCCGCGACATCACGCACCACCACCGCACGCCGCTCCGCCATCATTGGCGGTGTACCGAGGAGGCTCCCGAGCGTTTCGGCATCGAGCTCGGCGGCGGCGCGGATGTCGAGATTGAAGTCGCGCGTCGACGGATCGACCGCGGCGGCGATGAGCGCGCGCACCGCCCGCTCCTTGAGGAAGTCGTCGTCGCCGTGAAAGTAGTAGACGCGCTCGAACTCGCCGCGCTTGAGCGACTTTTCGAAGGCGCGATCGGGGAACGCGGGCATCTCGTGAATATACCGTTAGTGGGGGCCACCGGCGCGGCGCGGACACCTGCATATTTGATTGCGAGCGAGAGTGGCACGTGCTATCGTCGCCTCGTCCGGTTGATTACTTCCCCGACCCCACTTTCCATGTCCCTGCAGTCGTTCGCTTCGAACCGTCTGGTCATCGTGTCGCTCGTCCTCGGCCTCGGCTCCGCCCTCGCGTGCTACAGCGACAAGCCGGGCACGCTACCCGCAAAGAGTGCGCAGGCGCCCGGCTCGTCGGGGCTGGGGCTCCAGCCGGTTCCCGCAACGCACGATACCGCGCTCCGCGAGGTCGACAACTTCGCGCTGAACCAGGAGGTCATCGACCGCTGGGCAGTGGCCAAGAAGGGGATGGACTCCACCACGCTCGCAAATCCCGACATCGTGAAGCGGCTGCGGGCCGAGGGGCCGCCGAGTGGAATCGCGGAAATGGGGAAGCGGATCGACGACGAGCCGAAGCTCGCCATCGCGATGAAGAGCGCGCACACCGATGGCCACACCTTCATGCTGACGACGATCGCGCTGCAGCAGGCGATCCACGGATTTCAGCTCAAGCAGACAGGGAAGCTGGCCAAGTTGCAGGTGCCACCGGTGATCATGCAGAACATCGAGTTCGTGTCCGGGCACATGCCGCAGATCATGAGCGCGATGCAAGCGCCGCAGAGGTATCAGCCCGCTCGACCGCGCTGAGCACTGTCTAGCGGCCGAGCAGCTCCTCGCTGGCGAAGCGCACGGGTGCCTGATCGACCATCATCGCGGCGGGCCAGATAGGGAGACCCGCGCTGGCGCTGGCGACGAAGCTCGAGTTGGTGGAGGGGTACGGCGCAACGGCGGGGGTGCTGGCGACGACCGGGGCGAGCGCGAGATTGCGCGACTGCGCGGTCCAGTTGAAGGCCACGGCGGCGAGGAAGCCGACGCCGACGACCCCGGCGGCTGCGGCCGCGAACGAGGCGAGCCCCGGTCCCCGATACCGCGAGGCGTGCTGCTCCGCGCGCTCCATCCGGTGCAGCGTGTCCGTCAGCTTCAGGTAGAAGTCGGACGACGGCTCGAGGGAGGGGAGGCTGCGCAGGACGAGCAGCCCACGACGCATCGCCTCATCGTGGCGCGAGCACGCGATGCACGTGGCCAGATGCACGCTCGCGGCCGACTGTACCGCGGGCGGAAGCGTCTGGTCGACGAAGGCGAGATATCCATTACAAAAATCGAGGCAATCCATTATCGCTACATCACTTCGGCGGGTCTGAACAGTGTACCCGCCGCGGTCGGGCGGGTTCCGGAATGATGTGCGCCGGATCACCCACCCGCCAGCTTGCCGAAGTGTCTAGCGGAGCCCCGGCTCGATGATCTGCGCGAACGCATTCCGGGCGCGATTGAGCCGCGACTTGACCGTGCCCAGGTTGCAGTTCGTGATCTCGGCGATCTCCTCGTACGACTTTCCTTCGAGCTCGCGGAGGATGAACACCTGGCGATGATGCTCGGGAAGGCGGGCCACGCTGGCCTCGACGAGCGAGCGCAGGTGGCGGCGGCGATAGAGGTCGTCCGGGCGCGAGTTCGCGTCCTCGAACTGCAGCGGACGGTCATCGTCCTGCCAGTTCTTGCGAATCGTCTGGAAGAAGACCAGCGGATTGCGCGACCGGTTCCGAAGCTCGTTCTTCGCGAGATTCGAGGCGATCGTGTAGATCCAGGTGCTGAACTTCTTGGAGCGGTCGAAGCGGGCCATGTGCCGGTACACCCGGATGAAGACCTCCTGAACGAGATCTTCTCCGCGCTCGCGGTCACCGATCGTACGATAGATGAAGTTGAGCAGGCGCGTCTGGTACCGCTCGACGATCTCCTGGAACGCGCGCTCCTCACCGGCGAGGAACGAGGCTACCAGCTCGGCATCCTCGAGCGTCTGCAGCTGGGCGCGAACCGACCCCGGCACCACCGCCCTCGCTTCCATCGCCACGTTGGCCATCTTGGGTTTCCCCCGAGTACAAATGAATTCGCCAGACGACTCTGGAAGCGTTTGGCTGAGAGCCCTGGCGCTTCCGACGGGGCGATGAAAGGCAGGGGCCGTGCCCTGATGTTCCATCGTTTCAACGATCCAGCTAAGTCATGCACGCACAATAATTTACGCGCGCGCTACGCTACACAAAGATACCATCGCCAGAGGAGGCTGTCTACTTTCGGGGACGACCGGGTTCCGATTTCTGGGGACAGTCAGCCCTCTTCAAGCGAGCTCGGCTAGCCGAGGAAGAAGCCGGCGACGTAGAGGATGCTGAGCGCCGTCTTGGCGTCGGCGATGGTGCCGTCCTTTATCATCTTGAGCGCAGCCGACATGTGCATCGGGACGACCTCGACGAACTCGTCGGCTTCCAGCGCGCTGTCGCCGCGGGTCAGTCCGGTTGCAACGAAGAGGTGGATCTTCTCGTCGGTGAAGCCCGGCGTCGTGTACATCGTATACAGGTGCGCCATCTTCTCGGCCGTGCACCCGGTCTCCTCGCGGAGCTCGCGAATGGCGCACTCCTCCGGCGGCTCCCCCGGCTCCAAACGCCCCGCCGGGATCTCGTAGATGAAGCCGTCGGCAGCGTAGCGGTACTGCCGGATCAGGAGGATCTGCGGATCCTCTGCGGTAGGATCACCAAGAAAGGGGAGCACGGCGCTCGCGCCCGAATGGCGAATGATCTCGAGCTCTCCAATCTTCCCGTTCGGGAAGCGCACCGTGTCGACGTCGAGGTTGATCACTCGCCCTGTGTACTCGCGCCGGCTGCCGACCTTCCCGGTGCTCTCCGGAGTCGTCACCGCTCCGGCTGCCCTTCGGCGTCATAGACGCTGACTGGCCCCGCGTCGAGCGCAGCGAGTGGTGCGGAGATGACGGCTGGATCTCCGACGACGACGAGCTGGAGCTGATCGGGATGCAGATAGCTGTCCGCCGCGTGGAGCACGTCCATCGCGGTCACGCCGCGAATGTTCGCGCGATAGCGGTCGAAGTAGTCGTTGGGGAGACCGTAGATCGTCAGCGCCGCGAGCGCGCGCGCGATCGAGTCCGTCGTCTCGTAGCGGATCGGGAAGACGCCGTCGAGATAGCTCGTGGCGAGCGTGAGTTCATCCTCGCTCACCGCATCTGCGCGAATGCGCGAGATCTCGAGGAGGATTTCCTTCGCCGCATCCGCCGTGACGTCGCTCTTTACCGCCGTCGAGACCACGAACGGCCCTGCCGCCTTGCGCCAGTCGAACGACGAGTGCGCGCCGTACGTGTACGCGTGGACCTCGCGCAGATTCAGATTGATGCGCGACGAAAACAGCCCGCCCAGCAGCGCATTCACGATCAGCGCCGGGAAATAGTCCGGATGGCTGCGCGGCAGTCCGACATGTCCGACGCGAATCTCCGACTGCGGCGCGTCCTCCTTGCGCACGATGTGCACGGCGGAGGTGGAGCGCGCGGGCTGGTCGCTCACCGTCGTCAGCGGTGCTGCCTCGCCGCGCCAGCCGCCGAGCAGCGTCCTCGCGAGCGCGACACCATCAGTGACGGATATGTCGCCGGCGAGGATGAGCGTCGAGCCGTTCGGGCGATAGCGCGCCCGGTAGAACTTCTCGACGGCTACGCGGTCGATGGCGGTGACCGATGCGGCGTCGCCCGCCTCGGGGCGCGCGTAGCGCGACGAGGCGTCGTACACGAAGCGTGTGAACATCTCGTCCGCGAGTCCGCGCGGCTCCGTGCGCAGCTGCAGCAGATCCGCGAGCCGCTCGGCTTTGAGCCGCGACAGCTCACGCTCGGGAAACATCGGTTCGAGCAACACCTCGGCGAACAACGCCATCGCATCGGCCACACGCGGCACGAGCACCGTCATCGAGAGCATGGCGGCGTCCCAGTCGGCGCTCGCCCCGACGGCGGCGCCCCATCGCTCGAACTGGTCGCCAATTGCATCGCCGGTGTGCTTGCGGGTTCCCTCGAGGAGCATGCGCGCCGTGAGTTGCGCAACGCCCTCGGCGCCAGACTGCTCCGCCGCCGCGCCGGCATCGACGACGAGCGCGGCGGAGACGATGGGCAGTTTGTGCACCGGCGCGACGATGACGCCGAGTCCGTTGTCGAGCGTGACGCGCTCGAAGGTGGGGAAGCGATAGTCGCGCGGCGGTCCCGCCTGCGGGCGCGCGCTGCCCGTCGCGGCAGCGGTCACCGCGACGCTCCGATCGGCTCGCGCGTGTCCGCGTTCGCCGGATCCTCAGCGATCGCATCCGCGGGAACGTAGACGAGACTGGCGCGATTGTCGTCAGCGAGCAGCTCGCGCGCGAGTGCGGATACCTGCGCGGCGGTGACGCGCTGGTAGCGCTCCGTCTGCTCGTTCACGAGTGAGGGGTCACCGAAGTAGGTCGCGAACATGGAGAGCTTGTCGGCGCGGTCGCCGGCGGATTGCAGCGAGCTGACGAGCGCGGTCTCGAGGAGTGCGACGGCGCGCTGGACTTCTGCTTCCGTCACTCCTTCACTTCGCACGCGATCGATCTCGCGGACCACTTCCGTCTCGAGCACGTCGGCGGTGATGCCGGGGCGCGCGGTGACGTCGGCGATGAGCAGGTCTGCACCCTTCGCGAGATCGAAGGTGAACGCGGAAGCTTCGGATGCGACTTCGCGCTCGCGCACGAGGGCGCGCTGGAATCTGCTCCCTTTGCCGGTGCCAAGGATGGCGGCGAGGACGGTGGCGACGAAGTGGGCGTCGCTGCCGAACACTGGGGCGCGGAAGGCGAGGAAGAGGCGCGGAAGCATCACGGCGTCGGGGACGACGAGCCGTTCCCACGAGCCGAAATGCGCGGGAAGCTCCATCGGTGGAAGCGGCGGCTTGCCGGCGCCGCGCGGGATCGGGCCGAAGAACTGCTCGACGAGGGCGCGCGCTTCGGCGGGCTCGAAGTCGCCGGCGATGGAGAGGACGGCGTTGTCGGGCGTGTAGTACGTCGCGAAGAACTGCGCGATGTCTTCGAGGCTCGCTTCCGTGAGATCTTCCATCGAGCCGATGAGCGAGTGATGGAAGGGATGGTCGCTCGGGAAGGCGAGGGCGGGGAGGCGCTCCCACCAGGTGCCGTACGGCTGATTGTCGACGCTCCAGCGGCGCTCGTTCTTCACAACATCGCGCTGGGTGTCGAGCTTCTGCTGCGTCATGGCGGGGAGGAGCTGCCCCATGCGGTCGGCTTCGAGCCAGAGCGCGGTCGCGAGCTGGTTGGACGGGACCGTCTCGAAATAGTTCGTACGGTCGAGCCAGGTTGAGCCGTTGAGCGTGCCTCCGGCGCGCTGGACGATCTCGAAGTGCTCATTCGCGCCCACGTGCGCAGAGCCCTGAAAAAGCATGTGCTCGAACAGATGCGCGAAACCGGTCCGCCCCGGACGTTCGTTTGCCGAACCGACGTGGTACCAGAGATTCACGGCCACGATCGGCGCGGTGTGGTCCTCGGAGAGCGTTACCGCGAGGCCATTCGCCAGGCGGAACGTCACGATGGGTACTCGCATTGCAGAAACTTGCACTACTCGAGCAACGCTTGGAACCCGTCGTGCCGTGATCTTGATACGGCTCGGCTTGACACATTGGCCGCGGCCTGCGCATGTTCACGGCCCGCCCGGACGCACGCACACGATGCTGGCGCACGCGGCCGTACGGTCTTTGCGACTCTCGATGCAACTAACGAGTCTTCACGCGATCGCGTGCGTAGCAACCCTTTCTCACCGGTACGGAGGCAACGAACATGGCAGCTGATTTTTCATTGGGCGAATCGCTCGTCGGCGATGGCAATGAGGTCGCGCACATCGATCTCATCATCGGCTCGAAGGCGGGGCACGCGGGACAGGCGTTCATGAACGCCCTGACGAACAACAAGGACGGCTTCACGACGCTGCTCGCCGTCGTTGCTCCGAACCTCCCGGCCAAGCCCGACACGATCCTGTTCAACAAGGTCACGATCAAGGGCGCGAAGCAGGCGGTTCAGATGTTCGGCCCCGCGCAGGCGGCTGTTGCGCGTGCCGTCGTCGATTCCGTCGAAGCCGGTGTCATTCCGAAGGACAAGGTCGATGACCTCGTCGTCATCGTCGGCGTGTTCATCCACTGGGATGCCTCGGACGACAAGAAGATCTTCCAGTACAATTATCAGGCGACCAAGGAGTCGATCGCTCGCGCCATGAAGAACGAGCCGAAGATCGACACCGTGATCGCGTCCGCGAAGACTGCGACGCATCCGTTCGCTGGCGGCGCCGACAAGAAGTGATGCTTTTGGCGCGCCGCGCCGCGGTGTACACATCGAGGGGCGAGGATATCTCGCCCCTCGATGCGTTTCTGCCCCGTTAGCTTTCCCTTTTCGCCACCCGTTCAACCTCTTCCCGACGTCATCATGCTGAAACTCCTGTTGCAGCTCGACAGCTCGCGTCTTCCGAGCGTCTTCGACCAGGTCGTCGCGTACGACGCGGGTGCGGACCGCATCATGAGCCTGGGTGGCGTGACGGAGGGCGAGGTCCGTGATCTCGTGCACGGCTGCATCTTCACGCGCAGCCCCAAGGACATGAAGAACACCGCGATCTTCATCGGCGGCGCAGACATGTCTGCCGGCGAGAAGCTCCTCATCGCAGCGACGAAGGCCTTTTTCGCGAACTTCCGCGTGTCGACGATGCTGGATTCGAACGGCTCGAACACCACCGCCGTCGCCGCCGTCGTGAAGATCACGAAGGCGCTCGGCGGCAGCGTGAAGGGGCGCAAGATCGTCGTCACCGCGGGGACGGGCCCCGTCGGCACGCGCGCGGCGGGGCTGTTCGCCAAGGCGGGCGCCGACGTCACCATCACGTCGCGCAAGCCGGAGGATGGCGAGCGCGTGTCGAAGGAGATCTGCGCGCGCTTCGGAGGCGATGTGCGCTCCGTGCCGCTGCGCGAGCCGTCGCAGGCCGCGGCCGCCGTGGAAGGGTGCGAGGTGCTGCTCAACGCGGGGCCCGCGGGGGTGATGCTCATCCCGCGCGCGGCATGGGCCGGGAAGCTCAAGGTCGTCGTCGACCTCAATGCGCTGCCGCCGCTCGGCGTGGAAGGCGTCGAGGTGAACGATGACGGCGAGACGCGCGAAGGCGCGATCGCGTTCGGCGCGCTCGGCATCGGCAACTTCAAGATGAAGCTGCACAAGGAGTGCGTCTCGCAGCTGTTCACCCGCAACGACCTCGTGCTCGACGCGGAAACGATCGAGGACGTCGCGAAAGAATTGATGCAGTAGCGGCGGGGAGCCGAGCGTGCTCGCGGTTGGCATCGACCCAGGGACCATCAGCATCGATGTGTGCGCGCTGGACGACGGCGCGCTCGTGCTCGACCGTACGATCCCGACTGCGGAAGCGCTCGCAGACCCTGCTGCCTTCGCCGGCATGCTGCGCGGTCTCGGTGCGGATCTCATTGCGGGACCGTCGGGGTACGGGCTCCCGCTCACCACCGTCGCGAAGGCGGACGACCGCGCCCTGCGGCTCGCGTATCTCGCGGCACCGGGGGAACAGGGTGGCATCGGCGGGTTGCGCGCGCTCGCCGCCGCGATGGTGGCGGCGGAGCTTCCGGTGGTGTTCACGCCGGGGGTGATCCATCTCGCGTCGGTTCCCGCGCACAGGAAGATCAATCGCGTCGATCTCGGCACCGCGGACAAGCTCTGCGCGGCCGCACTCGGCATTCGCGAGCAGGCGACACGGCGCGGGTGCGCGCTGAACGATGTCTCCTTCATTTTGCTAGAGCTCGGCGGCGCCTTCAGCGCGGCCATCGCGGTGCACGACGGCCGCATCGTCGACGGAGCGGGTGGGAGCGCGGGGCCGCTCGGGATGCGTGCCGCCGGCGCGCTCGATGGCGAGGTCGCGTTTCTCGCGGGGACGATCACGAAGGAGCTGCTGTTCACGGGCGGCGTCGAGAGCATCGTGGGGAGGAGTGACGTCTCACTCGAGGCGCTCTCGAACGGCGAGACGCGCGACGACACACTGGCCTGGAGCGCATTCATCGAGAGCGCGGTGAAGGCGGTGGCCGCGCTCTGCGTCTCGGTGCCGGCGCCGCACGAGATTCTGATCTCGGGGCGTGTGGCGCGCGCGCCGAGTGTGGTGCGTGAGCTGCATTTGCGTTTGAGCACGGTTGCGCCGGTGCGGCGGCTGCACGGCTATGCGTCGGTCGCGAAGGAGGCGGCGCAGGGCGCGGCGCTGATCGCGGATGGGCTTGCGGGCGGGCGACACGCGGTGCTCACGGATGTGATGGGGATTCGCGAGGCGAACGGCACGGTGCTCGATCATCTGAAGATCATCACCCCGGGATCGGCGCTGCGACGGCTCGGGCTGTGAGGGCATCGTCGCGCGAACGGGTGCTGATTGCCGGAGTGTCGGTGCGCGCGCTTGCGGAGTCCGCCGCGCGCGCGGGCGTGCGCGTGACCGCCATCGATGCGTACGGAGATCTCGATCTGCGGCGCATCGCTGACGTGGTCGCGATTCCTGGCGACGGGAGCGGAGTCTTCGATCAGCACGCCGTCGCGCGCGCAAGTCGCAACATCGAGGCGAGCGCCGTGGCGTACGTGTCGAGCTTCGAGAACGCTCCTGCCGCGGTCAAGGTGCTTGCGCGCGGGCGCACACTACTTGGCAACACGCCCGCAGTGCTGAAGCGCGTGCGTGACCCGCTCGGGCTCGCGCGAACGCTGCCGCGTCTCGGGCTGCGCACGCCTGCGGTGCGCGCCTCGGCGCCGCGCGCGGCGAGCTCGACGCGATGGCTGCTCAAGCCGCGCCGCTCCGGCGGCGGTCACGGCATCGTGCGGTGGACGAACGGGATGCCGGTGCCGCGCACATCGATCGTGCAGGAGCGCATCCGCGGCACTGCGGGCTCGATCATCTTCGTCGCCGATGGCGCCGAGCTGATTCCACTCGCGCTCACGCGACAGCTCTCGGGCGATGCGGCGTTCGGCGCGCGCGGCTTCGCGTACTGCGGGAGCATTCTCGAGCCGCATCGCCCCGACCTCTTCGCGGCCGCCGTCGAGCTCGCGCGATCGGTGACGCGCGAGTTCGCGCTTCGTGGCGTGTGCGGAATCGATTTTATGACACGGCAGGACATGCCGTACGTGATCGAGGTGAATCCACGGCCCACGGCCTCGATGGAGCTCGTCGAGCGCGCGACCGGGCGCTCGATCTGGCTCGCGCACGTGGCGGGGTGCACGAATGCGCTCTCCACACTGCAGTCCAATTCCGGCGAGGCGATCTCGCTCGCGCGCGGGAAGGCAGTGCTCTACGCACGGCAGACCGTCGTGCTCGGCGACACCACCCGCTGGCTCGCCGACGACGACCTGCGCGACATCCCGGCCCCCGGCGAGCGCATCGCGCAGGGGAGCCCGATATGCACTATCTTCGCGAGTGGGCGCACGAGCGCTCTCTGTTACGCCGCCCTCGTACGGCGCGCGCGGATACGATTTGCGGAGGTCGAAGGGCGAATGCGTCGGAAGAGCGCGTGAGCGAAGCCGCGCGGATCGAGGAGCACGCGGTCTGTCTCGGATGCGGATGCGCATGCGATGACATCGCGGTCGTGATCAACGGAGGTCGCATTACGGAGGCGCGCAACGCCTGCGCGCTCGGGGTGCGCTGGTTCGGCGACGGCGCGGTGCCCGGCGCCATCACCGGCGGGCGTTCCACCGCCGTCGAGGATGTACTCGGCGAGATCGCGACGGTGCTGCGGGACGCGCGCGCGCCGCTGGTCTATCTCGCCCCCGATCTCACCACCGAGGCGCAGCGCGCCGCCGTCGCGGTGGCCGACCAGCTGCGCGCCTTTCTCGACACCGTCACATCGTTCACCGCAAGCGAAGGGATTCTCGCGGCGCAGCGGCGCGGACGCGCGAGCGCCACGCTCGGCGAGATCCGCAATCGGGCCGACGTCATAGTGTTCTGGGCGGTGGATCCCGCGCTGAGCTATCCGCGCTTCCAGAGCCGCTACGCGCCGGATCCAGTCGGGGTTTATTTGCCGAACGGACGGAAGGATCGCACGGTCATCGCGGTTGATGTCGGCTCGCAGCGCGGGCCGGACGACGCCGATTTGCGCATCCAGATGACGGCCGAAGAGGAACCGCTTTTTCTCGCGGCGTTGCGCGCGGCGCTGGCGAGCCGCACCGTGGGCGACGATTCGATCACCGCGAGAGTGACGGAGCTCGCAGCGCGGCTCACGCGCGCGAAATACGCAGTCGTCGTGACGGATGCCGAGTCGCCCTCACCGCTGCTCGCCGCACGCGCCGATGGACTCATCGCGCTCACGCAGGCGCTCAACGCAACGACGCGCGGGTCACTCTGCACGCTGCGCGCGGGCGGCAATCGCAATGGTGCCGACACGACGCTCACCTGGCAGACTGGCTTCCCAATGGCGGTCGACTTCGCAGCCGGCTTCCCGCGCTACAAGCCCGAGCACGCGTCGCTGCCGCGACTCATGCACGGCGCAATCGACGTGGCGCTGATCGTCGGCGCCACCGCCACCATCCCGCGCCTGGTGACCGACGCGCTTCGCGGCGTTCGCACCATCGTCATCGGCCCGCGCGCGAGCGAAAGCACACTCGGCACTGGCATCACTATCGACACCGGCGTCGCGGGGATTCACGAATCCGGCATCGCCTTCCGCACCGACGATCTTCCGCTTCCGCTCCGCGCGCTCCTCCCCACGCCGCGCGATACCGCTTCGGTCCTCAAGGCGCTCGGCGCCGCAATCGCCGCGCAGCAGGCGCAGCCATGACGCAGCTCCGCATCACCGGCGGCGCGATCCACGATCCCGCCAACGGCATCGACGGCGATGTGCGCGACATCTGCATCGACGGCGGCCGTATCGTCGCGTCGCTCCCGGCGGATGCACCGGTGCTCCGCGCCGACGGCATGGTCATCATGGCGGGGGGCATCGACATTCACGCGCACATCGCCGCCTCCAGCGTGTCGATGGGACGCCGCCTCCTCCCCGAGGAGCACACGCTCGATCCCGTCGCCGCCCCCGCGCTCGATGATGCCGTCATCCCGCGCTCCGGCACCGGCGGTACGGTGCCGAGCACCTTCACCACCGGCTATCGCTACGCCGGGCTCGGCTACACCACGGTATTCGATGCGGCCGTCGCCCCGGTAGCAGCGCGGCAGACGCACGCCGAGTTCGACGACACGCCGATCATCGACGGCGGCTTCTACGCGCTCCTCGGCAACGACGAGTATCTCCATCGCCAGATCGCCGCGAACGAGATCGGCCGCGCGAAGGACTACGCGGCGTGGATCCTCAAGTCGACCGGCGGCTACGCAATCAAGGTCGTCAATCCGGGTGGCGTCGAGCTGTGGAAGCGCAACGTGCGCGAGGTGAAGACGATCGACGATCCCGTGGGCGCATCGAACGTGACGCCGCGCAGAATCCTCGAGGTGCTCGCCAACGCGGCCACGGAGCTCGGCCTCCCGCATCCAGTGCACATCCACTGCAACAACCTTGGCGTCGCGGGAAATGTCGCGACGACACTCGAGAGCATGCGCGCCCTCGAGGGGCAGCGCGCGCACTTTACGCATCTGCAGTTCCACAGCTACGGCGGCGAGCGCGGGAAGTCGTGGAGCTCCGCCGCGCGCCAGGTAGCCGAGTACGTGAACTCGCATCCGGAGATCACGGGCGATGTCGGGCAGGTGATGTTCGGCGATGCGACGACGCTCACTGCCGACGGTGCGGTCGAGTATCTGCTGCACAAGAGCACGGGGAAAAAGTGGATCAACGCCGACATCGAGCTCGAGACCGGCTGTGGCATCGTCCCGTACCAGTACAAGGACAAGGCGGCGATTGCGTCGCTGCAGTGGGTGGTGGGGCTCGAGCTCTTTCTGCTTTCGACGGATCCGTGGCGAATGGTGCTCTCCACCGATCATCCGAACGGCGGATCGTTCATGAGCTACCCCGATCTCATTCGCCTGCTGATGGACCGCGCCTACCGCGATGAGAAGCTCAAGAACGTGAATCAGAAGATGCTCGCCGGGAGCGCGCTCGCCGATGGTATCGCGCGCGAATACACGCTCAACGAGATCGCGATCATCACGCGCGCAGGTCCCGCGCGCCAGCTCGGCCTCAGGCAGAAGGGACAGCTCGGTGTCGGCGCGGACGCGGACATCACGATTTATAGCCGCGATGCGAATTATGCGACGATGTTCGCGACGCCGCGCTACGTCGTCAAGGCGGGAACGCTCGTGGTCGAGGAAGGCCAGCTGCGTCGTGCGCCCGCTGGAAAGCGCATCTTCGTGCAGCCCGGCTACGATGAATCGCTCATGCGTGATCTCGGGAAGTATTTCGAGGCGTACTCCGCGATCCAGCTCGCGAATTATTCGGTGACTGGGCTTCGCGATGCGCCCATGCCGACGGGAGCCGTCTGATGGACATCCGCGGGGTGCACATTGATGACACCTTCGCCGAAGCGTTCGGGATGCGCGGCGTACGCATCATCATCACGGCGAAGAATCAGAAGTGGGCGCGCGAATCCGCGAACAAGCTCACCGGCTTCGCGACCTCCGTCATCGCGTGCAAGTGCGAGGCGGCGATCGAGCGCGATCTCACGCCGGGCGAGACTCCGGATGGTCGCCCGGGGATCAGCGTCCTCCTCTTCACGATGGACTCGGACTCGCTGCCCAAGCGCGTGATCGAGCGCATCGGCCAGACGGTGCTCACCTGTCCGACCACCGCCTGCTTCGATGGCCTTCCCGATGCACCGGACCGCATCGCGATCGGCAAGCCGCTGCGCACCTTCGGCGATGGCTTCCAGGGAAGCAAGATGATCGACGGCCAGCGCTACTGGCGGCTGCCGGTGATGGAAGGCGAGTTCCTCATCCAGGAGATGTTCGGCAAGGCGAAGGGCGTCGGCGGAGGAAATTTTCTCATCCTCGCCGAGAGCGCAGATGCGGCGCTCGATGCGGCGGAGGCGGCCGTCGACGCGATGGCAGGAATGCCCGGCGTGATCCTCCCATTCCCCGGCGGCATCGTGCGCAGCGGCAGCAAGGTGGGCGCGAAGCGCTACAAGACGATGATCGCGTCCACGAACGACGCCTTCGCGCCGACACTGCGCGCGATCACGAAAAGCGATCTCCCGGAAGGCGTGAACTCCGTGCTCGAGATCGTTCTCGACGGGCTCGACTTCCGCTCGATCGCGAAGGCGATGCAGACCGGCATCGACGCCGCATGCCGGCCGGGCGTGCACTCGATCACCGCGGGCAACTACGGGGGCAAGCTCGGCCCATTCCACTTTCATCTGCAGAAGATCATGGGCGGCGATGTCGAGGACGGGCCGACATGAGCGATCGCATCACGCTCACCCTCCGTGCTCCGCTCGCGCGCCCGCTGGACGCCGACGCGATCGCGCCGGATCGACTCGCCGCGCTCGATGCGCAGGAGGTCTCCGCGCTGCAGCTCCGCGATGGTCGAGTCGGCGTGCCCCTCGGCGATGTCTTCACGGTGACTGGTGAGCGGTCGTCGAGCCTCGTGATCGACGGCGATCTCGCCCAGCTCCACGGTGTCGGCACCCTGATGAGCGCGGGGTCGCTCACGGTCACAGGCGCGATCGGCAATGCGCTCGGCGCGCGGATGCGCGGCGGCGCGATCACGGTGCAGGGAAGCGCCGGCGACGATGCGGGCTCCGCGATGGCGGGGGGCTCGATCGTGATCGCCGGGAACGTTGGCGATCGCGCGGGGGGCGCGCTGCAAGGTGCCTCCAAGGGGATGACGGGCGGCGAGATCATCGTGCGCGGCATCGCTGGCCGCGAGGCCGGTGCGCGCATGCGACGCGGGATCCTGTATTGCGCATCGTGTGGCGACAGCGTCGGCGTGGGGATGATCGCCGGCAACGTCATCGTCTCCGGCGCGATCGGCGAGAACGTTGGTGCCGGCAACAAGCGCGGCACCATCGTCGCGCTCGGCCCCGTGCGCATCCCGGCGACGTACGCCTACGCGTGCACCTATCGTCCGCCGCACCTCTCACTGATGCTCCTCTCGCTGCGCAAGCGCTTCGATCTCCCCGTCGACGACGCGCATCTGCACGGCCTCTTCAGGCGATACAGCGGCGATCTCGCCGAGATCGGCAAAGGAGAAATTCTGGAATG
Source organism: Gemmatimonadaceae bacterium (assembly GCA_039918615.1). Classification (GTDB taxonomy): domain Bacteria; phylum Gemmatimonadota; class Gemmatimonadetes; order Gemmatimonadales; family Gemmatimonadaceae; genus FEN-1250. The sequence goes on along the minus strand of JBDSHG010000171.1, from coordinate 18,448 downwards.
GCAAGCGTCCCCATGAAGGTGATGAATCTCAACGAGCGCGCGTGGAAGATCGCCGACGATGTCGCGGCGCGCGCGGATGAGCTGCGCGTCGCGGTGCAGACGCTCCCCTCCGGCGCGCGCGTGATCGACGCCGGCATCGATGTGCGCGGCGGCTACGGAGCCGGCATCGGCCTCGCGGAGCTCTGCATGGGCGGGCTCGGACACATTCGCTACGCACAGCTCGAGATCGGCGGCTCTGCGCTCCCGGGCGTCGAAGTGTGGACCGATCATCCCGCCGTCTCGTGCATGGCGTCGCAGTACGCCGGCTGGGCGCTCACCGTCGGCAAGTATTTCGCGATGGCGTCCGGCCCACTGCGCGCGCACGCGCGTGTCGAGAAGGAGCTCTTCGAAAAGCTGGGCTACCAGGAAACGGCCGCGCGCGGCGTGCTCGTGCTCGAGGGACGCACGATTCCAACGGAGGAAGCCGTCGCGCTCGTCGCGCAGAAGGCTTCGCTCACCCCGTCGCAGCTCACCTTCGCCATCGCACCCACCGCGAGCCTCGCGGGCGGCGTGCAGGTTGTTGCGCGCATCCTCGAGACGGGGCTGCACAAGATGGAGGTGCTCGGCTTCGACGTGAATCGCGTCGTCAGCGGCATCGGTACGGCGCCGCTGCCGCCGCTTGCGAAGAACGACCTGCGCGCGATCGGCCGCACGAACGACTGCATCCTGTACGGCGGCCAAACCGCTTACGTGGTCGACGCATCCGACGACGAGCTCGCCGACCTCGCCGCGAAGATGCCCGCGTCGTCATCGACGGACTACGGCACACCGTTTTACGAGACATTCAAGCGCTACGACGGAGATTTCTACAAGATCGACAAGATGCTTTTCAGTCCCGCCGAGGTGTGGCTCACGAGCGCGACGACGGGGAAGACGTTCCACGGCGGGTTGGTGAACGCCGAGGTGCTGCGGCGCTCGCTGCTGGACGAGTGAGGCCGACTGGTCACAATTGCTGCTGTGTTGTGCTATGTTCTCACGCCCTCGCACCTCGAGGGTACGACTCTCAATGGAGAAATGATATGCGTTCCTTTGCCCCGCTTGCCGCAGCCCTGCTCGTGCTCGCGTGTACCAAGCCCGCCGACAAGCCCGCTACCGACACGGCGATGGGCTCGATGAAGGACACGACCGCGATGGCACCCGCTGCCGGCACGCCTGCCGCTGACGCCCCGATTTCCGCAGTCGTCGTGCTGTACAACTGGCCGAAGGACACGGCCGCGTTCGAGAAGTACTATTCCACGACGCACCTGCCGCTGGTCAATGAGAAGGCAAAGGAAATCGGCTTCTCCAAGGCGGTGCTCATCAAGTTCGCGCCCAACGCAGACGGCTCGAAGCCGGCGCACTATCGTATGGCGCAGCTCTGGTTCCCGAGCGAAGCCGCGCTCAAGGCCGGCATGGCGACGCCCGGCTTCAAGGCGGTCGCCGATAACCTTTCGAAGTTTTCGACTGGTGGGCAGATCGTCCTCACCGGAGGGGAGACGCGCTAGAGCGATCGACGGCCATGCGTCCTGAGGGCGCATGGCCGCGCTCCGCGGTACTCGCACCATGAAGATCGCCGTACTCAGCACGCGAAGCGGTTGGCACACCGACGAACTGCAGCGTGCAATCCTCGAGCGCGGTCACCAACCATTCCTGCTCCCATACGAGTCGCTGGTCGCACGGCTCGGCACGCATGCCGACGGCTTGCCGAATCTCGGCGCAAATGCGCCCGACCTGTTCGACTGCGACGCCGTCCTCGCGCGCATCATCCCCAACGGCTCGCTCGAACAGATCATCTATCGCGTCGACGCGCTTCACTGGCTCGAAGATGCGGGCGTCGCGGTCGTGAATCCTCCACGCGCGATCGAGCGTACGGTGGACAAGTTCTACACGTCCGCGCTGCTCCAACGGGCGGGCCTCGCAACTCCACAAACCATTGTATGCGAGCGCGCTGAAGATGCGGCGTCCGCCTTTCGCACGATGGGTGACGTCATCGTCAAGCCGCTCTTCGGCTCCATGGGACTCGGCATGGTGCGCGTGAGTGATGAAGAAACCGCATGGCGCGTTTTCCGCGCGTTGGAGGCGATTCGGGGAGTTTATTATCTTCAGCGCGCGATTCCGCACGAGGGGCGCGACATTCGCGCGTTCGTCATTGGCGACCACGTGGTCGCCGCAATCGAGCGACGCTCCCCCGGATGGCGAACCAACATCTCGCGCGGCGGTGAAGCGCGCGCAGTCACGCTCTCGCCGGGGATGCACGAGATGGCCCTTCGTGCCGCGCGCGCGGTCGGCGCGGTCTACGCCGGCGTCGATCTCCTTCCCGCGCACGACGGCACGGTGTACGTGCTCGAGGTAAACGGAATTCCGGGATGGCGTGGACTCCAGGAGGCGACCTCCTTCGACGTCGCCGGCGCACTGATCGACCACGTGGCCTCCACGCACCTCGCGCGTTCATGACGCGCGAGCAGATCGCGGCCGCCGCGCAGCTCGCCTGCCTGCTCGAGGCCAGTGCGCCGAAGCCCGGAAACGTCTCCCCCGGCATCGCCTTCCACGACACGCGCTACGAAGACTTTCTCGCGAGCGCCGCCGCGATCGCTCCGGCATTTCTCGACGCAGGCGTTCACCCCGTCGGCGAGACCATCCGCCGCGCCATTGAGGACACCCGTCGCTGGACGGGCGCGAACACCAACCTCGGCATCGTCCTCCTCCTCGCACCGCTCGCGCGCGCCGCGCATGCATCGTCGCCAAAGGCTCTCCGCGATCGCGTGCGCGAGGTCATCGGCGCGTCGACGGTATCCGACGCCACTTCGGTGTACCGCGCCATCCGCCTTGCACGTCCAGGCGGACTCGGCCAGGTCGCCGCGGAGGACGTCGCGGCCGCTCCCACGGTCACGCTCGCTGCGGCGATGGCGCTTGCTTCCGATCGCGATGACATCGCGCGCGAGTACGTCACCGCCTTCGCCCGCACCTTCACGGTTGGCGCGCCAGCCCTCACGAAGGCGCGTGCAGCAGGGTTGGACTGGTCAGATGCGATCGTGGAATGCTATCTGGCTCTCCTCGCCGAGGCCCCGGACACGCTGATCGCCCGGAAGCTGGGCCCGGATGCTGCCGATGCGGTTAGGCACCGCGCCATCGCCGTGCGGGCGGCGGGCGGCGTGCGCTCCGATGCCGGCAGGCGCGCGATCGCGTCGCTTGACCTCGAGCTCAGAGATAGTCGTAATTCAAGGAATCCTGGTACAACTGCGGACATAACGGCCGCTGCGGTATTCGTCGTACTGCTGAACAGTGGATTGAACGGAGGGTGGGAACGGTGAGCAAGGACAATGCGTTTCGAGTATCAGTCACCAAGGACTACATGGTGTTCGCGGCGGCCCACTTCATCACGTTCGCGGGGCACCGATGCGAATCACTGCACGGCCACAACTACCGAGTCGGGATGACGCTCGAGGGAGATATCGACGAGGAAAGCTGGTACGTCGTCGACTTCTCGTTCGTGAAGCAGCTCATGAAGCGCCTCTGTGATGAGATCGACCACAAGGTGTTGCTCCCACTCCAGAATCCGAAGTTGCAGGTGACCACCGAAGAAGATCGCGTACTGGTTGCGTACGACGGCAAGCCACGCTACGTATTTCCGCTTTCCGACTGCGCACTGCTCGCCATTCCGAACACGACGGTCGAAATGATGGCGCAATATCTGGCAGGGAAGGCACGCGCTTCTCTCAGCGGTAAGCAGTTTGCCAAACTCGCGATGATCGAAGTCGAGGTCGAGGAGAATTTCGGCCAGTCGGCGTTCTTCCGCGAACGACTCAACTAGAAAACTAACTACTCGACCTCTCGAGGAATCACATGTTCGTTTCTCTTCTGCTCGCGATCGCACTCCTGGCTCCGGCGAACTCGCCGCAGAAGCCGGATGCCGAGCCGCAGATTTCCATATCGGTGGACTCGGCACGCGGCGAAGTCATCGTCACGGCCGGCCCCTACGATCTTCCCAATATGCCCGCAGACATGGCGGAGATGCACATGGGCACGCCGCAGGTATTGCGCTTCGACTGGCCCGTCGACGGCGGACTACGCGGCTTCAACCTCTCCATGCAGACCGAAGACGGCCACGCGCTGCCGAAGTCCATCATCCACCATCTGATCGCCGTCAACTTCGATCGCCGTCAGATCGTGTATCAGATGGTCGAGCGTCTGTTCGGGTGGGGCAAGGAGACCGATCCCGTTCTCCTTCCCGCCGGCGTCGGTGTTCCGCTCGCGAAGGGCCAGCACCTCGGCGTCTACGCAATGTGGCACAACGATTCGGGACGCGACATCCATAATGCATATCTGAAGATGACGCTCCCGTACATTCCGAAAGCCAAGCTGCAGAATCCCGTGCTTCCGCTGTACGTCGACGTCAACAATCACGTTGGTGGCGTCACCACCTTCGACGTGCCGCCCGGCAAGTCCACGAAGAGCTACACGTTCGAATTCCCGCTCAGCGGCCGTCTCATCGGCATCGGCGGACATCTGCACGACTACGGCGCCGCCGTGCGCTTCGAGGACGCAGAAACGGGCAAGGTGCTTGTCCGCCTCAAGTCCGATCGCGATGACAAGGGCGACATCTCGAAGGTCGGCCGCTTCATCTGGGGCTTCCACGAGGAAGCGCTCCCGATCGAAGCACACCACAAGTACCGTGTCGTTGCCGAATATGATAATCCGACGGGCAAGGACATCCCTCAGGGTGGCATGGGACACATCAACGGTGCGTTCAGCCCGGATGACATGTCGCAGTGGCCCGTACTCGATCTCTCGAACGCCGATATCAAGCGCGACATCGAGGCGCTTCCATCGTACACGGAGATGCGCGCATCACGCGGTTCGAAGTCGCCCGACGCCCACGACGCCATGCAGCAGGACATGGACATGCAGTCGATGCCGATGAAGAGCTCGCTCAGCGACAGCGCGTCTTCGTCGTCGTCCTCGATGTCGTCGATGCCGGGGATGTCTCGCATGCAGCAGCGTGGCGACAGCACACATCACTAGGCCTCACGCCCAGTCGCTTCCGATCACTCCTCTGTGCACCGCTGTCGCCACCAAGGCACCATCAGCCCCGGCGGCGGCGAGCCGGTCGAGATCTTCGCCGTGGCGCACACCGCCGCCCGCGATGAGATCCACCCCGGGCAGCGCAGCGCGCATCTCGCGCATCATCTCGTCGTCCGCACCCCCTGAATTTCCGACGCGCGCGAGATCGAGCACGATCATCGTCTCCGCACCCGTATCCACTGCCCTTCGCGCCAGCTCGCGCGGCGTCATCGCGCGCAACGCGTCCGCGTGCGCCAGCGGCACCCCGCTTCGCAAATCGAGGCTGAATACCACCCGATCCGCACCAAGCCGCCGCACGATCGCCTGAAGAATCTCGAAGCCCGGCAACGTCTCCAGCCCTACCACCACGCGGTCCGCCCCTGCATCGATCAGGGAGCACGCGTCACCCTCGCTCCGCACCCCCGCATCGATCCAGCTGCGCGCGATGCGCGACAGCCGCTGATGCATGACATATTGCACCGCGCCCCCGCCGATCGCATCGAGATCGGCCACATAAATCTCGCTCGTCCGCAACACCGCCGCATACGCCTCCGCCAGCGCCAGTGCATCGCCCTGCGTCGGCGTGATCGCCGATTCCACGAGCGAATAGCGCGACCGGTCGCCCCCCGTCCCGTGCACCGCCTCTCCCGCACGGAGATCGACTACCGGTATTATCCGCATCGACCAAACTTCGCGAGATGCTCGAGCATATGAACGTCATCGGCTGGGATATCGGAGGCGTCAACACCAAGGCGGCGCGCATTGCGGGCGACGACGCGCTCTCCGCGCGCAACGAGCCCTTCGAGATCCAGCGCGCGCCCGCGACCCTCGCCGCCCGACTGCAGAGCATCGCCACCGCCCTCGGCGCCGACGGCACGGAGACGCACGCCGTCACCATGACCGCCGAGCTCTCGCAGTTCTTCCGCACCAAGCGCGATGGCGTTTCGTACGTGCTCGATGCCGTGGCGAACGCCTTCCCCGCCGCGTGCATCGTCGTCTACGCCGTCGACGGTCGCTTCCTCGATGTCGCCGACGCGCGCATCGTGCCGCTCCTCGTTGCCGCCTCGAACTGGGCCGCGACCGCCGCCCTCGTCGCATCGCTCGTTTCCGACGCAATTCTCGTCGACGTCGGCACCACCACCACCGACATCATCCCGATCACCTCCGGACGCGTCGTCGCCGAAGGGCGCACCGATCCCGAGCGCCTTCTCTCCGGCGAGCTTCTCTACCTCGGCGCCGTGCGCACGCCCATCGAAGCGATCGTGCATCGTGTGCCCTTGCACGATGGACTCGCCGGCGTCTCCGCGGAGTCGTTTGCGCTCTCGGGCGACATCCACCTGTGGCGTGGCGAGCTCCCGCCGGAAGGCTACACCGCACCGACGCCTGACTCCCGCCCCGCCACGCGCGACTTTGCCGGCGAGCGCATCGCACGCGTCGTCTGCGCCGATCGCGAGCTCCTCGATGACTCCGACATCGACCGCATCGCCGCGTTCGTCGCCGACACGATGATCGCGCGCATCGCCGCCTCGATCACGCGCGTCCGCGAGCGTCATCCGCACCTCACCACCGCCGTCGTCGCCGGACACGGTTCCTTCCTGGCGCGCGCGGCCGCGCGGCGCGCTGGACTCCGCATCGCAAGCGACGATCTCATCTCCGCCGGCGCAGCGCGCGCCGCCGGCGCCGAGACCGCCTTCGCCGTCGCGCGCCTCTGCGAGCGCTGGCTCGACTCACCCCCGTGACCATCACCATCGACGCTGTCGTAAAAGTCGGCGGCGCACTCCTCGAGATCGACGGCGCGCTCGCGCGCACTCTCTCCGCCCTCGAGCTCATCGCGCGCGACTATACGCTGCTCATCGTCCCGGGCGGCGGCCCCTTCGCCGACGCCGTCCGTGCGGCCGACGCCCGCCACACCCTCACCGACGACGACGCGCACTGGATGGCCATCCTCGCCATGGAGCAGCTCGCCCTGCTCCTCGCCTCGCGCATCCGCAACGCCGAGATCGTCCATCGTCGCGGCGAGATCGAGCGCGCACTCCTGCGAGGGAACATCCCGGTGCTCGCGCCCACACGCTGGCTCCGCGAAGCCGATCCGCTCCCCCACAGCTGGGACGTCACCAGCGACAGCATCGCGGCGTGGGTCGCGTCGAGCGTCGGCGCGCGACAGCTGATCCTCATCAAACCCGATGCGCATGATGCCCTCACCGTCGTCGACCGCTACTTCGATCGTGCGCGCACTCCCTTAATGAAGTACACGATCGTAACCCCGGACATGCTCAGCGGAAACTGGTTTCCCGACTGAGATCGCGCGCGCCCCCGAGCGAGTCGCCGCGATGCACGCGTAGCAAATCGCGCGCAGTCACCAGGTCGCGCACCTTGCTCTCGCGCACGCGCCCCTCGCGTCCATGCTCGCACGCCGCGCCGCGCACTCCCACGATCTCCGCCCCCACCTCGTAGGCGAACGCCATGTCGTCCGCGGTGATCCGCCCCGCGAGCGCCACCAGCAGCGACCGCTTACGTGCCTCTCGCACGAGCGACTCCAGCACAGCACGGCCGAGGCACCGAAAGAGTCCCGCGCCATCCTTCCGCACCGTATCCACCAACACCCCCATCGCCCCCTCGGCCGCCGCCGCCGCGAGCACCGTCGACGGCGCCGCTCCGCCCACCTCGTCCCAATCGGCGTACGCAACCGCGACCACCGCGCATGGCGACGACGGCAGCAGCGCACCATCCATCACGCGCGCCAGCCTCGCACGCACGGCGCCGAGCTCGCGCACGTCCGCGAAGCCCACCTTCACGAACATCGCCCCGGCCTCCGCCGCCTCGCGAGACGCGCTCGCCAACGAGTCGACGCTGCCCGAATCGCCGAGCGCCGCACTTACCGGGCGCATCCCGTTCACCGCCTCGATGATCTCGCGCAGCACACCGCTCTGCACCGCGCCGAGCGCGCCGAGCGCGGGCTCCTTCGCGTCGATGATCTCCGCACCCCCCGCCAACGCGGCCCGCGCCTCCTCCGCATTGCGAACGCTCACCAGCAGACGCACGCACTCCCCCTTGTTCCGTCCATGCATCCCGCGCTTATTAGTGCAGTTCCGCCGGTAAGCTTGCATCATTTTCTGGAGCGCCACCAGTTGTCTTCTCTTGCCGGCAAGGTCGCGCTCGTGACCGGTGCAACCACCGGAATCGGCCGCGCAATTGCCCTCGCGCTGGCCCACGCCGGCGCCGACGTCGCCATCACTTACCGTACCGGCCGGCACGACGCCATCGAAGTCGCGACGGAGATCGAGCACGCCGGCCGCCGCGCCGCCGTCTTCCAACTCGAGCTCGCCGACCCCGCCTCGATAGCTACACTGGCGCGCGACCTCGCGGACCAGTTCGAGCGCGTCGACATCTGGGTCAACAGCGCGGGCGCCGACATTCTCACCGGCGACGACGCAAAGAAGTCGCGCCTCGAAAAGCTCGACCAACTACTCACGGTGGACTTGCGAGGCACCATCCTCGCATCGTGGGAAGCCGCACGCATCATGAAGGAGCAGCCCGACGGCGGCGTGATCATCAACATGAGCTGGGATCACGTCCTCTTCGGCTTCGAAGGCACCAATCCGCAGATGTTCTCCGCGGTGAAAGGCGGAATTCTCAGCTTCAGCAAGTCGCTCGCTCGCTCCGTCGCGCCGAAGATCCGCGTGAACATCCTGGGCCCCGGATGGATCGAGACGGAGTTCGCTTCGACGACGATGGATCCCGATTACTACCGCAACGTGGTCGAGACCACGCCGCTCAAGCGGTGGGGAACAGCTGAGGACGTCGCCCGCGCCGCGGTCTTTCTCGCCTCTCCCGATTCCACATTTCTGACGGGACAGATGCTGATGATCGGCGGCGGCGTGGTAATGTGAAGGATTACCTCTGAGGAGCAGCGAACGATGGTGAGAAAGGATCCGACATACACGGAAGAGCAGATCGCCGAGCTGCTGCGCACGCTGCCGGGGTGGTATTACGAGGACAAGTGGATCCGCCGGCAATACAAGACGGACGGCTGGCCCACGACGTTGATGCTCGTCAATGCCATCGCGTTCGTCGCCGAGGCGGCGTTCCATCATCCCGATCTCACGGTGACGTGGGCGAAGGTGGGCGTGAAGCTGCAGACGCACTCCGCCGGCGGAATCACCGACAAGGACTTCGAGCTCGCGCATAGAATCGAGGACGCCGTGCTCTGGCGCCCCGAGAGCGGGCGCACCACCGGCCTCGAGGGAACGCCGAACAAGTTCGTTCGGGGCGGCGATTCGAAGTAAGTGACTGCGGTCGCAGCGCCGTCGCGCGTTCTCTTCGTCACCGGGAAGCTCGCCGAGCCGGCGCTGCGCAGCACGCTCGCGTCGATGAAGGCGCCGTTCGCGGCGGACGTCGCGATGCTGCCGATCACCGTCGCCGCACTCATGACCACCGATTGGATCGCAAAGCATCTCGCGGTCCCCGCGGGAACGGATCTCGTGCTCATTCCCGGTCTTTGCGAGGGCGCGACGCAGTCGATCGCCGACCGCTTCTCCGTGCGCGTCGAGAAGGGCCCAAAGGATCTGCGCGAGATCCCGGAGTACTTCGGACAGGCCGCCGCGCGCGAGGACTATGGCGCGTGGGACATCGAGATCATCGCCGAGATCAACAACGCTCCGCGGCTTTCGCGCGCGGGAATCATGAGCGAGGCAATGCGCTTTCACGACTCGGGCGCCGACTACATCGACATCGGCTGCACTCCCGGGCGCGCGTTCCCCGAGCTCGGCGACGTGGTGCGCGAGCTCGTGACAGCCGGGATCCGCGTGAGCATCGACACGTTCAACGTCGACGAGATCCGCACCGCGGTCGACGCGGGCGCCACGCTCGTCCTCAGCATCAACGGCGGCAATCTCGACGTCGCACCCGAGCTCGCGGGACGCAACGTACGCGTCGTCGCGCTACCGGACTTCGGCGCGCCGATTGAGACGATCACTCCCACGCTGGAGCGTCTCGACGAGCTGAAGATCCCGTATCTCATCGACCCGATCCTCGAGCCGATCGGATTCGGGTTCATGGCGTCCCTCGAGCGCTACGCCGAGGCGAGACGGCGATGGCCGAACGCCGAGATGATGATGGGGATCGGTAACATCACCGAGCTCACGGCTGCGGACTCCACCGGCGTCAACGCGCTGCTCATCGCCATCTGCCAGGAGCTCGGCGTTCGCGCCGTGCTCACGACGGAGGTGATCCCGTGGGCGCACGGCTCCGTGCGCGAGATCGACATCGCGCGCCGACTCATGTATCACGCGGTGACGAAGAAGGTGCCGCCCAAGCGCGTCGACAACCGCCTCGTCACGATCAAGGATCCGAAGATCCTCGAGTACTCAGAGGCGGAGCTGCGCGAGCTGCAGCAGGCCATCAAGGATCCGAACTTTCGCATCTTCACGGACCCCGACACGATCACGGTGCTCAATCGCGATCTCTTCGTGCGTGGCACGGACATCCAGGAGATATTTCTGCAGCTCGGCGTCGACGAAGCGACGCACGCGTTCTATCTGGGAAAGGAGCTCGCCAAGGCAAAGCTCGCGATCACCCTCGGGAAGACGTACCGGCAGGAGGGCTCGCTCTCGTGGGGCTACCTCACGCCGCCGGACGACGTGAAGTCGGAGCACGTGAAGCTGACACAGCGTTCGCGGCGCGCTGCTGCAGAGCCCTCTCCGCCCCCCGGGGGCGACCCCTCGCCTACATGAGCCCGCCCCTCGTCCAGGAGCTCCGCCCGGTCCCCGATCCGGTCGAGACGTGCGCGCGCTTCCGCGGGCTGCCCTTCCTCCTCTTCCTCGACAGCGCGCGCGACGCCGAGCGACTGGGACGCTACTCCTTCCTCGCCGCGGACCCCGCACTCGTCGTGCACGGCAAGGGCGCGCACGCATCGGTGCTCGACACGCGCACAGGCACAGAGACGGGTGTCGCGACGCACGCGATGGCCGCCGTGCGCGAGCTGCTCGCCCCACACCAGGCCGATCCGATCCCCGACCTTCCGCCATTTCAGGGCGGCGCCGCCGGCTATCTCGCCTACGACTGGGGCGCCGTGCTCGAGCGCCTCCCGGCGCCGCGCTGGGATGACCTCGCGATCCCCGATGTGATCTTCCCGATCTACGACTGGGTGATCGCGTGGGACCACCTCGAGCACCGCGCCTGGATCATCTCCACGGGAATGCCACAAAGCGACACGGAGAAATCTCAGTACTGTGAGAGTCGACTGAGAGACGTTTTGGATCGCCTGGGCTCATATTCTCTTAGCACTGAGATAAAGACCCTGCTTCCATTCTCCAGCGCCCACCCCATCGGCGCACCACTCGCTCCCGCGCCCTCCTACCCCGTCTCCGACACCGATCTCGCGCCGCATCTCGATCTCCGCTCGTCGTTCACCCATCGCGGGTATCTGGACGCACTCACTCGCGTGCGCGAGTACATCGTCGCCGGTGACATCTTCCAGGCGAATCTCTCCCAGCGCTTCGAAGCCCCGCTCACCGAATCACCGTGGGCGCTCTACCAGCGACTCCGCGGCATCAACCCCGCCCCCTTCGCCGCTTTTCTCGAGTTCGGCGCCGTCACCGTCGCCAGCGCCTCCCCCGAGCGCTTCCTCCGCCTCGACGGCGCTCGCCAGATCGAAGCCCGCCCGATCAAGGGCACACGCCCCCGCGGCGTCTATCCCGCCCACGATGCCGCGCTCGGCCGCGCCCTCCAGGAGAGCGAGAAGGACAGAGCCGAGAACCTGATGATCGTCGACCTCATGCGGAACGACCTCTCCCGCGTCTCACTCCCCGGCAGCGTCCGCGTTCCCGAGCTCTTCGCCCTCGAACGCTACGCAACCGTTCACCATCTCGTCTCCACCGTCACCGGCACCCTCGAGCCCGGCCGCGACGCCATTGATCTCCTCTGCGCCACCTTCCCCGGCGGCTCGATCACCGGTGCGCCGAAGGTCCGCGCGATGGAGATCATCGCCGAGCTCGAGCCGTCCCGCCGTGGCGTCTACTGCGGCTCCATTGGCTACGTCTCCGTCACCGGCGTCATGGACACCAGCATCGTCATCCGCACCTATCAGGCTGTCCACGGACGGGTATACTTTTCCGCAGGCGGCGGCATCGTCGCCGACTCCGATCCCGAGCAGGAATACCGCGAGACCTTCGACAAGGCCCGCGCACTGATCCGGGCGCTCTCGGCCTAGCCGCCGTCGGAGAATCGACCTCTCGCGCGGGATCCAGTACGGCGTGATTCTCCTCCTCGACAACTACGATTCGTTCGTCTACAACCTCTCGCGCTACGTGCGCGAGCTCGGCGAACATCCCGTGGTCGTTCGGAACGACGCGATCTCCATCGACGAGATCCGCGAGCTCGACCCCACACACATCATCGTCTCGCCCGGCCCGTGCTCCCCCGCCGAGGCCGGCATCTCCGTATCCGTCATCCGGGAGTTCGGCCCGACGATCCCCATCCTCGGCGTCTGCCTGGGCCATCAGGCGATCGGCACAGCGTACGGCGCCGAAGTAGTGCGCGCACGCAAACCGATGCACGGGAAGACATCGCGCATTCATCACGACGGCAGCGAGCTGTTCGCCGGCGTCCCCTCACCCTTCATCGCGACGCGCTACCATTCGCTCGTCATCGCGCCGGACTCACTCCCGCCGACACTGCGTGTCACCGCAACATCCGAAGACGGCGAGATCATGGCTGTCGCTCATCGCACCGATCCCGTCGTCGGCGTGCAGTTCCACCCGGAGTCCGCGCTCACGGAGCACGGCTACTGGCTGATCGATCACTTCCTGCACGGCGACCGCGCGAACGAGCGCTCGCTCCCCGATCGCGCCGACCTCGCCTTCGCGCCGGCCGCATCGCCGGAATCGACGGTGCCACCCGTCGAGTTGGTGCGATGATCTTCTGGTTGAACGGCGTCGAGCGCTCCGTCGACGAGCCGCAGCTTTCGCCACTCGACCGCGGCTTCACGCTCGCCGACGGACTTTTCGAGACGATGCGCTTGACGAACGGCGTCATCTTCCGTCTCGACTCGCATCTCGATCGCCTCTGCATCGGCGCGCGCATCCTCGGCATCCCGATCCCGCCCGCGCTCCGCGACCACGTCGCCGCCTCGGCGCGCACCGCGCACGCCGCGGGCTACGCGCACGCGAGCGTCCGCCTCACCGTCACGCGCGGCCCCGCGCCGCCGGGGCTCGCGCCCCCTCCGCATCCAGCGCCCACCATCGCGCTGACCATGGCGCCGTTCGCACCGCCCGACATGCCGCGCCCCCTCGTTGCCGCGATGGCGAGCGCACGCCGCAACGAGTACGCGCTCACCTCGGGGATCAAGACGCTCTCCTACACCGAGTCCGTGCTCGCGCTCGCGCAGGCGAAGGCCGACGGCGCCGACGACGCGATCTTCCTCGACACCGCCGGCCACGTCTCCGAGGCGACCGCGAGCAACATCTTCGCGATGATCGACGGCACGCTCGTCACGCCACCCGTCTCATGCGGCGTGCTCCCCGGCATCACGCGCGCCACCGTGCTCGAGCTCGCGCACGCGCTCGAGATAAGCACAATGGAGCGCGAGATGGCCGAGCCCGAGCTGGCGATGGCGAGCGAGCTCTTTCTCACGAGCTCCATCCGCGAGATCGCGCCGCTCGTTCGCGTCGCGACCACGGCGATCGGCACGGGCCGCTGCGGCCCGATCACGCAGCGCATCAGCAAAGCCTACGCCGCGCTCGTGCGCGAGGAGTGTCGCACATGATCATCGAAGCGATCATCACGACCATGGACGAAGCCGGCGTCGTGAACTTCGCACCGATGGGCGTCGAGTGGGGCGACGACCGCATCGTGGTCAAGCCATTCCTCGAGACGACGACCTTCCGCAACCTCCGCGACACCGGCGCCGCCGTCGTCAATCTCACTGACGACATCATGCTCTTCGCCCGCGCCGCGATCTCGAGCCCGCAGTATCCCGCCGCCCCTGCGGTGCGCGTGCGGGGTGTGGTGCTCGAGGCCGCGTGCTCCTGGCGAGAGCTCGAGGTGCGCCACATCGATGCGACGCCGCCGCGCTCGCGCATCGACACCGCCGTCGTGCACAGCGGCGCGCGCCGCGAGTTCATCGGCTTCAATCGCGCGCGCAACGCCGTGCTCGAGACTGCGATCGTCGCCACGCGCACGCACCTCCTCTCGGCCGCCGAGATCCGCGCGGATGTCGCTCGACTGCAGATCATCGTCGATAAGACCGCCGGCGACCGCGAGCACGAAGCGATGGCGATGCTCACCAATCACATCGAGAGCAAGCTCGCTGCCCTCGCCGCCGCTCAATCTGCCTGTGGCTGACAGCCGCGCGGTGGACGGGATGGTCCGCATCGAGGCGCCCGCGCGCCTCCACTTCGGGATGCTCGATCTCCGCGGCTCGCTCGGACGCCGCTTCGGCGGGATCGGCGCCGGCGTCTTCGATCCGTCGCTCCTGATCGAGGTCGAGCGTGCGGACGTGGTCGAGGCGGAGGGCGCAGAATCGGAGCGAGCGGCGGCATTCGCGACGCGCTACCTGGATTCTCAGGGAATTAGGACCGGTGTGCGAATATTGATTCGCCACGCTATTCCCAGCCACGCGGGGCTCGGCTCCGGCACGCAGCTCGCGCTCGCCGTCTCGCGCGCAATCGCCGAGCTCTACGATCGCGATACGAGCACGGGCGTCCTCGCCGCCGCCGTCGGCCGCGCACGCCGCTCGGCGATCGGAAGTTGGCTTTTTGACGGCGGCGGTTTCGTCGTCGAGGGCGGTCGGAGCGAAGGCGGGGATCGCATCGCGCCGCTGCTCGCGCGGATCGCGATCCCCGAATCGTGGCGCTGCGTGCTGATCGTGCCGCGAAACACCGAGGGGATGAGTGGCAAGAACGAAGTGGAGGCCTTCAAGGAGCTCCCTCCGCCGCCTCTGCGCGAGGTGCAGCATGTCTCCCACCTCGTGGTCATGTCGATGCTTCCGGCGCTCGTAGACGGCGACCTGGGCGCCTTCGGGATCGCGATCACGGAGATCCAGCAGATCAACGGCGGATGGTTTGCCCCGGCGCAGGGCGGCCCGTTCGCGACAGGAGCGTCCACCGAGCTGATCGGCAAGTTGAGCGATTGGGGAGCGGCGGGTGTAGGACAGAGCTCGTGGGGTCCCGCGGTCTATGGTATCGTCGACGGCGATGATGCGGCCTCAGCGCTCGCCTTCGAGGCTCGCAGCTACCTCAACGGCAACGGTTCCGTATACGTCAATCAGTTTACAGGGACCGGCGCGCGCGTGAGCGTTCGCGATCCCCAGTCGGTACGCGCCTGACCGCTCTGCGTCGCCATCCGGCGGCGTTTACGATCTTCGAGGATACGATGCCCGACTTCACAACGATGCGCGCACCACAGAAATGGATCGCGGCACAACGCATGGTCGTCGGCGTCTGGTTCGGAAAGAGCATCCTGACGAAGATCACGATCGCCCTCGCGGGCGGCTTCTTCCCGCTGCCCGCAGCAACGGAGCGCTGGCAGGGCGTGATGCCGAAGCTCATCGCAAAGTACGCAACGGACAATCCGTTCCCGTGGTACAAGAGCTTCCTGCTCGACACCGTCGTTCCGAATTCGCACGTCTTCGCGACGCTCACGGCATTCGGCGAGGTCGCCGTCGGCATCTCGCTCCTCTTCGGACTGCTCACCCCCCTCGGTGCCTTCTTCGGTCTGGTGCAGGTGGTCTTCTACGGAATGGCAGTGCAGCAGCAGAGCTCCGGACAGCAGGGCTTCCACATCATGCTGGCCACGATGATGCTGACCTTCCTCTTCGCGCGCGCAGGGCGCACTTGGGGCATCGATGCGAAGCTGCGTGAGCGCTATCCGAATTCGAAGCTGGTGCGGCTGCTTACCTAGCGTGCTCGCATCACTCGCGCACAACGAAAGAGGGCGACCCGTTTTCGGGTCGCCCTCTTTCTCATGACATCCTTCGCGATTCCCTACGGATTCTCGCCCTTCGCCATGTGCGGTCGTCCCGGATAGAGCCGGTTAGTGCTGCGCGCGTTGATGTAGAGCCAGAGGCCTTCCATCTGCTCGGGCGTCAGAAGCGCCTTCCACGACGGCATGCCGAGCGCCGTTCGCCCGTAGGTGACGGTCGTGATGAAGACATCGTGCGTCACGCTTCCTTCCTTGCTGACGGAGTGACGGAGATTCGGCGCGATGCCGCCTCCCATCGCGTCGACGCCGTGGCAGCGATAGCAATACACGGCAAACATCTTCCATCCCTGGTATTCCTGCGGGGAGACGAGAAGATGATCCGCGACATTGGCTGCCAAAGCGGTCTTCGAAGTATCCGTGGTCGCCGCCGCCGCCTTCTTCGAGCTGTCCGTCGTTGCAGCTTTCTGCCCCGTGTCCGCTGCGGCAGCAGGAGCCGCCGCCGGCGCAGCTTCGGGCTTCGCAGCAGCCGCGCTGGCCGGAGGCGCGACCGTGTGAACCTTGTGAGGCGCCGTCGACGCCGCTGGCGCCGACGGCTTCGCAGTCACCTTCGCCTCGCCCGTCGTCACATTGGTTGCCGCAACCGACGGATTCGCCTTCGACTCCGCCGAGATCGTCGTCTCACCCGTCGAGACGCTCTCGACCGGCGTCGCCGCCTGAGCGGTCGCGGTCGTAGCTGTCGAAGTCGTTGCGGAGTCAGCCGAGGCGACGACCGTTGTGTCGGTCTTCGCAGCATCCCGGTGAGCGCAGGCCGTGGCGAAGCCGAGCGCGCTTCCCATGAGAATCACGCGCGCAAGCAGTGAGAGTGAAGGAGAAACGGAGAGCTCGAGACAACGCTTCATCGACATGCTGGTTTGCTCCTGTACATTGCCGTAACGGATGGTCGCTCAGCGCGTGGTGCCCACTGTAGGCACGTTGTATTCCATCAGAATTTTGTCGATCTCCGGCTTCTTCCGTACGAGTATCTCGTCAATCAGCGAGCGCAGCTCGCGGTCGGAGCGCCGCGTGCCGATTGCAATCGAGTACGCGAACGGCAGATCTACGCTGTCGGAATCGGGGAGTGCCGTCAAGGTCATCGGAACGCCGGACTGCTTGGCGAACCACCCGGCGAGCGGCCCCCAGACGAGTGCGACGTCGATGTTCCCCTTGGCGAGAGAATCGATGATTTCGCCGGGGTGATGCTCGTCGTCGTAGAATCCGGGAAAGCCGACAACGCCGATACCCGTGATCCCATGCGCGCTCAACGCGTGCGCGGGCGGTGTATTCGTGTAGTCCCCGTCCAGCAGATTGACGCCCACTCGCAGCTTCTTGAGACGGAGATCGTCGAGCGACGTGATTCCGAGCTTCTTGTCGGTGCGCGTCACTATGTAATACGTAGAGCGGTAGTACGGCTTCGAGGTTGCAACGGGATCGAATCCCACAGGCACGCCAATCACCAGATCGCACGCTCCCGCGCTCAGCGTGTTGCGCAGATAGCCACGCCTGCTCGGCCACCACGCGTACGACACGCTATCTCCGAGCTCGCGGGCGATCAGGTCCGCGATCTTGTTGTCGAATCCTTCACGCTTCCGACTCGTGAATGGCATGTTCTGCGGATCGGCACAGACCCTGAGGTTGTGCTTCTGCTTCCACATGCTGTCCGGGCTCAGCAGTATCGCCGGCTCGTGCGTTCCCTGCGCTGCAGCTCGTCCGGCAAAGCCGACGAGAAAAGCGAGCGCAAGAATGGCCGTTACGTGTTTGAGTGCTCCTGGTCTCATGTGCATCCATTTCATACGATTACTGCCGATTCGAGTTCCCGGAGGGTACGAACAAACCCGGTGCCGAAGCAAGCTTCGACACCGGGTTTTTTGTACTCATTGCCCAGCCAAACGGTACTACTTCTTGCCCATCCCGTCGAGCGCGAACACCGTAAGCACACCACCCTGGTTCGTGTAGCTGCCCGCATCGCCGAAGGCGCCGAGCGCGCCGAGACCGGCGGTCGGATCTTCAGCACCGATGCCGGCGGCGACGCCGATGCCGGCCCAGCCTCCAATACCGGAGAGCACCGCGACGTACTGCTTACCATCAGGACCGGCGTAGGTCATCGGGTTGCCGATGATGCCGGACGGCGTCTTGAACTGCCAGAGCACCGTGCCCGTCTTCGCATCAACCGCCTTCAGCCAGCCTTCCATCGTGCCGTAGAAAACCAGTCCGCCGGCTGTGGTCATCGCGCCGCCGTACGCCGCCAGGTTCTCCTTGATGCTCCACTTGATCGCGCCGGCCATGGGATCCCAGGCAATGAAGGCACCGCGGTTTCCACCGGGGCCCGGGAACATGCGAACGATCGCACCGACGTACGGCTGGCCCGCGGCATACTTCACCTCGACGCCCTCGTAGTCCATGCAGATGTTGT
>JBDSHG010000170.1:0-28640 GCA_039918615.1 Gemmatimonadaceae bacterium | reverse complement strand
GGCGGCGAAGCTCGAGTTCGAGCACGAGCCGATCGTCGCGGTGAACGAAAACGCCGCAAACGCGCACTACTCGCCGTCAGCTGAGCATCCGCGCGAGATCAGGCGCGGAGATCTGCTGCTCATCGATCTCTGGGCGCGCGAAAACGATGGTATTTACGCGGATCAGACGTGGATGGGATCGCTCGGGGAGCCCACGCCGCGCATGCTCGAGGTGTGGAGTGCGGTGCGCGACGCGCGTGACGCGTCGATCGCACTGTTGCGCGACAGAATCCCCGCGGGGAAGGTGGTGCGAGGGGCCGAGGTGGATGATGCTGCTCGCAACGTGCTGACGGCGCGGGGATTCGGAAAGGAGTTCACGCATCGCACGGGGCACTCGATCGACTCGCGGCAGCTGCACGGCTCGGGACCGCACATTGACAACTTCGAGTCGCGCGAGGTGCGCGAGCTGATCCCGGGGCTGGGATTCTCGATCGAGCCGGGCGCGTATCTGAGCGGGGAGATCGGCGTGCGCGCGGAGGTGAACGTGTTCATCGCGCCGGGCGAGGTGATCGTCACGCCTGAGGACTATCAGCATGATTTGATCGTGGTGTAGGGCTTTCGGCGCTTCTTGCGCTGGAGCGGGATTGGGTTATGGTGGCATCATCCATTCTTCCGGAGCGGCCATGTCCCTTCCTCGTGGATTGATAGTACCGATCGTCGAATTCGCGCTCCTCACTTGCGATGGCACGTGGAGTTTGAAACCAATGCTCTCACGTCGCGCGTCTACCAGCTGGTGGGGGTGAGCGGCCGCACTCTCCCCGTCGATGTCTTCTCGGGGCCGATTAAGACATACACCGCTCTCGGTGGGACTCTCACCCTCTTCTCGAATGATTCATCGGAAGAGACAGTACTGGGGCGGGACTCGCTGCCCGACTATGGAGTCAGCAATTCTACCTTCACCCGTTTCGGGGAGTATCGAATCAAAGGCGATAGTATCGAGACGGGATGTTTCGGGCGTTGTCGCGACATCTGCTGGCCGAATCGCATCGGTATTTTTACCGATTCGAGCATAACGCTAACGTCTCATTTACTTCCGCCGCTTGACCCTGTGTACGAGTACCGACTCGTCCCCTGAACCCGGCAGCGAATGGTGATGATCACGCTGGAGGATCCCCAGCACGGTCTGATCGACTCGTACGACTAGTTGTAAGCAGATCGATTAATGCCATCATCCAATCCGGAAAGGGGATATCTCGAACCCATCCGGACGGAGGTCACATGCGTCGCCTTCTCTGCTACAGCTCACTCGCTGCCGCTCTGTTAATGTCCACCGCCGCGACCGCCGCGCGCGCGTTCTGGCCGCCGTGGCTGTCGATCGAATCGCCCGTGAATCCCGCCGACCGTTCCGCACGTGATGCGGTCTTTCTCGTTCATGCCGAGACGCACGATGGGCCTTCCACTGTTTCCGCGCTGAGCGGCTCTGCCGAAGGTCTGGTTGCGGGCAAACGTCGCAGCGTCTCGCTCAAAATCGATGACACCGGGCGCCCAGGGGTGTTCGCGGTGCGCAGGCAGTGGCCGAGCGAAGGGACGTGGCTCGTGCGCGTCACGCTCGCGTCGACGACGGCCCTCGTCTCGCTCGCGCCCGACGGCAGCGTGGCTGCGGTGCGCATTCCGACTACGATGGCCGAGGGGCGTCCGATTCCGCGCGCGGTGGTGGCGCGGGACATCGACTCGACGCTCATGGTCGCGTCGGCTCGCTGAGCGCAATTGGCGCCGCGCGTGAAGCCACGTGCAGATGGAATGGGCGTGCGTGATGACGACGATTCCCGCGCGATGGACGACATCGTCCGTCGCGCGCAGGGCGGCGACGTCGACGCGTTCGAGATGGTCTATCGGACGCACTCACCCGCGATTCACGCGCTCTGCATGCGGATGTGCGGCGATGCACGCGAAGCCGATGACCTCGTGCAGGATGCGTTCGTGCGCGCGTGGGAGAAGCTGGGATCCTTTCGTGCGCAGAGCGCGCTCGCGACCTGGCTGCACACACTGGCGGTGAATGTAGTGCTCGAGAGGTGGAGGTCGGCGAAGCGCGACGCGCTGCGAATGATCGATGATCCGGAGGGACTCGCGATGGACTCGGTGGCCGCTGATACAGATGCCGATGCCGGAATGGACCTGGCGGTGGCGCTAGGGCGACTTCCCGCCGGTGCGCGCACGGTATTCGTGCTCCACGACATCGAGGGGTATGCGCACGGTGAAATCGCAACGATGACGGGGATCGCCGCGGGCACGTCCCGTACGCAACTCTTCCGCGCGCGACGCGCGCTCGCACGGATGCTCGCTCTATGACTGATCCTCGCCATCTCTCCGAGGAAGCGCGCCACGGTGCCGCAGACGGAACGCTCGACGCGGAGGGGATACGTGCGGCGAAGGCGCACATTGCTGCCTGCGAGAGCTGTGCGGCAGATGTCGCCCGTCTGAATGCGGTGGTGATGATCACGCGCGCAGACAGTGCGCCTCCGATGTCGCAGGCGGATCTCTGGCCATCGATTCAGTTGCGCATCGATGCCTCGAAAGTGGTGCCGCTCGATCAGCGCGCGGGCGCAACGGTGCGAGCCCGAGCACGTCGCCCGTGGCTCGCGATCGGCTCGACGACGGTGGCGGCCGCGCTGGTCATCGCTGCGTTCGCCGAGATGAAGACATGGGTCGATCATGCGCCCACGTCGCAATTGCGACAATCCGACGTCGCCTTCGCGAGCGCCGCCGACTCGGCACGTTCGTACGAGGACGAAGCGCGTCGGCTACTGAACGAGTTCGAGATGGAGCGTGCGATGATGGGGCCGTCCACCTCCAAATCGCTCGAGTCCGACCTGGCGATCATCGACGCGAGCATCGCGGAGCAGAAGGCGGCGCTGGCGCGCGACCCCAGCAGTGTGGCGCTGCAGCGGCTGCTCGCGTCGTCGTATCGCGAGAAGGTGGAGCTGCTCAAGCGAGCAAACAATGCGAGCTGATGTCCGGATTCTCACGCTGGCGATGGCATTGGGGGTGACGGCACGCGTGGCTGCGCAAAACACGCGCCCGACCGCGGATCCCGTGCTGCGCGCGCGCGCGTTGCGCTCGGGAGCGCCGCTCAAGATGTTCGTGCCTTCCGGAACCGTCCAGTTGATCGGATGGGACCGGGACTCGGTAGTAGTTCGGGGTCGTCTTCCGGCGTCCGCGCAGCTGCTGCTGAGCGGCACGGACACGGCAGGCTACAAGCTGATCGTCGATCAGCGCGATGGCGGATCGATGTCGGCATCGCGACTCGTGATCTATATGCCGAGGGCGAGCCAGGTGGCGCTCAAGACGGTGGACGCGCTGAGCAACGTGAGTGACGTGGGCGGCTGGTTCTACGCCGTCTCGGGGAGCTATCACATCGCGGGCACCATGCGCTCCGTGGACGTCGAGTCGATGAGCGGCGACATCGATCTAGACGCCGCGACGCCCTGGGCACGCGCCAAGACGGGGAAGGGGCACCTCGTGATTCGAGGCTCGCTCGAAGATGTCGACGCGTCGACGATCGGCGGCACGCTCGACGTCGCGACTGCCACGATCCTGCATGGCCGCTTCACGGCGGTCACGGGCGACATCCACTACGCGGCGACGATCCGCGAACACTCGCTCTTCGAGTTCTCTACGCACAGCGGCGCGATCGACTTTCTGCTCCCGCGCGATGTGTCCGCGCGCTTCGAGCTTTCGAGTGTCGAAGGAGTCATCGACAACGGATTCGCGCAGCTGCATCCGGCTGCATCTGGGGTGCACACCCTTCAGGTCAGCCTGGGCACCGGCGCCTCGGATGTCACCGTGCGCACGTTCAAGGGAACGGTGAGACTGCGCGCGCGGCCCTGAAAATGTGCGAGACCTTCAGATACACGCCCCCACTGAACCGTCGCTCATGAAGTGCTCCCTACGCCGTGAGACTCAATCCCGCTGCGCGATGCAACCGCGCGTACAAGCCGCCGCTCGCGATGAGCTCCTCGTGACTCCCCTCCTCCACGATGACGCCGCCCTCCAGCACGATGACCCGGTCGGCGCGGCGCACGGTGCTCAATCGGTGCGCGATGATCAACGTCGACCGCCCTCGCAATAGCTCCTCCATCGCCTGCTCGACGAGCTGCTCGCTCTCCGTGTCGAGGCTCGACGTCGCCTCATCGAGGATCACCACCGCCGGATTCTTGAGGAACACGCGCGCGATCGCGATGCGCTGGCGCTGCCCACCCGAGAGCTTCACTCCGCGCTCGCCCACGCGCGTCTGCATGCGGTCGGGAAGCCGATCGATGAACTCCATCGCGTGCGCGGCGCGCGCAGCTCCCTCGACTTCGGCATCCGTCGCGTCCGCGCGCGCGTACGCGATGTTGTCGCGCACCGTGCCGCTGAACAGCGCGGGCTCCTGCGGCACGATGCCGATCGCGCCGCGCAGCTCCGAGAGCGCGAGCGAGCGCACGTCCACACCGTCGAGCGTCACCGCGCCCTGCTGCACATCCCAGAAGCGCGGCACCAGCGAGGCGATCGTCGTCTTTCCCGCACCCGACGGTCCCACGAGCGCCACCACCTCCCCCGGCGCGATCGTGAAGTTCACATCGTGCAGCACATCGGGCAGCTCGTCGCCATATCGAAACGTCACGTCCGCGAGCCGCACGTCGCCACGCACCGGCTTCGGCAACGTCACCACGTGCACCGCGTCGGCAATCGTGGGCTTCGTCTCGAGCAGATCGAAGACCCGGCGCGCCGCGCCGATCGCCTCCTGATACGCGCCGAATAGCTGGCCGAGCGCGCCGACGGCCGCCGCCACGAAGAACGCATAAAAGAGGAACTCGACGAGCGCGCCACCCGTCAGCTGGTGCGCGAGCACGAGCCGCCCGCCCTGCCAGAGCACCGCCGCCACTCCCGCGAATCCGGCGAAGGTGATGACGCCGAAGAAGACGCCACGCACGAGCGCGCGGTGAATCGCCGCGTCGACCACGTCCGAGAGCTGCGCGTCGTAGCGCATGCTCTCCGCCGTCTCGCGAGTGAAGCTCTGTACCGTCCGGATCTGGGAGAATGCCTCATCTGCCGTCCCCATCGCCTCGGCGATGCGGTCCTGCACCACCGTACTCGCCTTGCGCATTGCGCGCCCGAAGATGAACGCCGCGCCCACCACCACCGGCACCACCGCGAGCGTCGTCACCGTCAGTTGCGGATGCGTGATCGTCAGCATCGCGATCCCGCCGATCAGATACACAAGCTGCCGCATCAGCTCCGTCGACTGGTACGTCATCACGCTCTGCAGCAGCGTGAGGTCGGTGCTCAGGCGGCTCGTCAGCTCGCCAGTGCGCTGCTCCGCGAAGAAGCCCGGCGACAGCCGCACCAGATGCGCGAACAGCTCGCTCCTCAGCTTTGCGATCACCCGCTCGGCCACCGACGTGATCAGCCACACCTGCACGAAGCTCATCAGCCCCTGCACGGCGAAGATCACCACGAGCAGCAGCGCGAGCTTGTTGAGCAGCGCTCCGTCGCCACGTACGAACGCCGCGTCGAGCAGCTCGCGGACGATCAGCGGGAAGGCGAGTCCGATGCCCGAGCTGATGAGCAGCGCGAGCGCACCGAACGAGAGCGGGCGGACGTATGGCCTGAGCCGCGTCAGCAGCGGACGCAGTGGAGTCGGAGAGGGAAGCGCTCGTCGAGCCTTCTCCGGCTCGCCGGAAGCGCTCAGCGCGGTGTCCCGGCGAGCCAACTGCGCACCGTCCGCACGTCGGGCTCGACCCGCTGTCGATTGCGCGCCACACCCTCGAGGCGCGCGAGGAGCGCGCTCGCGCTGATCACGCTCTCATCAGGACCCTTCGACCAGTTTCCGGGATGCCATTCGCGCACGCGTACGCCACCCGCATCGCGCGCCAGCAGCAGCACATGGTCGTGCGCTCCGCCGTCGGTTACGAAGTGCACGGCGAGCTCGCCATTCTCCATCTCCGGCGGTACGGGCCTGTCCATCATCAGCGGGCAATGACGCGGTCGATCACCATCGCCACGAAGAGGAGTGCGAGGTACAGCAGCGAATACTTGTACAGCCACCACGCCGCCGCATTCCACACGGGCTTGCGCAGCACCTGGATCACGCCGCCGAGCATCAGCGCGTTGAGCGCGACGGCGGAGACGACGTAGAACATCCCGAATGCGCCGAAGAGCGCGGGGAGCAGCGTGAGTGCGATGAGGATGAACGTGTACCAGAGCATGTTCCACATCGTCTCGCGCTCACCCCACACGAGCGGCGCCATCGGCACCCCCGCGCGCCGGTAGTCGACCTGCTTGTTGAGCGCGAGCGCCCAGAAGTGCGGCGGCGTCCAGTAAAACACGATGAGAAAGAGGTAGACGGCGGCGAGGTCGACGTGTCCCGTCGCGGCCGCCCAGCCAACGAGGGGCGGAAACGCGCCCGCAGCGCCGCCGATCACGATGTTCTGCGGCGTGCGACGCTTGAGCCAGCGCGTGTAGATGAAGACGTAGAAGTAGAAGCCCGCGAGGGCGAGCACCGCCGAGATCACGTTCACCTCGTACGCGAAGATACCGGTCGCCGTCGTCGCGCAGAGCGTTCCGAAGGCGAGCACCGCACGTCGATCCATCCGTCCGCTGGGGATCGGGCGCAGCCGCGTGCGCGCCATGGTGCCGTCGATGTCGCTGTCGATGAACATGTTCACCGCGTTCGCACCGCCGGCCATGAGATAGCCACCGAGCAGCACCCAGAGCACGAGCGTGATGCTCGGCCTCGCCGCGATGTACATCGGAGCGATGGTCGTGACGAGGAGCAGCGAGATGATCCGCGGCTTCGTCAGCATCACGAGGTCGCGCCCCAACGAGTTGGTGTTCTCCGACACCGCCGTCGTCACGATGCCGCCTCGGCCGCGGTGAGCGGAGGGCGTGAGGGCGATCCGCTGGGCCCCCGTGTACCGCTGCCGTTCGGGAAGCGCGCGAGCCAGGCGAGCGTGAAGAGCGTCAGCCAGATCGCGATGCCGTCGGCCTCGTGTAGTGAGCGCATGACGGGGGGAAGGTGCATCTCGACCATCCCCGCCGCGATCACGAGCTGCACGCAGATGAGCGCGAAGGCGATGCGTACCGTGCGCACGACCACGGGCGCCTCACGGCGCTTGGCGAAGCCTATCATGAGTCCGAGCACGTGAAAAAAGAGCAGGAAAGCGAGCACCCGATGCGTGAACTGCACGTGCTGCGACGGAAGTGGAAGGATCGTTCCGCGACAGAGCGGAAAGCCCTGGCATGCGCTGTTCGCGCCCGGGATCTTCGCAGTGAGTCCACCCAAGAGCACCGTCACGAGCGCGATTCCCGCGGCGGCCGCCGCGCCCCGCGCGGCGCGGCCTCGGACGGGGAGCACGCCGATTGTGGACGCGCCGCCAAGGCCACCCGCGCGCAGCACCGTCGTCGCGAGCGCGGCCAGAAGCAGCGCGCCATTCAGCAGATGCAGCACCGTCGCCCACGCCGTGTTGCCCATCCGCACGGTGACCATGCCGAGAAGCGCCTGCAGCAGGATCAGCGCACCGGCGAGGAGCGCGGAGCGGAGCACGCCGCCGCGCCCGGAGCCAGCGGGCTCGCGGCGGTTCCGGAAGGCGGCGAGCACGAGCGCGGCGACAAACGCCACGGTGATCGCCGCGAGCAGCCGGTGGGTCCACTCGATCACGAGCGTCGGCTGATCCATCGGTGGGAACCAGCGGTCGTAGCAGCGCGGCCAGTGATCGCCGCACCCCATCCCCGATCCCGAGATGCGCACGATCGCGCCGAAGACAATGAGCGCGTACGCCAGGCCGAGCGTCGCGTACGCCAGTCGTCGCACTGCCTTCACGGGCGGCTCCTCACGGGACGATCAAGATTGTGGGCGCCGGATGCAGCGCACGCCAGGTGAACAGGAGCACCACGATGAGCAAGAGCCCGGGGACGACCGTCCACGCGACCTCGATCGCTCGCGCCGGCGCAGCGGTACCGTCGGGGCGCAGCGCACGCGCTCGCAGCGCAGACCGCACAATGGCGATCTGCGACAGCGCGCAACACAGCGCCGCCAGCCAGAAAATCACGTCGGATGCGAATGTCGGAATAATTCGCGAAAGTTGACCACGCAACGGATGACGTGCAAGACGGCAAACGACATGGTGCCGACGGGCCGTCATGGCTGTATTATGGGCCATGGAAGAGCCACCATTCTCCGCCGAGCCGCTTTCCCGGCTCCCGCGCCGCCTCGGACTGTTCAGCGCCGTCGCGGTGCTCATCGGCTCGACGATCGGATCGGGAATCTTCCGATCGCCTGCGGGCATCGCAGACAAGCTCCCGGGTCCGCTCCCGCTACTCTCGGTATGGCTCTTCGGCGGAATCTTCGTGCTCTGCGGCGCGCTGACGCTGGCCGAGGTCGCGAGCGCACTCCCAGCGACAGGCGGGCTGTACGTGTTCATCCGCGAAGCGTGGGGGCGGCGCGCCGCTTTCCTCTTCGGATGGTCGGAGCTCCTGCTGATCCGCGCCGCATCGCTCGGAGCAATCTCGACGACCTTCGCCGAATATCTCTTTCGCGTGCTGGGGCACGAGCCGAGCCTCGAGCCGTACGCGACGTATGTGCATTGGGTGGCGGCGCTCGCGATCGCGTTGACGGCGACGTTCAACTACGTGGGGCTCAAGTGGGGGTCGCTGGTACAGAACCTTACGACCGTCGCGAAGTACGGCGGCCTGCTGTTCATCATCATCGTCGCCGTCGCGCTCGGCCTGCCGCAAACGGGCGGCCACTTCACGCCGGCCGTTCCGCCGGGAAGCTTCTCGCTCGCGCCCTTCGGACTCGCGTTGATCTCGGTGCTCTGGGCCTACGACGGGTGGGAGGATGTGAGCCTCGTGGGCGGCGAGGTGAAGGACGGGCGGCGCAACCTGCCGCGCGCGATCATCATCGGGACGGTGGCGGTGATCGTGATTTACGCACTGGCCAACTTCGCATATCTCTCGGTGCTCGATGTCGAGACGATCCGCCATTCGCGACTCGTAGCAGCCGACGTGGCCTTCAAGGTGATCGGCGCGCCGGGCGTGGTGTTCGTCGCGGTGACGGTGATGCTGTCGACCTTCGGGACGCTCAACGGCTCTATCATGACCGCTCCGCGCATCTTCTTCGCGATGGCGGACGACAAGCTGCTCTTCCGCCAGATCGCGAAGGTCCATCCGCGCTTCCAGACGCCGTACATCGCGATCGTGCTCAATGCCGCGATCGGCGTGGCGTTCGTGCTGACGCGAGGGTTCGAACAGCTTGCCGATCAGTTCGTCATCGCGATCGTGCCCTTCCTTGCGCTCGCGGTGGGCGCGGTGTTCATCCTGCGCCGCCGACCGGGCTACGAGACCTCGTTCCGAGTGCCGGGATATCCCGTTGTCCCCGCGATCTTCATCCTCTCGACGGTGGCGCTGCTCGCGAACGCACTCATCAGTCCCTCGAGCCGCGTCGCCACCCTAGGCGTCTTCGGCGGAATTCTCTTGGGCGTGCCGCTCTACGCGTTTATCACCCGACGCATGGGCTCGTCAGAAACGGTCTGAGTCGTGACGATTCCGTTTCCGACGATTCTTGACTCACGGGCCGCGCGCCCTAGCTTTTTTGCTGCGGCCGGGACGGCTTCGCTCTGATTCCCTGCCACACACGCCGCGGTGTTCTTGCCCTGCGGCCCGCGCCCGTAGCACGTCGTCTACTAAAAGGATTCTTCTCATGCGAATGAGTTGTCTGCTCCGCAACACTCTCCTGGCTCTCGCGGCCTCGGGAGCGTCCGGCATCACCACCCTGGCCGCGCAGGGAATCACCACCGCCGCGGTGAGTGGAACCGTCACCGATTCGACCGGAGCGCCTGTCGAGGCGGCGCAGATTCAGGTGGTCAATCAACAGACCGGTGTGAAGACCGGTACGCTCAGCCGCCCCAACGGTAACTACTATCTCCAGGGCGTCGAGGTCGGCGGCCCCTATGTCGTTTCGGTCAGACGCATCGGCTTTGCTCCCGACAGCATCACGGGCGTTCGGCTGTCGCTGGGCCAGAACTTTCGCGCGAACTTCAAGATGGGCACCCAGGCCGCGCAGCTCTCGGTCGTCACCGTGCGCGCGACCTCCGACACGTTGAGCAGCCAGATCTCGTCGTCGCGCCGAGGTGTGCAGACCGACATCTCCGACACCGCGCTCCGCCGCTTGCCGACGCTGAACCGCAACTTCACCGACTTCCTCAGTCTCACGCCGCAAGTCGTGCAGGCGCAGAGCGGCGGGCTCTCGGGAGCAGGGCAGAACAATCGCTTCAACAACATCCAGATCGACGGCGCAAGCGAGAGTGACCTCTTCGGACTCGGCACGACCGGACAGCCCGGTGGCCAGGCCCGCGGCCGCTCGATCTCTCTCGAAGCCGTGCAGGAGTACCAGGTGCTCCTGTCGCCCTTCGACGTGCGCCAGGGAAATTTCACCGGTGCGCTGATCAACGCCGTGACCAAGAGCGGCACGAACGAGCTCCACGGCTCGCTCTATTACTACTTCCGCAATCAGGATCTCGCAGCGGACGTGCCGCTCCTGCGCACGAGCGAATTTCAGCAGAAGCAGTACGGCTTCTCGATCGGCGGCCCGATCGTGAAGGACAAGATTCATTTCTTCGTCGCTCCGGAGTGGCAGGATGAGACGTATCCGGCGCCGGGTCCCTATCCCGGGTCCGCGGGACTTCCATCCGCAGCGGACGCCGCGACGGTGCAGCGCATGGCCGACATTCTGCAAAACAGCTACGGCCTGGATGCCGGCGCGCAGGGAGCGGTGTCGAACAAGAATCCGCTCACGAACGTTTTCGCGCGCCTCGATTTCGTCCTCCCGTACAACAGCCGGCTCGTGATCCGCGACAACTACGGCAAGGCAGAGCTGGACACGCTCTATCGTCTTTCGACGACGTATCGCTTCGGGTCGAACGCGTACTCTTTCAACAACAAGAAGAACGCGGCGGTAGCCCAGCTCTTCACCAACTGGAACAACGGCTCGAACAACGAGCTGTTTCTCGGCTACACCACCATCCGCGACTTCCGTCCGCCCAATGCGGACTATCCCTCG
The DNA here is from genome assembly GCA_039918615.1 of Gemmatimonadaceae bacterium. GTDB lineage: Bacteria > Gemmatimonadota > Gemmatimonadetes > Gemmatimonadales > Gemmatimonadaceae > FEN-1250. The sequence goes on along the minus strand of JBDSHG010000170.1, from coordinate 17,563 downwards.
ATCATCGTCAATACCGGCGTGACTGGAACGCTGATCGCGGGAGCGGAGACCAACTCGCAGGGGAACGCGCTCGACCAGGACATTTTCGAGATCACGGACAACTTCACGATCCCCATCGGAGAAAAGCACCGGCTGAGCATCGGAACGCACAACGAGTTCTACAAGATGGACAACCTCTTCGCGCGCAACTCGCAGGGCGCGTATACCTTCGCGAGTCTCGACTCGCTCGAAGCGGGGAATCCGAACGCGTACACGATCGGCCTCAACCTCGGCCAGGGCTTCCATTCGAAGTTCAACGCCGCGAACTACTCGGTGTATGCCGAAGATCAATGGACGATCAACGAGCGCTTCAACGTGCTGTACGGTGTGCGCCTCGACATTCCCACGATCAGCTCGCGTCCGGAAACGAATCAGCTCATCGACAGTATCTACGGGCGCGACACGCACGAGCTGCCCACGGGGAACGTGCAGTTTTCGCCGCGCGTCGGCTTCAACTGGGATGTGACCGGCAAGCAGACGGACCAGCTGCGAGGCGGCGTCGGCGTGTTCCAGGGGCGCCCCGCGGCGGTGTGGCTCGAGAACACGATCGCGAACTCCGGCTTCGGGCTGGGACTTCTCACGTGCGGCGCGGGCGGCCTGGGACGGGCTCCCGCATTCAACCCGGACGTGCACAACCAGTCGCAGACTTGCGTCGACTCAGCCGGGAATCCGATCGGCGCCGGCAAGTACAGCGAGGTCGATCTGCTCGGCAAGAATCTGAAGTACCCGCAGACATTGCGCGCCACGCTCGGTTACGACCACCAGTTCGGCAACGGCTTCGTCGGAACGCTGGAGGGGATCTACACTCGCGGGTTGAACAGCTTTTTCTATCAGAACCTGAATCTCGGCGCGCCGACGGGCGTCGATAAATTCGGCCGAGTGATCTACGCGACGGCGTGGGCCGCGAATGGAACACCGACGTCGAATCTCGTCAGCACGCAGTTCAAGGCGGGCGGCGTGTACGACGTGAAGAATCAGTCGAAGGATTATTCATATCAGATGACCGCGCAGCTGAAGAAGAAGTTCTCGGATGCACTCGAGGCGAGCGGCGCGTTCACGCACGGGCATTCGTACACGGTGCAGGACATCACGAGCAGCACCGCCGCCTCGAACTTCAAGTTCGGCCGCGAGCTCTCCGGTAACATTCTCGACCAGAATACCGGGATCTCGCAGTTCGACATTCCGAACAAGGTGCTGATCGCGGGAACGTACACCGCGCCGTGGAAAACGTGGACGACGAACTTCTCGATGATCTACGTCGGGATTTCGGGAGTTCCGTTCGACTATGTGTCGACGGGGCGAGGTGCTGCGGGCGACATGAACGGCGATGGCGTCACCGGCAACGATCTGATCTACATCCCGAAGAATGCCCGCGATCCGAACGAGATGCGGTTCTCGAACGAGGTCGTGAACGGACAGTTGATCACCGCGGCGACGCAGGCGCAGCTCTTCGAGCAGTTCATCGAAGGACAGTCGTGCCTGAACGACAATCGCGGGAAGATCATGCAGCGCAACGGATGCCGCACGCCGTGGCAGAACAACATGAACGTGACGGTGGAGCAGTCGCTGCCGAGCGTGATGGGGAAGACGCTGTCGCTGCGACTGGATGTCTTCAACTTCCTGAATCTGATCAACCACGACTGGGGGAAGATCAAGCTTCCGTCGAACAGCCCGAGCTTCAACGACCAGTCGCTCGTGAGCGTCGTCGGTCAGACGGCGCAGGATTCGTCGCACACGCTGCTGCAGACCCAGCCAATCTTCAACTTCGTGCCTGTGAACACGGTGCGATGGACGTCGAACGTGATTCCATCGTACTACCAGATCCAGCTCTCGGCGCGGCTCGGCTTCTAGGGCGCGAGGGGAGGGAAGAGACGACGGGCGGCCGAGTATCGGCCGCCCCGTCGTGCATCACGGAGTATCGAGGCTCGCGGGCGACGTTATCCGACCATCGGTGTGGATCAGATACTCCCAATGTTTCGTGACGACGCGCTCGACATCGCGGGGCTTTCGCGCCATGACTCCGAAAACATCGGTGTCCTCGGGTCGATTGTCGACGACGTCGGTGTGCAGGTAGCCCTCACGCACGTAGCCGGGTGGCCCCTTTACGTCACCAAGTGGCACCTCGAGGATGCTGACGTGCATGCGATGGCGCTCCAGGATGTGGTTGCCGTCTGCGCTGAAGCGAAAGCGCTCGTCACCGCCCAGCGGCCAGAAGTTGTTCGACGTCTGCGCAGGATAGGCGTACACCCACCAGTCGCCCGTTCCGGTGGGAATGACGGCGTAATTGTAGGGACGCGAGATCGGCCCGAATGCTGCGCGAGCCGTCGTCAGCGCACGTAGCTCGTGAAGGCGTTGCCCCGTGTCGGGATCTGGAAGGGGCAGATGCGAAACCGTGTACGTGGTATCCGATCCGCGCTTGACCGCTTCGTAATAGACGTAGAACGTGTCGCGCGCCGGCGAGAGAGTGCCGAAGTAAACAGGCCATCCGGGGCGTCCGAAGACGACGAGATACTGCTGGATCTGACTCGGATCCGGGCTGACAGCCATGATGGCATCGCCCGCATCCCATGCCGCTCGATCGTAGGCAGCCAGCATGAGGCCGCGTACGGAGATCGCGTTCAGCTCTTCGCGCGTCGGGGGCGCGGTATGCGCGGGAGGGGATTGCGCGCGGAGAGTCGCGACGGCGAGGGCGACGAGGAGTATGATGCGCATTTCAATTCTGACCTCCGGGTGCGAAGGCAGGTAACGCGGAACGACCTCGACGTCTACTTCTTCAGCAGCTCAGGCATCGAGATGCGGCCGTCGCGATAGATCTCGTATGGCCAGAATCGTCCTAGAACACCTTCACATTGATGTACCGCTTCGGATTCGCCTTGATGTCCGTCACCAGCGAGTCCATGCGGCCCAGCAGCTCGTGCAGGTTGTTGTAAACGCCCGGATCGTTCAGGAACTTGGCCGCCGTTCCGTTCCCCGTCTGCAGCTGCGTCATCACCGCGCCGAGCTTCTTCGTCGTGGAGTCGAGACTCGCCGTGAGTGTCGACAGGTTGTGCGTCGTCGACTGCATGTTGCGCACGGTCGAGTCGAGCGCCATCGAGTCGATCGCCGTCACCCGGCTCCGCACGGCGTTCATCGTGAGCGTCAGCCCGCGCGACTGCTCGGCCGCGACGGTGTTGAGCTCCTGCACGAGTGCGTTCGTCGACGCGATCGATTTGCGCAGATCCTGAATCCCGCCCTGCTGCACGAACTCGATCTTCACCGTCTTCGCGACGTCGGAGAGCGCGCTGCTCACGCTGTCGACGCGCATCAGCAGCATGTCCATCGAGGGCGCGGCGCGCCCTGCCGGAATCGTGTCGTTGGCCGCCAGGAAGCCATTGAAGCGGCACGTCGGCGTCATCGGACGGGCGGCCGTCGGGACCGACGTGTCGGCGGTGACCGGCGCCGGCGCGGCGGTGCACGGCGTCAGCGAGATCGACTTGTCGCCGAAGAATCCTTCGTTCGTGACGGTGGCAGTGGTCCCCGACGGAATCCTGCGTGACTTGTCGATGCTGAGCCGCACGTTCAGGTAGCCGGTCTCGTCGAGCTCCACCGCGTCGACGAATCCCACCTGCACCCCCGCGAGATTCACGGGCTGCCCGGGCTTCACGTTCTGCCCCCAGGCGAAGCGCGTGTACTCGTTGTACGACTTGCTGAAGCCCCGTCGCGCGAGCCAGAGCGTGCCGCTGATTCCGACGAGAATCGTGAGCAAGGTGAAAATGCCGACGACGACTTCGTCCCGTTGTTTGGTCATTGAATCTCTTTTGCGAGATAGAGTGCGGTGAGGGCATCCAGCAGCAGGATCACCACCGACGAAATGACGACGGCGCGCGCGGTCGAGCGTCCAACGCCCTCCGCACCCGAGCCGGTGATGAAGCCTTCGTATGAGCACGTCATGGCGATCGCGCCGCCAAAGAGCGTCGCCTTGATCAGCGCGTACCAGATCTGAAAGGTATTGAACGTGAGGTGCAGCCCGGCGGTGTAGTCGGCAAGCCGCACATTCGTCGCGCCGATCACCGCGAGTCCGCCGGCGACGATCCCGATGGCGATCGCGACGATCGTGAGCAGCGGCACCATCGTCACGCCCGCGATCACGCGCGGCACCATGAGATACGCCACCGGATCGTACGCGAGCGTCTCGAGCGCATCGATCTGCTCGGTCACGCGCATCGTCCCGATCTCCGCCGTCATCTTCGCGCCGATGCGCCCCGCGAGCACGAGCGCTGTGAGCAGCGGCCCAAGCTCGAGTACGATGCTCTGCCGTGTGATCCACCCCACCACGGAGAACTGCACGCCCGGAAAGAGCTGGTACGTCGTCTGGTACGCGGTGACCGCGCCGATGAATGCCGACACCGTCGCCACGAGCGGGATCGAGTCGACGCCGATCTGCCGCATCTGCGTGATAGTCAGCGGCAAATATGTGCTCGGCTCCATCAGCGCGCGGAAGAAGTCGCGATGGAAGAGAACGCGCTCACCCAGCTGCCCGAAGATCGCGTTCGTGACACGACCGAGAGCTCGGAAGAACCGCTGCACCAGCCCGAACCCTGGTGGCGCTGCGGTCGTGTCTTCGGGAAAGAGAGTGGAGCTCACGCGCGCACCAGCCAGCCATATCGCATCAGGTTCGCACCCGCGCGAGCAGCACGACGCCGATGGCGCCGAAGATCATGTTGGGGATCCAGGCCGCCAGATACGGAGGTATGGCCCCACCCTCGCCGATTGCCTTGGTGAGCTGAATGAGCATGAGGTAGATAATAGTGGTGGCGAGGCTGACCCCGATGCCGAACGCAGTTCCCCCTCGTTGGGTGCTAGTGGCAAGGGGCGCGCCGAAAAACACGATGATGACGCACGCCACCGGAATCGCGATCTTCAGCGACAGCTCCACCTTGATCTCGTTCGCGTCCGCCCCCGAGCGCTCGAGCGAGCGGATGAATCGCTTCAGCTCACGAAAACCCATCTGCTCGGGGCTCTTGGGTGCCGACGTCAAGTCGATCGGCGCTTCGAGGAAATCCGCATCGCGTACGCTGTCGAACTGAATGGCGAAGTTGCGCGTCGAATCCGGAAGAATGTGCAGGTCGCCGGCCTTCAGCGTCCACCGCTTGTGCGTCGTGTCGTAATTGGCCGTGCGCGCCGCGAGCAGATAGGTCGGATAGTCGGGGCCGCGTCCGCGCCGCTCGACCTCGAGATTGTCGATCAGCCGCCGTTCCACGTTGAGCGCGGCGATCTTGTAGACGCGTCCCTTCGGCGCGCTGTATGCAAAATTGTACCGCTCGTTCCCCGGCTTGTAGCGCCCCTCTTCGAGCAGTTCGTTGCGCTTGATATCCGAAATGGGAACGAGCTCGCCGAGCGCGAAGGCGAAGAGCATGACGATCGTGGCGCCGCCGAAGATGGGAACCAATAGTCGGTAGAAGCTGATCCCCGACGCCTTCGCCGCGGTAAGCTCCGAATGTCGCGTCAGCGAACCGATCGTGAACACCGTCGCGAAGAGCACCGCGGCCGGCAGCACCATGTAGATCGATTCGGGAAACCAGTAGACGTACGCCATCGCGATCTGCTCGGGGGTCAGATGGCGATTGAGATATTTCCCGAGGCGGTCCGTCAGGTCGATCACGATCACGAGCAGCGGAAAGCCGAGCGCGGTCGTGATGAAGATCTTGGTAAACTCGGTCGCGACGTACCGATCGAGCGGGCGGAGTATTCTCACGCGTGAACTCGCGTTCCGCGCTCGGTGCCGATGCCACCGCGGCGGAAGCGCTGGCCGAGCCAGCTGCGCGCTCGGTCGAACCATTCCGACGAATCCCCGCCGCGCGCGGAGCCGCCGCTGCGCTGCACGCGAATCAGCCCGAACACGCCCACGATGGTGAACAGGACGTTCGCCATCCACATCGCGATCACCGGATCGAGAATGAGCTTGTTGGCGAGATCCTCTCCGACGATCAGCCCCACATAGTAGAGCGCGAACACCGCGATGCTCACGCCGATCACGAGCCCGACGCCGCCGCGCGGAAAGCGAATCCCGATCGGCGCGCCGAGGAGCACGAAGACGATGCAGGCGGTCGAGAGCGCGAACTTCTTCTGGATCTCGACGCTGTAGCGGCTCATCGTGACCTCGGAGTCGTGCACGCGCGCCTTCATCACCTCGATCTGCGCCGCAGAGCTCAGCAGATACGCGGGGCTCGTCAGCTGGCTCGGCGCCGCCGCAGTCGCGATGCTCAGCGCGACCGGTGGTGCGCCGGGCTGCGCATCGAAGCCGCGACCGTGTCCCGTGGCGCGCCCGCCCGGAAGCTGCGGGAGCGAGTTCGGGATCCGCTGCTGCATCGCGCCGCCGGCGGTACTCGGCGCATTGGTCCTCGGCGCTGCGCTCTTCGACTTTCCGCCGCCTAGCGGTACTCGCGTCTGAGCTCGAGCGATCGGAGAGCCGGGTGGCGCGCGGAAGCCGCCGCGAATGATTGCCTTTCCGGAAGCACCGGGCTGCCCGAACTGCGGCATGGGCGCTGACGGCCGCGTGGGAGGCGGGGCCGTCGCCACGATCGTCGTGTTCGCCGCGACTCCGGTCGAAGGCGGCGCATTCACCGCATTCGCGGTGCCGCCCATCGACGGCGCCAGACTCGGCACCGCCGCGATCGAGCGCGTCTTCGCGCCGCCAGGCAACAGTGAAGACGGCGTCTTCGTCGCCGTCGAATCCGTGTCCGCGATCGCCGCGTTGCCGAAGATCGGCATCACCAACCTGCAGTAAAGTCCACCCGCCGTCAGCCGTACCTTCGGCCTCGGGATCTTCGTCGTGGGAAGCTGCTCCCCGGTCGCGAGATAATGCGTGGCGGAGACGAGCGTGCTGGTGAGCTGCGCTCGTGCCTGGTCGAAATCCTGATTCCCATCCTCGAGCCCCTTCGCCATTTCGCACACCGACATCTCGCGCTCGGACTTGTAGTCGTCCTTTTCCGTCTGCTCGAAGCGATTGCCGACGCCGCGCACTCGCACGAGATCGGTGCGGAAGTACAGGCGCGTGAGCTCACCGAGATTGTCGCGCGGGATCTGCTGCATGTAGCCGTCGTGCAGCGTCATCTGCAGATCCTTCTGGTCGGGCGTCATCCCCATCACGCCAGAGTCGGAGTAGATCGTCTTGCGACGCTCGGGGTCATCGAAGTTGTAGATCGTGACCTCGCGCATCCGGTCGGTCGCCTCGTCGATGTGGCTCGTGCGAAGGAAGAGCTTCCCGGGCATCACCTCGTTGATCACCTGCTCGCGCAGCGCGAACGTCGGCTTCTTGCGCGCGATGTCGGTCTGCAGCGTGCGGAGGCGGTGATTGCTGCGCGGCAGCACCTGGTCGTTGAACACGAGCATCAGGAGGCCGAGCGTCGCGCCGAAGAGGATCGCGGGGCGCACGAGCCGCATCACGGAAATCCCGCTTGCGCGCAGCGCCGTGATTTCGTTTTCCGCCGTGAGCCGACTGAAGGCGTAGAGCACGGCCACGAGCACTCCCATCGGCATCGTCATCGCGATGATGAAGGGGATCGAGAGGAGAAAGAACTCCCCGATTACCCCCCAGCCGAGTCCTTTGCCCACGAGATTTCCGAACTGCTTCGCCACCTGCTGCAGCAACAGCAGCGCGGTGAGCGATGACAGCGCGAAAACGAGCGGGCCGATGTGCTCGCGGAGGATGTAGCGGGTGAGGAGCTTCAAGGGCTCGCTAGCGGAAGGGTGCGGCAGGGGCGCGGCGCCCCGGATCGAGAAATCTAAGCGCCTTGCTAGCCCGTAGCGCCAGAGCCGGAAGTGGAAGCCCCTACTATCTTAAGGCGAGCTGCAGTCGAATCCCTCTACGTTCGCCACATGTCGCCCGTGCGCAGATCCCGCTCGATTCTCGTGTTGCTCGCCACATCGCTGCTGGCCGTGGCCTGCCACAACGATCGCCCGCAGAGCACCTTCGATGGTACGACGGCGCTCGCCTACGCGAAGACGCAGCTCGACTTCGGCACGCGGATCCCGAACTCGATCGGCGCGCAGCGCACCGGCGACTGGATCGTCGCGCAGATGAAGTCGCGCGCGGACACGGTGATCGAACAGCGGTTCGATCACGTGACCGCGAAAGGCGACACGCTGCATCTCCGCAACATCCTCGCGCGTATCCATCCGGCGGCCGCGCAGCGCGTACTGTACCTGACGCACTGGGACACGCGGCCGATGTCGGATCTCGCGGCCGACCCCGCGCGCCGAAGCCTGCCGATGCCCGGTGCGAACGACGGTGCGTCCGGCGTCGCGCTTCTGATCGGAGTGGGCGACGCGCTGAAGAAGTCGCCGGCGACGGTCGGCGTCGATCTGCTCTTCGTCGACGGCGAGGACTATGGCGAGGACTTCAGCGGTCCGGATGTTCTTCTGGGCTCGAAATATTTCGCGACACATTTACCGCCGGGCTACAAGCCGCTATACGCGGTGCTCTGGGACATGATCGGCGACAAGGACCTCGACATCTACCAGGAGCCGATCTCGCTCCAGCGCGCGCCGGAAGTCGTCAGTCTCGTCTGGAACGAATCGCAATCGCTGGGCTACTCGCGCTACTTCATCAACAGCCCATCGAACAATGGCGTGACTGACGATCATATCCCGCTGCTCGACGCGGGGATTCACACGATCGACGTGATCGACTTCAACTACCCGGCGCACCACACGCCTGACGACACGTTCGACAAGATCTCGGCGCAGTCACTGCAGATCGTGGGCGATGTGGCGGTGGGGCTGCTGACGTCGAAGTAGTCCGAGGGCGTGGCGGGGTGTAGTGAACGGCAATTTGAAGAACGATGGAACGGATGACTGCACGGATAAAACGGATTACTGCATTCGCCGTGGCACGCTCCGTTTAATCCGTCGCAATCCGTTTAATCGTTTCATCAAAGTTTTTCGCCTAGTCGCGCCGAAGGCAGTCGAACCGTCGCAATAGTTTCGCCGTGGCTCGAAATCGTTGGATGAGCCTCGGCCGCGGAGATCTCACGATCTTCGCACATGCCGACACCAGCCGAAAAGCGTGCCCTCGTGTTTCTCACCGCCCTGCTCACGCTCGGCGCCGGGGTCCGCGCAACGAAGGCGCTCAGCGCCGAACCGCCGCCGCCCAGCGCCGTCGCGCGGGCAGAGTTGCACCGTCAGATCGTCGCCGTCGACTCGGCGGACTCCGTGGAGCGGAGTAGCGGAGGGAAGCGACATCGGTCGAAGCGACCGAGGCAGATAGGCATATCGACGAGTGATGGCTCAGATGCCGCCCGCGTCGATAGCGCGCCGGTTTCCTCGAGCAGAAAGCGGAAGAAGGCTACTAAAATCCTTCCACCATCGGCCGAACAACCTCGCGATATCGGGGTTTCAGCTGCCGGGCCCGTCGATCTCGACCGGGCCCAGGAGTGGGAGATACTCGCGCTCCCGAAGATCGGACCCACGCTCGCGCACAGGATTCTGGCAGACCGGGATTCACTCGGTCCGTTCGGCTCGATCGACGAGTTGCGGCGCGTAAAAGGGGTCGGGGAAGCGGTGGTTGATGCGATCACGCCCTACGTGACGTTCTCCCAGCAACCGCGTCAATCCCGTGAGAAAGAGGGTGATGGGGTAGCGGCTAAACGCGGCGTGAAGCGGCGTAAGCGTCAGACACCATCACAATAGTAGGAAGGCCGCAGTTAACGACCCCCGCCCGGGTGGCGTCGCCGACGTCCCTCGGGCGCTGTTCCCCCCTCCGAGACACATGGCCGTAGCTCCAGCAGCTCAAGCCGCGGGTGAACGCATCGGTGATCTCCTCATGCGTGAGGGGCTCATTTCGCGTGAGGCGTTGGACCGCGCTCTGCAGGAACAGAAAACCACCGGCATGCGCGTCGGCTACAATCTCGTGAAGCTCGGCTTCATCAACGAGGTCGAGCTTACGCGCATGCTTGCGAGGCAGTTCCGCATGCCCGCCGTCGACCTCACGAACTTCGAGGTCGATGCACGCATCGCGAAGCTGATTCCGGCCGAGCTGGCGCAGCGCCACCTGGTGCTTCCGCTCAAGCGCGAAGGACGCACGCTCACCGTCGCGATGGCCGATCCGTCCGACCTCGGCGTCATCGACGACCTGAAGTTCATCACCCGCTACGACATCTTCCCGGTCATCGCGGGCGAATACACGCTGCGCAACGCCGTCGACAAGCACTACGGCGAGAACACCGACGATGCGCTCCAGAATATTCTCGACGACATCGATGATGATGGTGATGTCGAAGTCGTCGAAGAGCGCGAAGAGGAAGTCAACGCGAGCGTGCTCGCGGCCGCGATCGACGACGCGCCGGTCGTGAAGCTGATCAACGGAATCCTGACGGACGCCGTGAAGAAGGGCGCGTCGGACATCCACTTCGAATGCTTCGAGCACGAGATGCGTGTGCGCTACCGCATCGACGGCGCGCTGCAGGAAGTGATGAAGCCGCCGATGAAGCTCAAGGCGGCGCTGATCTCGCGCTTCAAGATCATGTCGAATCTGAACATCGCCGAGCGCCGCGTGCCGCAGGATGGGCGCATCAAGCTGAAGATCGGCAAAAAGGTCATCGACTATCGCGTGTCGACGCTGCCGACGCTGTTCGGCGAGAAGATCGTGCTCCGAATCCTCGACAAGGGGAATCTGACGCTCGACCTCGAGAAGTTCGGCATCGAGCCGCGCGCGGAAGCGGATCTGATGGAGGCGGTCGCGAACCCGTACGGCATGGTGCTCGTCACCGGCCCAACGGGTTCCGGAAAAACGACCACGCTCTATTCGGCGCTGTCGAAGGTCAACAACATCGACGTCAACATCATGACGGCGGAAGATCCCGTCGAGTACAACATCTTCGGGATCAACCAGGTGCTCGTGCGCACCGACATCGGACTCTCCTTCGCGGCCTCGCTGAAGGCGTTCCTTCGCCAGGACCCGAACATCATCATGATCGGAGAGATTCGAGACCTGGAGACCGGTGGTATCGCCATCAAGGCGGCGCTCACGGGTCACTTGGTGATGTCCACGCTGCACACGAACTCGGCGCCGGAAACGGTCACGCGTCTCATGGACATGGGGCTCGAGCCCTTCAACGTGGCATCCGCGCTCAACCTCGTGCTGGCGCAGCGACTCGTGCGAAAGATCTGCAACACGTGCCGGGCGCAGTATCAACCGGACATCGTCGAGATGAACGCGGCGAAGCTCAAGCCGGAGATGAGCTTCCGCGATCTGGCGTATACGGAGGAGGCCATCCAGAACATGAAGCGCATGGCCACGAAGGAGGCCGCGCCCATCGTGAAGGACTTCAACCTCGAGACCAAAATCGCCGAAATGCCCTTCTTCCGCGGGCGCGGCTGCGATGCGTGCGCCGGAACGGGACTTAAGGGCCGTCAGGGGCTCTACGAGGTCATGATGATGACCCCGAAGCTTCGGAAGCTGGTCATGCAGAGCGTCGGCGCGGCCGAGATTCAGAAGGGCGCGGTCGAGGAGGGGATGTTGACGCTGCGCATGGACGGGCTGCTCAAGGTCATGAAGGGGATTTGTACCCTGGATCAGGTCATCCGCGAGACCGCCGCGTAGGCTGTCGAAGGGCGGGGGCGGGCGCCGGTTTGGCGTCCGCCGGTACCACCCTGCAACGCTCGCCCCGTTCCCTCGTCTATAGGGGGTATCCCGTTCCCCGGATACCGCCACCTCAGCAGGAGCTACATGACCGCCCCAGTCGCCAACACCGTCAACCTGCGCGCGTTGCTCGAGGAAATGATCGAGCGTGACGCGTCCGACTTGCACATCACCGCGGGTGACAAGCCGAAGATGCGCATTGACGGCGACATTACCGACGCGAACGTCGATGTGGTGCTGACCCCGAAGGACACGCTGCAGCTTGCCTACTCGATTCTCACCGAGAATCAGAAGAAGCGGTTCGAGACCGAGGACGAGCTCGACTTTTCATTCGGCATTCAGAACCTCGCGCGCTTCAGAGGCAACTGCTTCAAGCAGCGCGGCTGCGTTTCACTCGTCATTCGACAGATCCCGTTCAACATCCGCACGTTCGAAGAGCTCGGCCTGCCGAACGCCGTGTCGAAGATGGCGGATCGTCCTCGCGGGCTTGTGCTGGTGACGGGACCGACAGGCTCCGGAAAGTCGACGACACTCGCCGCGATGATCGACAAGATCAATCGTGAGCGTCGCGGCCACATCATCACGGTGGAAGACCCGATCGAGTTCATTCACCGTCACCAGAGCTGCATCGTCAACCAGCGCGAAGTCGGCACGGACACGAAGAGCTTCTCGAACGCACTCAAGTACTCGCTTCGTGAAGACCCCGACGTCATTCTCGTCGGCGAAATGCGCGATCTGGAAACGATGCAGGCCGCGCTGACGATCGCCGAGACGGGACACCTGTGCTTCGCCACGCTGCACACGAATTCGGCGGCTGAAGCGATCAACCGAATGATCGACGTCTTCCCGAGTCACCAGCAGGGGCAGGTCCGCGCGCAACTCGCGTTCGTGCTCGAAGGGATCGTGACGCAGACGCTGCTGCCGCGCGCGAAGGGACGCGGTCGTGCGATGGCGGCCGAAATTCTGGTCGTGACGCCGGCGATCCGCGCGCTGATCCGCGACAACAAGATCCACCAGATCAATTCGTCGATGCAGGCCGGTAAGAAGTTCGGCATGCAGACGCTGAACGACTCGCTGTACAATCTGTACATGTCGCGAGAGGTCGTGCTGGACGAGTGCCTGCGCGTGTCGGGCGACCAGAACGAGTTCCTGCGAATGATCGGCGAGGCACCGCTGGAGGACGTCGGGAATGGCGACGCGCCGAAGCTCGCGGGGCAGCATGCGAAGTACGCCGCGGCTGGCAAGCGGTAATCAGAATCGTCTGAGGAGAGTACATGCCAACTTATGCCTACACGGCACGCACGCTGAGCGGTGAGCTCAAGAACGCCACGATGGAAGCTGCGACGCGCGACGAGGTCGTAGCGAACCTGCGGCGCCAAAAGCTCATCGTCGTCAAGGTCGACGAAGAGACGAAGAAGAAGAAGGGCGGGAAGGTCAAGACGCGCGACATCGTTATTTTCACGCGTCAGTTCTCGACGATGATCAACTCCGGTCTGCCGCTCGTGCAGGCGCTCGACATTCTCTCTCGCCAGAGTGAGAACAAGGCGCTGCAAGACGTGACGCACCAGGTGGTGTACGACGTCGAGTCCGGACACACCGTGGCCGACGCGCTGCGCCGGCATCCGAAGGCGTTTACGGATCTGTACGTGAACATGGTGGCCGCCGGTGAGGCGGGTGGTATTCTCGACACGATTCTGATGCGACTGGCGACGTTCCTCGAAAAGAACGACGCCCTCGTGGGGAAGGTGAAGAGCGCGATGATCTATCCGGCGGTCATCATGAGCGTGGCCTTCATCGCCATCGTGACGCTGCTGATCTTCGTTATTCCCGTGTTCGAAAACATGTTCGCGTCCGTGAATCTGGCGCTGCCGCTGCCGACACGAATCGTGATCATGCTGTCGAGCTTCCTGAAGCACTACTGGTGGGCGGTCGGCGGCGGCGCGTGGTTCACCGTCGTGTCGCTCAAGCGCTACTACAAGACGTCGAACGGCCAGCTCAACATCGACAAGATCCTGCTGAAGGTGCCGGTGCTTGGCGACATGCTTCGCAAGTCGGCCGTCTCGCGCTTCACCCGCACGCTGGGCACGCTGATCTCTTCCGGTGTGTCGATTCTGGATGGTCTCGAGATCACGGCGAAGACGGCCGGTAATCGGGTGATTCACGATGCGATCATGGAGTCGCGCTCGAGCATCGCGGGTGGCGACACGATTTCCGCGCCGCTGCAGAAGTCGAACGTCTTCCCGCCGATGGTCATCAGCATGATCGCGGTTGGTGAGCAGACGGGTGGTCTGGACGAAATGCTCACGAAGATCGCGGACTTTTATGACACCGAGGTTGATACGGCCGTATCCGGCCTTTTGAGCTTGATGGAGCCGGTCATGATCGTGTTTCTGGGTGTGATCGTCGGAGGAATGGTGGTGGCGATGTATCTGCCGATCTTCGATATGATCAACGCGGTGCAGTAGGGGCTCGACCGCAGGCAGAGTGGAAGGGAGTGAGGCCTCGTTCAACTGAGCGGGGCCTCGCTTTGTTTTCTCGCGGACCGTCCAATCTCGCGGACCTTGATCGGGGCCGCGCCGCGTGTGCAGGTTGAGCGGCAGGATGAAGATCGTCGTGCAGCATCGCTTGCGAAGCCCGAGGAACATGATTCCGTCCGCCACGCAGCGCGGAATATTTCCGCTGATCGCCCTGCTCATCGCCGCGTTCGGCGTCCAAGCCCAGCGCGTGGTGATGTCCGAGCTGCCGGCCTCGCCAGCGGCTAAAGAAGCGCTATTCGGGTCGGTCTCGCCGGATGGACGGTCCTTCGTGTATGAGGTCATCGAGGGGGAAGAGCGCCTGCTTTGGAGACTCGATCTCGCCTCGCTGCGGGCGGAGCGTCTGACGCCGGCAGCCGGCCTGCGCCACCACCCTGTGTGGTCGCCGAATTCCAAAGCCATCGCCTATTGGCGCGGCCATGCCCGGATGGCGCGTACCGACAGCAGCGACGGACTGTACGTGCTTGACCTCGACTCGCGCGCCGAAAGGCGGCTTGTGGAGTCCGGCTACTGGGAAGCGCGTTATAGCGGAGACGTGGCGTGGCTCGCGGATGGGCGAGTCATGTACTGGCACATGACGGAGCAGCCAGGGCTTGGAGGTAGGGGCAGCTTCGAGCTTGCGGCGGTTCGAGCAGATGGTAAGCAGGGGCGAATTCCACCAATCTGGATCCCTCATGCCGATGGCGAAGTGATATCACGCAGTGGAACCCAAATGGCGTACATCGACTCGTGCTGCGGCGGTACGCAGCGAGCGATCGCGGTACGCGATGCAGCCGGCGCGCGCTGCCTGGCGGGTCCGGTCGTGTCCGGCGGCCAACTCGGACGTCCGATCGCCTGGACCAGCGACGAGAAGCGTCTCTATTTCATAGCTCACACGACTGACAGCTCGGATAGGCTTGATCACGCATACGCAATCGACATCGCGCGCGGCCGTGCATGGCGCATCGGACCGCCAAATCGCACGATTGCGAGCGTGAGCGTTTCGGATGCCGGCGACGTCGCTCTAACCGTTCTCCCCGAACGCGGTCGCCGTGGATCGCTATTGCTCTTGCCCGCTGTCAGCGTTCGCGCGCAAGCCCAGAATGCGGAACGCCTCGAGAATTGTCCACCGATGGAAAAGTCGATCGCGGATTTCGTGCGCCGCGCTCACCTTCCGGCGGTGCACTGGATCTATCCAATGTATGAAGACTCGACGCGCGAATTGATGATGTTCTCCGTCGCATATGGTGGTGCCTGCGACATCTACTCAACGCGCACGGGAGTACGCTACGGCTCTCGCGTCGGGTGGATCGAGCTCGACGACGCGTGTCTTCCTATGTCGACAATCGACTCGATGCAACACGACGTTCCCTGGTTTAGACTGCGCCCTTCGGATTCGTATCTCTTCAGCGACTCACTCGCGACAAGATTGAAAAACGGGTCGAGAGCGGACGAATTCTGGCACCTCTTTCTCATCAAGAATGTCGCTACACCGTTCGACGTCATTGTGCGCGAGGTCCGTGTAGATCCGCACAGATTTGCGCTGGTCGCGCTCCAGAATCCGGTGGTTGCCCTCTCCGACACGATCCCGTTCAACGCGCGATTGAAAATGGCGGCGCTCGAAGACACACTCGCCGGTACGATGGTTCAGTTGCCGAGCGTACGCGACGACCCCGAGCGGCTAACGCAGATCACGGATCTTCCGCTGTATCGGACCGGAGAGGGACTCGCTGCTTCGAAAGTCTATATGCGGATGCGGGAGCTACTGCCATCATTGATTGCGCGCGTACAAACGCTCTCCGAACGAGCCGCACTTCGCGTGTACATGGTGGAGGAATTGTCCGTCAGCTCTGATTCGCTCCGCTCCGCGCTTCTCCATGCGCTAACCCCGAAACAACGTCGAGTGCCGCTGGCGTTGGCCGCGACCGGATCGTGGAACTCGCGAAGAGCGGATTCCATTTTTGCGCGAGAGACGCTCGAACACATGGGCACGCACTCGGAGCGCGAAATGCGAAACGCTATTCTGCGCGTGCGGAAAAATGAGCTCCCCGGCAGCTTGCCTACTTTCATAATGTCCGATGTCGTGCATGCTCCGTGGTCCATACTCGACCTGATCAGCCATCTGGACGAGCGATTCCGACCCGCCCGCAACGTCGCCGCGCTCAAATTGGCCTCGGCGCCCTCGACACCGGATTCGGTGATCTCCGTGCTCACGGATGGACTCTCCCGCCATCGCGATCCGGCGCTCGCGCAACGATTGCGCGAGAGGCCGCACGCGGATACGTCACGTGCGCTTCTCCGCGCACTGTCCGATCTCGAGAGCATCATGGATGGCAAGGCTGCGATAGATGCGCGCGAAAAGCTCGCGAAGCTCGAGCAAGCGAATCCATCGAGTGTCGCTGAGCCGCACGAGACTTCGCCACTTGCAGCGATCCCGGTCGACACGAATACTCACGCGCAGGATGCGTGGATGTCGACGGAGCAGTGCCGCACCCCAGACGACTGGTCCGAACAGTTGAGAAACAACATTGGCCACGGTGCGCGACTGCTCACGGGTCACCTATTCTGCAACCGCGCCGCCGCTGCGTTGGACAGCGCGTTCGAGCTTCCCGCGGCGAACGATTCGGTGTACGTATTTGGCGTCGGCCATGACTACGTGATGGCGTTTCCGCCGTCGCGGGCGAATGCCGAGGTCACGTTGGTGCGATTCGACAGCTCCTTTGTTGAGCGTTCGAGGTGCGTGATACGAGTGCACTGATCGTCGGCGACAAATGGGACGGGTAAAGGACACTAGCGGAATGAGTATCTTGACAGTGGCACGTCACACTGTCATATTCTCGCCATGTCTCCCGACTCCTACGACCTCCTCGAGCTCTGCGACCTCGCCGACGTCACCCCGCGTACCGTCCGCTACTATATCCAGCAGGGACTCCTCCCTTCGCCCGACTCCAAGGGTCGCGGATCACGCTACGACCCCACGCATCTCGAGCGTATTCAGCTCATCAAGCGGTTGCAGGGTAAGCACTTGCCCCTGGCGGAAATCCGCACCCAACTCGCGGAGCTCAGCGACGCGTCGGTAGCGGCACTCGTCGCGCAGCCGACCTTCCCCGAGAAGTCCGGCTCGGCGCTCGCCTACGTGCAGGAAGTGCTGGCGAACAGTAAGACCCGCCTCGCGCTCGGCGGCGCCGCCGTCTCACCACCCGCGGTCGCTCCAACTCCTCCTCCCGCCTTCGCGGCTCCCGCGCCCGCCGCGTCCCAACCCTCGCCCTCGCCACGCGAGCGCGCCTCACCCCTAAGTCCCACCGCGCCGGAGGAATCGACCAGCGCGCCATCCCCCGCATCGCAGCCACGCTCCACCTGGGAACGCATCCCACTCACGGCCGACATCGAG
>JBDSHG010000169.1:0-3749 GCA_039918615.1 Gemmatimonadaceae bacterium | reverse complement strand
CATCCTGCTCACCGTCGCCACACTCGTGGCGGCCTTCAGCAGGCGCCTTCGCATTCCCTACACGATCGCGCTGGTCGTCGTCGGCCTCCTGCTCGGCACCTTCAGCTCCCTCGACGCGCCGCTGCTCGACAAGGAGCTGCTGTTCGACATCTTCCTCCCGGGACTTCTCTTCGAGGCGGCCTATCACCTGAAGTCGAGCGAGTTCTGGCGAAATAAGTTTGCCATCATCGTGCTCGCCATTCCCGGCGTGATCGTCTCGATCGCGCTCACCGCACTTCTCGTCCTCGCCGCCAAGTCGGCGGGGTGGCTCACCGCCATCGGCTGGCGCCAGGCGCTCGTGTTCGCGTCACTCATCGCCGCAACGGATCCGGTTGCCGTTGTCGCCCTCTTCCGCGAGCTCGGAGTCGCGCGACGGCTTCAGGTACTCGTCGAGGGAGAGAGTCTCCTCAACGACGGCACCTCCGTCGTGCTTTTCACGCTCGCAGTCGCGATCGCCACCGGCGGGCCGAGCGATGTCCCATCGCCACTCGGACTGCTCGGAAAATTCGTGCTGATGGTCGGCGGTGGGGTGGTCGTTGGACTCCTCGTCGCCCTCGGCGTTACCTGGATCATGCGACGCGTGGAGGACGCCGCCACCGAGATCACGCTGACGATGATCGCGGCCTATGGCTCGTTTGCGCTGGCGGAGACGCTCGGGGTCTCAGGGGTGATTGCGACGGTGGCGGCCGGAATGCTGTGTGGCAACTACGCCGAGCGAATGGCGATGTCCGCTGCGACGCGGGATGCGGTGGTCGGATTCTGGTCGTACGTGTCGTTCATGCTCAACTCGATCGTATTTCTGCTGCTCGGCCTGCAGGTACACGTCCGCGCCCTCGCGGACGCGTGGCTGCCGATTCTTCTCGCCTACCTCGCCGTCGCGATCGGTCGTTCGATCATGATCTTCGGCGTCAGCGCCCTGCTCCGCCCCACGCGCGAGCGGCTCGAAGACGGGTGGAGCTTCATTCTCATGATCGGTGGACTTCGCGGCGCTCTTTCCATGGTACTCGCCCTCAGTCTACCAGCGGAATTCCCGGCCCGAACGGAGATCGTGACGCTCACCTTCGGCGTGGTGGTCATCTCCATTCTGCTCCAGGGCACCGCGACTGCGATCTTCGCTGGCCGATTGACGCGACGGACCGCAATGCCTGCAGGGCTCACCACTGCGGGCCCGTCGAGCGCGCCGTCGCCCTGACGGTCGCTTCACGTCAGAGTCCGCACGAACTTTGCATTCGCCCTCGGAGCAGGATTCACCCGCTCCCGACCTCTCGTGTTCATTCCAGCTTGGCTGCACATACTTAGTATCGTCTCGCTCGCCGTCGCTGTCACAAGCGCGCTCATCATCGCGATCGATGAGGCGATGCATCCGCAGCACATGTGGATCATGAACGTCGTCTGACCGATAACGGCGCTGTGGGCGGGGCCGCTCGCACTGTTGCTCTACTATAGTGTAGGTCGGAAGAGCACGAGTGCCGCCGTCATGCACGCGAAGAGCGCTCATGCGACGCCGCCGAGCATGTCGAAGCCGTTCTGGGAGAGCGTCGCCGTGGCCGCAACTCACTGTGGAAGCGGCTGCGCGCTGGCGGACCTCGTAGTCGAGTGGAGCGTGCTCGCCATCCCCGTGGTGCTGTTCCGCAGCCTGGTGTTCGGCACGTGGGCCGTCGAGTACGTCATCGCGTTCATCTTCGGCATCGCCTTCCAGTACTTCACGATCAAGCCGATGAAGCAACTCTCGCCGCGCGATGCCTTGATCGCGGCGCTCAAGGCGGACAGCCTTTCGCTCACTGCGTGGCAGCTCGGGATGTACGGCTGGATGGCGATAGCGTTGTTTCTTCTCTTTTCCCCAGCGGCGCTACCCAAGCGGGAGCCCACCTTCTAATTCATGATGCAGATCGCGATGTCCGTCGGTTTCCTGACCAGCTATCCAGTGAACTGGTGGCTGCTTCGCACCGGGATCAAGGAGACGATGTAGCGGTCCGAGCATCCTCCGCGCATTATGAGATGGCCGAGACAGGCCACTTCCCTCTCGATTGGGCGCGATGCTTCCACTCCATAGCAGACCTCTGGCGATTGCACTGTCTGCGATCGCGCTGGCCGCCCAGCCGTCAAGCGCGCGTGCGCAGGACAGCGTCGCGAGAGTGCGCGACAGCGTCGCCACGCCCGTCCTTCAATCCGATTCGCTCCCCGGATCGCCGGTCGTGTTCCGCGACGACACGCTCTTCCGACTATACGGCGCGCTCGGTCCATTCACGCCGGCGCAGCGCGCGTCGTCGGTGACAGCACGGCTCGACGGCGCCGCCAACGCGCATGAAACGCTCGACAGCGTAGCCGTCATCGAACAAAAGGGATTCTCCGAGCTGGTGATGCGGGGAGTCGTGTTGATGACCGTCGTCGACTCGGATGCGGTGCCGCTCGCCCAAACGCGCGATCTCGTCGCGCGCACGTATGCCGATCGCATACAGCAGGCGCTCGCGCAAGCGCGCGAACGGCTCAGCGCGCAGGCGCTGCTCGTCGATGTCGGCTATGCCGCCGCCGCATCGCTCATACTGCTCCTGGCGTTGTATCTCCTCCATCTGGCCTTCCCCCGGCTGTATCGCCGGATCGAAGCGGTGCGACGCGCGCGCGTGCCAGCGTTGCGCATCCAGCAGCTCGAGCTCCTCTCGGCCGAGGGATTGTCGCGCGCGCTGCTGCTGATCGCGCAGGGGCTGCGAGTGGCCGTGACGATCGTGCTGCTCTACATCTACATCCCGCTGGTACTCGGTTTCTTCCCGTGGACGGAGCCGCTCTCGCGGCGCATCGTAGGATACGCACTCACGCCGCTCGGCGTCGCGTGGGTGGCGTTCATCGGGTTCGTGCCGAGCATCTTCTACCTGCTCGTGATCGTGCTCATCACGCGCTACGTGCTCAAGTTGATTCACGCGATCTTTCGCGCGATCGAGAGCGGCGCGGTCACCTTCGACGGCTTCTATCGCGAGTGGGCCGACCCGACGTACAAGATCGCGCGTGTGTTGGTGCTCGCCTTTGCGGTGGTGGTCTCGTTCCCGTATCTGCCGGGCGCGCATACGGACGCGTTCAAGGGCGTTTCCCTCTTTTTGGGGGTGCTCTTCTCGCTGGGCTCGTCCTCGGCCGTCAGTAACATTGTGGCCGGAATCGTCCTCACGTACACGAGGGCATTCGAGGTCGGGGACCGGGTGCAGATCGGCGAGGCGATTGGCGATGTCACGGAGCGCTCGCTGCTCGTCACGCGCGTGCGCACGATCAAGAACGTCGAGGTCACGATACCAAATGGAACCGTGCTCGCGGCGCAGGTGCGCAACTACACGCGGCTCGCGCAGGGGGCCGGGCTCGTGCTTCACACCACGGTCACCATCGGCTACGACGCGCCGTGGCGCACCGTGCACGAACTGCTCATTGCGGCTGCGCTGCGCACGGAATACATCATGGATGAGCCGGCCCCGTACGTGCTGCAGACGAGTCTCGACGACTTCTACGTGTCGTACGAGGTGAACGCGCTCACGCGCCGCCCGGAGCTCATGGCGTCCACGTATTCGTCGCTGCACCGCAACATCCAGGATTCGTTCAACGAGGCTGGGGTCGAGATCATGTCGCCACACTATGGCGCGCGGCGGGACGGCAACGAGATCGCGATCCCCGCGAGCTATCGTCCGCCGGAGGACGGGGGCCCGGCGCGAGTCGTGCATTCATGAATGGTG
>JBDSHG010000168.1:0-7875 GCA_039918615.1 Gemmatimonadaceae bacterium | reverse complement strand
GAGCTCCCCGAGGGTGGAGCGATGACGTTGAGCGTCGACAGCTTCACCGCGCCCGCGCGCGCAGGCACCTACTTCTATCTGCGCGGCACCACGCGTGTCGGGGCGCTGGTGGTGAATCCCGAAGCCGCCGAATCCGATCTCACGCGCCTCACGCCAGAGGCACTCGCCGTGCGACTCGGCACGCGCGCGACGAACGTCTTCACCGACAGCACCGCACTCACGGCGAGCGTGCTCACCGCGGCTCCCGAACGCCCTCTGCTCGCTCCGCTCCTTCTCATCGCTGCCCTCACCTTGCTCGCCGAAACGCTCATCACTGCTCCCGCGCGCGGGAGGGCCGCATAATGGCACTCCCGCAGCTCCTCGACGCGATCGCCGACCTCCCCGCGTATCGCGAGCTCATCGCGACGCTCCCATCCCTCGGCGAGTCGATCGTCGTCGGCGGACTGCCCGGCTCCAGCGACGCGACGCTCAGTGCCGCACTGGGGCGCGATCTCGGCGCGACGCGCTTCCAGGTGATTCTCGCGGAGGCGCTCCCGGAGGCCGAGCGATGGCTCGCCGATCTCGATGCGCTCGCGATCGATGGTGCGGTTGCGCTGTATCCGCCGCGCGAGGGATTCGGCGAGGTCGAGCCGCACCTCGAGGTGGCCGGCGAGCGCGTGGAGACGCTCGAGCGCGTCGCGCGCGGCGAGGTGCGCACGCTCGTCACCACCGCGCGCGCGATTCTCGAGCGCACACGGTTGCCCGCAGCGGTGCGCAACGCGCGGCTCGAGCTCAAGCCGGGGACGACGCAGAAGCTCGACGCCCTGATCGCGCACCTCGAGTCCGTCGGCTTCGAGCGCGTCACCCTCGTCGACGACGTCGCGCAGTTCAGCGTGCGCGGCGGCATCGTCGACATCTACAGCTTCGGGATGGCGAATCCCGTGCGCCTCGAGCTCTGGGGCGACGAGATCGCATCGCTGCGCCACTTCGATCTCGCATCGCAGCGCTCCACACGCGACGCGGCGAGCGCCGTGATCCTTCCCGTCGATGGCCGCCGCGGCGATGATGAGGAGGCTGCGGATCGCGGCACCGTTGCCGATCTCTTTCCGCCCGACACGATCATCGTGGTGCCCGCCCGCTCGCATCTCGATTCGGAGATGCGCCGCACGTGGGAGGAGGCCGCGCACCACATCGATCTCGCCCGCCGCCGCGGCGAGGATGTGCCGAATCGGGACGAGCTCTTTCAAACGCCGGACGAGGCACGGCGGCAACTCGCGCGCTTCGGCCAGATCGCGATCCTCCATCGCGACGCGGCCACGGAGAGCGGTGCGCGGAGCGCCGACATCGTCTTCCCGATCCGCCCGCCCGATTCGGTCGATCGCGACATCAAGCGCCTTCGCCGTCTCGTGTCCGACGGCATGCCCACGGTCATCCTCTGCGACAACGTCGGCCAGTGCGAGCGCCTCGACGAGATTCTGAACGAGGAGGCGCGCTCGCCGTCGCCGGCTGCGCTCACCGTCGGCGTCGTGGATGGCGGCTTCATCGTGCCCGGTGCGCGCGCATCGGAGCCCGGGCTCCGCATCCTCACCGATCACGAGATTTTCCGGCGCGAGCGGCGCATCCGCCGCCACCGCCGCTACGGATCGGGATCGTCGCTCGAGAGCATCACCGCGCTCAAGCCCGGCGACTACGTAGTGCACCTCGAGCACGGCGTCGGCATCTATCGCGGCATCGAGCAGGTGTTCGTGCGCGAGAGCACGATTGAAGTCGCCGTCATCGAGTACGAGGGCGGCGACCGACTGAACGTGCCGCTCTATCGCATCGATCAGGTCGAGCGCTATCGCTCCGCAGACGATGTGAGCAGCGACTCACCGCCGCCGCGCCTCCACAAGCTCGGTGGCAAGCGGTGGGCGCAGCAGCGCGACAAGACGCGCGCCGCGCTGCAGGAGATGACGCTGGAGCTGCTCGAGCTCTACGCGCGCCGCAGAGTCGCAGACAAGATCCCCGCGTTCCCCGATACCACGTGGCAGCGCCAGCTCGAGTCGTCGTTTCTCTTCGAGGACACCCCCGATCAGCGGAAGGCGACCGTCGAGGTGAAGGCCGACATGGAGTCGACGCGCCCGATGGACCGGCTCCTCGTCGGCGACGTCGGCTACGGAAAGACGGAGATTGCCGTGCGCGCGGCGTTCAAGGCGGTGCAGTCGGGGCGCCAGGTCGCGGTACTCGTCCCCACGACCATTCTCGCGGAGCAGCACGGCCGCACCTTCACCGAGCGCCTCGCGGATTTCCCCGTCACCGTCCGTATCCTCTCGCGCTTCCAGAGCGCGAAAGAGATCACCGCGACGCTCGTGGAGATCGCAGAGAAGCGGGTCGATATCGTCATCGGCACGCACCGGCTGCTGAGCCCCGACGTCAACTTCGGCAATCTCGGCCTCGTCATCGTCGACGAGGAGCATCGCTTCGGCGTGAAGCACAAGGAGCGGCTGAAGCAGCTCAAGCTCGAGACCGATGTGCTCACCCTTACCGCAACGCCGATCCCGCGAACGCTGCATCAGTCGCTCGCCGGCCTGCGCGACATGACGGTGATCGCCACGCCGCCACTCGACCGCTCCCCGGTGCTCACCTTCGTCGAGCCCTGGGACGAGGGGCTGATCGAGGAGGGAATTGCGCGCGAGCTCGATCGCGGCGGCCAGGTCTTCTTCGTCCACAATCGCATCGAGACCATCGTCGCCATCGCGGATCACATCCAGCGGCTCGCACCGCGCGCGCGGGTAGCCGTCGCGCATGGACAGATGCCCGAGCGCGCGCTCGAGGAGGCGATGCGCAAATTCGTCGCGCACGAGGTCGATGTCCTCGTCTCGACGATGATCGTCGAGTCCGGGCTCGACGTGCCGAACGCCAACACGATGTTCGTCAATCGCGCCGACCACTTCGGACTCGCGCAGCTCTATCAGCTTCGGGGGCGCGTCGGGCGCTCGTACCGGCGCGCGTACTGCTATCTGCTCGTCCCCGATTCCGTCGACATCGACGCCGAGCGCCGGCTGCAGGTGCTCGAGCATCACACGGAGCTCGGCTCGGGATACCGCATCGCGCTCAAGGATCTCGAGTTTCGCGGCGCCGGCAATCTCCTCGGCTCCGAGCAGTCGGGGTTCGTGCAGGCCGTCGGCTTCGAGCTGTACCTCAGGATGCTCGACGAGACCGTCAATCGCATGGTCAAGGGCGACAACGCGCCCCGGCTTCGTCCCGCCGACGTCTCCATGGACATCGCGGCGTTTCTCCCCGACGACTACCTGCCGATCCAGGAAGCGAAGCTCGACGTCTACCGCCGTCTGTCGACCTTCACGAAGGCGGAGGAGGTCGAGACGTTGCGGGAGGAGCTGCGCGATCGCTTTGGGCCGCTTCCTGCGTCCGCGAATGCATTTCTGTCGAGCGCGCTGCTGCGGGTGAGCGGTGGTGCGTTGGGCGTGGAAGGAATCCTGGTGCGCGGTGACGAGGCGCGTATTACCTTTCGGGACGATGCGGTGCCCCGTCTCAAGGGGCTCACATCGGCGTTCCACGAAGTGCAATTCCAGGCGGAAGTGCGTCGCGCGCATCCGCTCTCGCTCAAGCTCACGCGCCTCGGCGGCGCATCGCTTCTCGACGGGCTCGTTCGCGTTCTTCGCGGAGCCACGCGCGATGCGTGACCGCGCGGGGCTTTCTGCCGCGCGCAGGCCACCTCGTCTCTTGCCCACTCAATCTCCGCAAATGAAACGCTCTATTGCCATCGTCATGATCGTCGGCGTCCTCGTCGCCTGCGAAGGCTTCAAGCAGGCCATGGGTACTCACGCGGATGTCGTCGCGAAAGCCGGCCCCCAGGAGCTCACGGTCGAGCGCCTCTCCGCGCTGCTCTCGCAGGCGAAGGTGCCGGTGACCGGTGAGATCGCGAAGGCGATCACGAACATCTGGGTCGACTACCAGCTGCTCGGCAATGCCGCCGCGCACAACGACTCGCTGAACGATTCGAAGGCGGTGAACGACGCGCTCTGGCCGATCATCTCACAGATGCGCGCGGGCAAGTGGCATGATGTCGTCGTCAAGGGCTTCCACATCGACACAGCGGGCTCCGAAGCGAAGTTCGACGCCGGCGACGTGCTCGCGGCGCGCCACATTCTCTTCATGACGCCGCAGGGCGCGACCCCCGCGCAGCTCGATTCGATCCGCAAGGTCGCCGAGGGCGTGCGGGCGCAGGTGACGCCGGCGAACTTCACCGAGATGGCGACGAAGTACACGCAGGAGCCGGGCGGCGCCCAGCGCGGCGGCAACCTCGGTGTGTTCACGAAGGGCGCGATGGTCCCGCAGTTCGAGCAGGCCGTCACCGCGCTCAAGCCCGGCCAGGTCTCTCCGATCGTGAAGACGCAGTTCGGCTTCCACATCATCCGCCGCTCGACGTACGCGGAAGTGGCACCGGAAGTCGCGTCGCGGCTCAACGGCCCGGCGCTGCAGACCGCCGACAGCGTCTACATCACGCAGCTCGAGAACGCCGGCAACATCCAGTTCAAGCCGACGGCCGTGGCGACGATCAAGGAGGCCGCCAAGGATCTCGACGCGCACAAGAACGACAAGACGGTCATCGCGACGTCGAAGGCCGGCGACTTCACCGTCGCGCGCCTCACGCGCTGGCTCGAGGCATTCCAGCAGCGCGAAGATCTCGGCAAGAAGCTGCAGAGCGCGCCGGACAGCATTGTTCTCAGCTTCGCGAAGAACGTCCTTCGCAACGAGCTCGTGCTGCACCAGGCCGACAGCGCGAAGATCGACCTGACGCCCGAAGAGTACAAGCAGATGCAGACGCGATTTGTCGAGGTGATTGCCCAGAGTCAGGAGCAGCTGGGTGTCTCTCCCAAGGCGCTCGCCGACAGCGCGAAGACGGTCGCCGCGCGGGAGAAGCTCGCGAGCACGCGCGTCAACGCGTATCTCGACAAGCTCATGCAGCAGCAGGCGGGCTTCGTGCAGGTTCCGCCGCCGCTCGAGGAGTTGATGAAGGCGAAGTACCCCGTCACGATCAACCAGGCGGCGATGGACAAGGCCGTGAGCGAGTCTGCGGCACTGAAGGCGAAGACGGATTCGACGCGCGCGAAGAACGCGCCGCCCACCGAAGTTCCGATGGGGGGCATGCAGATGCCGCAGGGAGCGCCCGCACCGGCTCCGGCCGCGCCGGCATCCACCCCGAAGCCGAAGAAGACGCCGTAATGATCGAACCACTGGACGAGTCGAGGGTACGGTGAGCATGCGCAATTCGTTGATTCTCGCGGCCGTTGCCGCAAGCGTGCTCGCCGCTCCACTTCGCGCCCAGCTGGGTACGGCCGACGAGAAAGGCGGCACGCCGCCCGTCGACGGCGTCATCGCCGTCGTCGGCACCACGCCGATCCTGCGCTCCGATGTCGAGGAGCGCATCGCGCAGGCGCGCTCCACCGGCCAGAAGATGCCCACCGACTCCGCGAGCCAGCGGGCGATGGTCAAGAGCATCCTCGACGCGATCATCGACGAGGAGCTGCTCGTCCAGAAGGCGAAGGACGAAAAGGTCGAGGTCACGGACAACGACGTGAACGCCGACGTCGACAAGCGAATGCAGACGATCCGCACGCGCTTCACCACCGAGAAGGAATTCCGCGACGAGCTGAGGAAGTCGGGCTTCGGCACGATCGACGAGTTCCGTCGCTGGCTCGCCGATCAGTCGCGCCGCAGCCAGCTCCAACAGAAGCTCTTCGAGAAGCTCCGCACCGATGGCAAGATCGCGCCCGCGGCGGTGAGTCCCGCCGAGGTCGATGAGTTCTTCGCGAAGAACTCGAGTCAGCTGCAGAAGCTTCCGGCGACGGTGACGCTGCGGCAGATCGTCATTGCGCCGAAGCCGAGCTCGAAGCAGGACTCCATCGCGGTGGCGAAGGCCGAGTCGCTGTACGTCGAGATCTCCAAGGGCGGAGTCTTCGAACAGATCGCGAAGCGCGAGTCGATGGATCCGAGCACTAGGGAGCTCGGCGGCGATCTCGGCTGGCGCCGCCGCGGCGACTTCGTCCCCGAGTTCGACCGCGTCTTCTTCTCGCTACGGCCGGGCGTCGTCACGCCGCCCATCAAGACCGTGTTCGGCTACCATCTCATTAAGGTCGACCGCGTGCAGCCGGCGGAAGTGAAGGGAAGGCACATCCTCATTCGCCCGGCTATCGATTCCGCAGATGTGCAGGCCGCCCGCGTCGAGGCGAACGAGGTCGCGAAGCAGTGGCGCGCCGGCGTCTCGTTCGACACGCTGCGTGTGAAGCATCACGATCCGTCCGAAGAGTCGTCGATCCCGCAGCCGTTCCCCCAAGCGCAGCTGCCTGCGGAATACCAGACGGCGATCGCGGGGCACAAGGCGAACGACATCCTCGACCCATTCATGATCGAGGATAAGCAGCGCGGAACTCCGAAGTTCTTCGTCGTGCAGATCACGTCGATCGCGGCCGAGCACGAGCCGACGGTCGCCGACTGGCGCGAAAAGATTCGCGATCAGCTCGCCGAGGAGAAGGCGATCCGCCGCTATCTCGATGGTCTGCGGAAGGAAAGCTACGTGTCCATCCGCACCTGACCCGTGCGCGTCGACCTCGCGCTCAAGCGGCTGCTCCTCGTGAAGAGCCGCACAGAGGGAAAGGAAGCGTGCGACGTCGGCGCGGTGGCGGTAAACGGGAAGCGGGTGAAGGCGTCTGCGGAGGTTGCCGGCGGTGACCGCATCAAGCTCGACTACGCGCATCGCTCGCTCGAGATCGAGCTGCTCGGCGACATCGGCAAGAACGTGAGCCGCGCGGACGCAAAGACGCTTTACCGTGTTCTCAGCGACGTGACCGAGTGACGCGCCCGCGTCTGGCCGTCACGCTCGGCGATCCGCGCGGGATTGGCCCCGAGATCGTCGCGGCGGCAATGTCCGACGCGCGGATCCGTGCGCGCGCCGAGCTGGTCGTCGTCGGCCCCTCTGGCACCGTGGTGCCCGCCAACGAGGAAATCGGTGCGTGGGCGAGCGGCGGCAGCGCCGAGCACGGAGGCCGACTCGCGGGGCTCGCCATCGAGCGCGCCGTGTCACTCGCGCTTGCAGGCGACGTGCAGGGAATCGTCACCGCGCCGATCGACAAGCACGCGCTCTTCGTCGGAGGCTATGACTTTCCCGGACACACCGAGATGCTCGCGGCGCTCACCGGCTCGCACGTCGCGATGATGCTCGCCTCCGACCGCCTGCGCGTGGTGCTCGTGACGACGCACATCGCGCTCGCGAGCGTGCCGCGCGAGCTCACACGCGAGCGGATCCTCGAGTGCGCCGCGATCACGCGCCGCGGGCTGCAGCAGCTGTACGGGATCGCCGAGCCGCGCATCGCGCTGTGCGCGCTCAACCCGCACATGGGCGACGGCGGTCGCTTCGGCACGGAAGACGACACGCTGCTCGCGCCGGCCGCGCGCGCGGCGAAGCTCCTCGGCCCATTCCCCGCGGACACGGTGTTCGTGCGCGCGATGCGCGGCGAGTTCGATGCCGTGCTCGCGCCGTATCATGACGTGGGGATGACCGCGATCAAGGTCGCGTCGTTCGGCAGCGCAGTGAACGTGACGCTCGGCCTGCCGTTCCCGCGCACGTCCCCCGACCACGGCACCGCACTCGACATCGCGGGCCAGAGCCGCGCGGACCCGGCGAGCATGATCGAGGCGATCCTCGAGTGCGCGAGATTCTCTGACGTGCTGATGGCGGGGCGCTCCGAGTGACGAGCACCATTCGTTCTGCGCGGCGCTCCTTTCGCGAGACGCTCACCAAGATCCCATTGCGCCCGCGCACCTAGCCCCGCCCGACCGCGCGGTGAAGCTTTCACGCATGGGACACTCACACGCGCACGGCCACAGCCACGCCGG
>JBDSHG010000167.1:0-17287 GCA_039918615.1 Gemmatimonadaceae bacterium | reverse complement strand
AAGTGGTGCGCCTGCGCGCCTATCTCGAGCATGGCGGATTCCTCCACGCGGATGACAACTACGGGCTCGATCCGAGCTTCCGCCGCGAGATCGCGCGCGTCTTCCCGGATCGGCCGCTGGTGGAGGTTCCCCTCGCGCATCCGATCTACCATATCGTGTACGATTTTCCGAAGGGGTTGCCGAAGATCCATGTGCACGATGGAAAGCCGGCGCAGGGCTTTGGCATCTTCATCGGCGACCGGCTCGTCGTGTACTACAGCTTTTCCAGTGATCTCGGCAACGGCTGGGAAGACCCGGGGGTCTATCACGATCCGCCGGCGCTGCACGAGGCTGCGCTGCGGATGGGTATCAACCTCTTCGTGTACGCGGTGACGAGCCGCCCCGTTTCGTGACGCTGCGGCAGCTCGTCGCGCGCGAGCGCTTCCGTCTGGTGGCGACGATGGGCGCGCGGGGCGCGGCATTCGCGCTCGCCGCGGCGGCGCTGCTCGCCGGGCTCGCTGCCTTCTGGCTCGGCGACGCGCGGTGGATCAGCGAGCCTGCGGCGCCGGCTATCGCGTGGGTGCTCGTGGTTGCGGCGATCGGAATTCCACTCGTGTGGACGGTGGTGCGCGTGCGGCGGGCCGCGTCGCCCGCACAGGTCGCGCACGCGATCGAGCGCGAGCGCGCACTGCGCGACGGATCGTTGCGCGGCGCGCTCGAGGTGGAGAACGAGGGCGCTTTCGGCAAGCGAGCGGCCGGCGCGCTTGGCGCATCGCTGACGGCGCATTCGGGCGTGCTCGCGCCGGCGATGCTCCGCGGTGCGCTGATCACAGGTGCGGGAGCGGTGGTGTGCGCGATGCTCGCGCTCGTGATGCTCGGCGGCGCGCGACGCAACGCACCCGACGGGTGGCGCGCGATGAGTCATCCCGTAGGCGCGTGGACGGGAGCGCTCATCCCTCCGCTCCGCATCGTGGACGCGCCGCGCGAGGTGATGCGCGGCGACTCGCTGCGGTTGCGCATCCTGGCGCCGTCGCGGCGCACGATCGCCTTCCACTCGCGCGCCACTGGCGCACCGTGGAGCGAGCGCACGCTCGATGTCACGGATGGCGCCACCTCCGTTACTCTCGGGCCATTAGATGCCGACATCGCGCTCGTCGCGACCGATGGACGCACCCAGACGGACACTGTAATGGTGCGCGTCACCGACCGCCCCTTCGTCGGCGATATCGCCATTCGCGCGATCTATCCGGCGTATCTCGGGCGCGCCGCGGAGCCTGTGCCCGCGGGCGAGACGGTGCGCGTGCCGCGCGGGACGACGCTCGTCATCCGCGGACGCGCGAGCGCGGTACTCGATGCCGTCGCACTCGTGAGCGCGCGCGACACCGTTCGTCTCGAGCCCGATGGGCACAACTTCGCGGGACGGCTGAATGCATCGAGCGGGGGCAAGTGGATGTGGGTCGCGCGCGGCGCGCGCGGGCCAGTCGCCGATGTCCCGGCACCGCTCGATATCGACGTCATCCCCGACTCGGCGCCGCACGTCGAGATCGTCGATCCCGCGCACGACACGATGACGATGGCGGGGAATGAGCTCAACCTGCGCGCGGCCGCGAGCGACGACCACGGCGTGGCGACGGTGACGATGCGCAGCTGGCGCGAGATGGCGAGCGGCACCGCGCTGCCGGGCGTCGAGCAGGCGCTGGCCGCGCCGAGCGCGGTGGAGTGGTCGGGCGGTGCGACGATCGATGCTGCGGTGCGTGGGCTCCAGCCGGGCGACGCGCTGCACGTCACGATCGCCGCGACGGACAATTCGCCGTGGCGTCAAACGACCGTGAGCCGCGAGCTCGTGGTGCGCGTGCCGTCGCTCACCGAGCAGCGGGAGCGCGCGCGCGCGATGGGCGACAGCCTGGCGGCACGCGCGACACGTGCGGCTGCCGAGCAGAAAGAGCTCGCGCAGAAGACCGGCGAAGCTGCGAAGAGTCGCGACCGCACGTCGACGAGCGGAGGGAAATCGGGGGACGACGCGAGCGGCGAGAAGGCGGCAATGTCCTACCGCTCGGCCGAGCAGGCGAAGGCGCTCGCGTCGCAGCAACAGAAGTTGCAGGATCAGGTGAAGTCGCTGCAGAAGGACGCGCAGGCGCTCGGCAAACAGCTGCAGGCTGCGGGGGCGCTCGACAGCTCGCTCTCGCGCCAGCTCGCCGAGGCGCAGCAGATGCTCGCGCAGGCGCTCACGCCGGAACTGCAGCAGCAGCTCGAGGATGTGCAGAAGAGCACGCGTCAGCAGTCGCCGGACGATGCGCGGCAATCGATGGAGCAGCTCGCGAAGGCGCAGCAGGCGCTGCGCCAGCAGCTCGAGCGGAGCGCGGAGATGCTCAAGCGCGCGGCGCTCGAGGGCTCGATGCAGACGCTGCGCGATGAGGCGAAAGATCTCGCGAAGCAGGAGCGCACGACCGCGGACAAGATGGCGCGCGCGGACAGCGGCGCAGGGAAGGAGGCGGGACCGCAGAGTGAGCGCGCGCATCAGCTCGCGAACGATGTGAAGCAGCTGGCGCAGCGGCTGCAGCAGGAAAAGGCCGAGAGCGGGCCGAAGTCGCTGCAGCAGGGAGCGCAGCACGCGCAGCAGAGTGCGGAGTCGATGAAGCAGGCGGCAGCTGCGGCACCGAAGTCCGGCGGACAGGGGGCGCAGAAGCAGCAGGGCGCAAACGGCGAGCAGGATCCAAACGGGCAGCAGCAACAGCAGAGTGGTGCGCAACAGCAGAGTGGCGCGCAACAGCAGAGCGGTCAGCAACAGCAGCGCGTCGCCGCAGCGCAGCAGGGCGCGCAGCAGATGGAGCAGGCGGCGCAGCAGCTCTCCGACGCGCGACAGCAGCAGATTCAGGAGTGGAAGAATGGATTGACGAAGGAGCTCGACAAGTCGATCCAGGAGACGATGCAGCTCGCGCGACAGCAGCAGGCGCTCGCGGATCAGGCGCGCGCGGGCGGATCGCCGTCGCTCAAGGGAGATCAGAGCGCGGTACAGCAGGGTGTCGAGAAGGTGAGCGAGGGAGTGCAGCGCGCCGCGCGCCAGTCCTCCCACGTCTCCCAGCAGTCGCAGCGCGCGCTCGGCGAAGCCCAGCAGCGTGTACAGGAAGCGACGAGGCAGACGTCGGACGCGTCGCCCAACGGCCAACAGGAAACCGCCGGCGCGATGGAGGAGGCCGCGCAGTCGCTGAACGATGCGGCAACCAAGATGATGGCCGATCGGCAGCGGGCCGCGAACGGATCGTCGGCGTCGGGCTTCTCCGAGATGATCGAGAAGATGCGACAGCTCGCGAAGGAGCAGGGGTCGCTGAATGGACAGTCGGCGTCGCTCATGCCCGGTGCGGGCGGGCAGCCCGGTGGCGAGGGAAGTGAGCAGGCGCGCACCCTCGCACGCTCGCAGCGCGGACTCGCGCAGAAGATGGACGAGGCGGGCGCAGGGGAGGCGCACGCGGCGCAGATGGCGAAGGAGATGCGCGCGATCGCGTCGCAGCTCGAGACGGGGCGAGTCGATGCGCCGCTGCTCGACCGCCAGCAGCGCCTCTTTCATCGCCTGCTCGACGCGGGGCTCTCGCTGCAGAAGGACGAGCGCGAGGACACGGGCAAGCGCGAATCCGAGTCGGCGACGAATCCGGAGATCGCCGAGCCAGCGAACACGAACGCGACGGGGCGCGCTGCGCTCAAGTATCCCGAGCCGACGTGGAACGAGCTTCGCGGACTCTCGGTCGAAGAGCGGCAGTCGGTAATGGAATATTTCAAGCGGATCAATGCCGAGCCGTAGCGTGATGCGCGTTCGCGCTGCCGCGATGCTCGTCGCGCTCGCCTGTACAGTTACGTCCCGCGCGCGCGCGCAGGGCGGCGGAGAATCGTACTCGCGCGCCGAAGCACTCGAGCAGGATTCGAAATTCGCCGAAGCCGCCGCGGCATACAGCGAGGCGCTCGCGCGCGATCCTGCGAGCATTCCCGCGCTGCTCGGCCTCGAGCGAATGGACGCGCAGCTCGGTCACCTCGAGCAGTTTCTTCCCGTGGTCGAACACGCGATCGCCGCCAAACCGGAGCTCGCGCCGCTTCGGGAGGCGCAGCTCAGGACCCTTCGCACGCTCGGCCAGCGCACGCAGCTCCGCGAGGCGTTCGAGCGCTGGCGTCGCGATGCGCCCGGCGATGCGACCCCGGCGCGCGAGTACTCGCGCATCCTCATCGCCGACGGCGATGTGCGCGCCGCGGACAGTGTGCTCCGTCAGGCGCAGAAGGACGTCGGCACCGGCCGCGGCTTCGAGTACGAGCTCGCGCAGCTGCGCGCGGCGATGGGGATGTGGGAGCTGTCCGCGCAGTCGTGGCGCGAGGCCGTCGAAACCAACGCGTATCTCGACCAGGCGGCGACGTTCTCGCTCGTCGCTGCGCCGGCCGGCGCGCGTCCCGGGATCGTGCAGTCGCTCGAGGCACCTCCCATCACCGTGTCGTCGCGGCGCGTACTTGCGTCGCTGCAGCTCATGTGGGGAACGCCGCGCGACGGATGGGAGTCGCTCCGCATCCTCCCGCCGGACAGCGCGGCCGTGGTCGCGTGGAGCGAGTTTGCGACGAAGGCCGAAGAGGTGGAGGCGTGGCTCGTCGCGCGCGACGCGCTCGCGGCCGCGCAACACGCCAGCCCGGAACCGCGTGCGCTCGCGCGCGCCGCGTTCGACGCGCTGCGCGGAGGCGACGCCGCCGGCTCGCTCTTCCTTGCATCCCTCGGCGAGCGCACCCTTGAGTCCGCGACGGCCGCCGCGACGATCGTTCCCGTACATCTGCGCGCGCTGAGCCAGATGGGGCGCGTCGCCGAAGCGTCGACGGTGATGGCTGCGTACGCGCACTTTCTACGGCCGGCGGACAAACCGCCGCTCGACCGCGTGCTGGCGTGGGGATGGATCCGCGCGGGCGACATCACGAAGGCGCGCGAGCTGCTCGCGCATTCCGATTCCAGCGATGCGGATGCGCTCGGATGGCTCGCGCTGTACGACGGCAATCTCAAGGCGGCGCGGAAGTCGCTGCGCCCCGAGGTCGAGTCATCGCCCGAGGCGCTCTCGGCGCTCGCGCTCCTCGCACGCACGCGTGCGGATACGGCGCCCGTGACGGGGCGCGCCTTTCTCGCGCTCGCACGCGGCGATACCGCCGGCGCCGCAGCCGGATTCGAGAAGGCCGCCGCGGAGCTCGGCGACGCCGCTCCGCTGCTGCTCGCGACCGCCGCGCGACTCTACGCCTCGCATCACAGCGAGGCGCAGGCGATCGCGCTCTGGAGCACGATCGTAGAGAAGTCGAGCGATGCGCCGGAAGCACCCGAGGCGGAGCTCGACTGGGCGCGCGCGCTGCGCCATGGCGGGCAGAACCAGGCCGCCATCGAGCACCTCGAGCATCTGATCCTCATCTACCCGCAGAGCGCCCTCCTTCCCCAGGCGCGCCGCGAGCTGGAGCTGTCGCGAAACGGGATCGCGCCGCAGAGCTGAGGAGTGCCCGGATGTTATCTTTCAGCATGCGGTTATGGAGCGCTGCCACCGGTGTATTGCTGTGCTTTTCCGGCGCTGCGCGAGCGCAGCACGTGCTCATCCCGATGGATGATCAGCAGGGCAATCATCTCAAGGCGTATGGGCTGACCTACGCCGCGCTCCTGGCCGGCGGAAAGGCCGAGTGGCTGCTCAACTATCGCGGCGGCTCCTTCATGCTCCCCGACACTCCCGAGATTCGCCGCCGCGCCGGGCTCGACGGCGTCGACTTCGAGCCGCTCGATGACGGCGCGCTTTCGCAAATCCGAAGCACGATGGCGAACGGGAACATGGACGCCGTGCCGCTCGAGAAGGCGCCAAAAATCGCGATCTACACCGCGCCCTATTCGCCGCCGTGGGATGACGCCGTCACCCTCGCGCTCAAATACGCGGGGATTCCCTACACGCCGATCTGGGACGATCAGGTCGAGCACGGGGAGCTCGCGAAGTACGACTGGATCCATCTCTTCCACGAAGACTTCACTGGGCAGCTCAACAAGTTCTACATCTCGTATCGCGGCGCGCCGTGGTTCGTGCAGCAGCAGGATCGGCAGCTCGCGACGGCGCGCGCGCTCGGCTTCCCGAACATCCCCGCGCTGAAGAAGGATGTCGCCGAGCATCTGCGCCAGTATGTGCAGAATGGAGGCTTCCTTTTCGCGATGTGTGGCGCCACGGAGACGCTCGAGCTCGCGATCGCCGGCGAGCACGTCGACATCGCGAGCGTTTTCGCGGACGGAACTCCGATGGACGAGCACGCGGATGAGAAGATGGACTGGACGCGCACCTTCGCCTTTCGCGATGCGCATCTCGAACCGTCGCCGTACGTGAGCTCGATGAGCGACATCGACGGCCACCAGGCAAACGTCCCCGGTCGACGGCAACCGCTCGGCACCTTCACGCTCTTCGGCTTCAGCGCGAAGTTCGATCCGGTCGCGTCGATGCTCGTGCAGGATCATCGCTCGGTCATTCCCGATTTCTATGGAGTGACGACGAGTTTCATGCGTAGGACACTGAAGCCCGGCGACACGATCCTCGCGGAAGAGGTGGGGGCGCCGTGGGTGAAGTACATCCATGGCGACTACGGGAAGGGAAGCTGGACCTATCTCGGCGGCCACGATCCGGAGGATCCGCAGCACGCGATCGGAAATCCTCCAACGGATCTCTCGCTGCACGCGAATTCGCCGGGCTATCGCCTGATTCTGAACAACGTCCTCTTCCCGGCGGCAAAGAAGAAGCCGCTCAAGACGTGAGCCGCGCACTCACCGCTCGGGAGCCTTCGGCACACTACGACGGTGCCGGCGGCGACGAGTCGCGGCTCGCGCCGTCGGCAGCCGCGGGGATGCGCGCGGCGATCCGGCTGGCGGGCGGGCGCGAGGTGTGCTTCGTCGCGTCCGTCGACGAGGAGGGTGTCATCCGCACGGCGCGCGTGGTCGCGCGCGGCGATGTGCAGAGTGTGCTCGCGCTGCCGGCGGTCGCCGAGCGTGGCGAGATGCTCGTGCACAACCATCCGTCGGGGCTGCTCGAGCCGTCGGATGCGGATCTGCAGGTCGCGACGCGACTGCACGACGGCGGAGTCGGCTTCGGGATCATCGATAACGACGCGACCGACATCTACGTCGTCGTCGAGGTGCCGAAGGCGAAGGTCGTGGTGCCGATCGAGGCGAGCGGCGTCGCGGATGCGCTCGGGCCCGACGGTCCGATCGCCGCGTTGCTCTCGCGCTACGAGGATCGCCCGGCGCAGCGCGAGATGGCGTCAACCATCGCGACGCTCTACAACGAAGGCGGGATAGCGCTCCTCGAGGCCGGCACCGGCGTCGGCAAGTCGCTTGGCTATCTGCTCCCGGCGCTGCGATGGGCCGCCGCGAACGGCGAGCGCACGGTCGTGTCGACGAACACGATCAATCTCCAGGAGCAGCTCGTCGGCAAGGATCTGCCCTTTCTGCGCGATGCGCTCACCGATCAGCCGGTACGCTTCGCGCTGCTCAAGGGCTGGCGCAACTATCTCTGTCTGTATCGCCTCGAGCAGGCATCGGCTTCGGCGCCCGGACTCTTCGCCGATGGCGCGGCCGACGGGCTCGAGGCGATTCGCGCGTGGTCGGAGCGCACGGCGGATGGCTCACTCTCCGATCTCGCGACGCCGCCAAAGGCGGAGCTGTGGGATGAGGTGGCGGCGGAATCGGATTTGTGTCTGCGCCTCAAGTGCGCGTACTTCGACAAGTGCTTCCTCTTCGCCGCGCGGCGCGTGGCGGCGCAGGCGGATGTGATCGTCGTGAATCATCATCTGCTGCTGAGCGATCTCGCGGTGCGACGCGCGTCGCAGAACTGGGCGGATGCCGCGGTGCTCCCAGCGTATCAACGTCTCATCGTCGACGAGGGACATCATCTCGAGGATGCGGCGTCCTCGCATCTCGGCACGACGGTGACGAATCGCGGGCTGCAGCGGCTCTTCGCGCGACTCGAGCGACGAGGGAAGGGGCTGCTCTCCGCGCTCGCGCACAAGCTCGAGTCGCAGAAGGATCTGATGAGCACCGCGAGCCTCGATCTCCTCACGTCGAATCTCGCGCCGGCGGTGCAGAACGCACGCGACCGTGCGACGCTCGTCTTCGACTATCTCGATCAGTACCTCCAGTCGTCGAACGAGCCCGTGGCGCGGCTCACGGCGCGATTCGCCGAGCATCCGATCTGGCAGGCGGGGCTCGCGGAGTCGCTCGGTGCGCTGCTGCGCGAGCTCGCGCTGCTGCAGGATGGGCTGCGTCTCGTGCGCGAGCGCATGGAGGCCAATGGTCCGCCGCGCGAGGGTGTCGCGTCGCTGCTCTCCGAGATTCGCGGCGTCGCGCGCAGACTCGAGAGCGCGGGGGATGCACTGCAGCGCGCGCTCGTCCCCGCGCCGGGCGACGAGGCACAGCTCGTCCGGTGGCTCGAGGTTCGCGGGCGCGATCGCAACGTCGCGGCGACTGCGGTGCCGCTGGATATCGCGCCGATTCTCCGCGAGGATCTCTTCAAGCGCGTCACGACCGCCGTCGTCACTAGCGCGACGCTCGCCAGCGGCGATCGCTTCGCCTTCGTGCGCGCGCAGCTCGGCCTCGACGACGATGAGCTCGAAGCGATGAGCGCGGTGTTTCCATCGCCCTTCGATTACCCCCGGCAAGCCTTGCTTGCCGTGCCCTCTGATTTTGCCGCGCCGAACGTCGATCCCGCAGGGCACCTTCGCTGCGTCGTCGGAGCGACGATCGATCTCGCCACCGCATCGGACGGCGGGCTCTTCGCGCTCTTCACTTCGCATCGCGATGTGCGTGAGGTCGCGCGCGAATTGCGCGCGCGCGGGATCGCCGAGCGCTGGCCACTGATCGTGCACGGCGAGGAATCGCGCGACGTGCTCCTCCGCCGCTTCCGCGAATCGGGGCGAGCGATCCTCCTCGGCACCGCCTCTTTCTGGGAGGGTGTCGACGTTGCGGGAGGGGCGCTGCGCGGGCTCGTCATCGCCAAACTTCCCTTTCGTGTGCCCACCGAGCCCCTCACGGCGGCGCGGAGCGAAGCGATCGAGGCGCGCGGCGGCGACTCCTTCAAGGAGCTCATGCTGCCGCACGCCACGCTGCGCCTCAAGCAGGGCTTCGGGCGCCTGATCCGCACCGGAACAGACCGGGGCGCGGTGGTGTTATGCGATCCTCGGGCGAGCACCAAGGCCTACGGTCGCGGCATTCTCGCGGCACTCCCGCCGGCGCGCCGGCTGGTGGCGCCGTGGAACGTTGTGTTACGCGAGTTGCGGGATTTCTACAGCACCCGGGAGAACGTGTGATCCGTCCAGGAAAGATCGTCTGCGTCGGCCGGAATTATCTCGAGCACGCGAAGGAGCTCGGCAACGAAGTGCCGAAGGAGCCGCTGCTCTTTCTCAAGCCGCCCTCGAGTGTGATCGGGAGGGACGACGCCATTGTGCTCCCCGCACAGTCTGCGCAGGTGGAGTTCGAAGGGGAGATCGGCATCAGAATCGGACAGAAGATCTATCGCGCGAGCGAAGATGAGGCGCGAGCCGCGATCACGGGCATCTGCGCCGTCAACGACGTCACCGCGCGCGATCTGCAGAAGACCGACGGTCAATGGACTCGGGCTAAGGGCTTCGATACCTTTTGTCCTGTAGGCCCGGTTGCCACT
This sequence comes from Gemmatimonadaceae bacterium, assembly GCA_039918615.1. Taxonomy (GTDB): domain Bacteria; phylum Gemmatimonadota; class Gemmatimonadetes; order Gemmatimonadales; family Gemmatimonadaceae; genus FEN-1250. The sequence goes on along the minus strand of JBDSHG010000167.1, from coordinate 7,628 downwards.
CCGCCGGACGACCTCGACTTACTGACCGTCGTCACGCGTGTGAATGGGGTGGAGCGGCAGCGCGGCGTCGCCGCAGACATGGCGTTCCACATCCCGACGCTCCTCGCCTACATCACGACGATCATGACGCTCGAGCCGGGCGATCTCATCGCCACCGGAACTCCGGCCGGCGTTGGCCGCCTGCTTCCGGGCGACGTCGTCGAGGTGGAAGTCGTCGGATTCAGCACCATTTCCAACGTAGTCTCCGCGCTGACGCTCAATTAATTCAATCCAACCGCACATGCCTCGCACCACCGCGCGCTTCAAAACTCTCCCCGAATATCTCCTGGCCTCGATGCCGCAGAAGAAACGGGATCTCCTCGCCAAAGGCGTCGACGTCATCGATCTCGGCGCAGGCGATGCCGATCTCGCACCGCCGGCGGAGGCAGTCGAAGCGCTCGTGAAAGCCGCGCACAATCCATCGATGAGCCGATATGGATTCGGGTTGGGGCTTCCGGCCTTTCGCGATGCGGTCTCGCGCTGGATGCACCGGCGCTTCGGACTCGTTTTCGATCCGATGAAGGAGGTCGTCCCGCTCATTGGCTCGAAGGAAGGAATCGCGCATTTGGCGCTCGCGTACGTCGGTCCCGGCGACGTCGCTCTCATCCCCGAGCCCGGATATCTCGCGTACCTCGGAGGCTCGCTCCTCTCAGAAGGCGATGTGCACACGGTTGCACTTCGCCCACGCACGAAGTTTCTCCTCGAGCTCGACGATGTTCCGGGGGATGTGCTACGCAGGACGCGACTCGTCTATCTCAATTATCCGAATAACCCGACGGCTGCGATCGCGCCGCGCGAGTATCTCGAGCGCACCGTGAAGCGCTGCCGCGAGCACGACATCCTGCTCGTCTACGACAATGCGTATTCCGAGCTCGCCTTCGACGGCTATGTGCCGCCAAGCATCTTCGAGATCGACGGCGCGCGCGACGTCGCGATCGAATTCCATTCGCTCTCGAAGACGTACAACATGACCGGCTGGCGCTGCGGCTGGGCCGTCGGCAGTCCCGAGATCGCAGGCACGCTCGCGAAGGTGAAGTCGTTCGTCGACACCGGGCAGTTCATGGCGGTGCAGGCCGCCGGTGTTGCCGCACTCGACGCATGGGAGCGCTTTCTTCCCGGGAATCTCGCGATCTTCAAGGAGCGTCGCGATGCTGCCGTTTCGGCATTCAACGAAGCCGGCTTTCCGTGCGTAGCACCTAAGGCGACGATGTACCTCTGGCTGCCACTTCCCGACGGGCTTCCCAGCGCGCTGTTCGCCGAACGTCTACTGACCGAGGAAGGAGTCGTGGTTCTGCCCGGATCGGCACTCGGCGCTGGAGGAGAAGGGTTCTTCCGCATCTCGTGCATCGCGTCGCCGGAGCGCATCGCCGAGGCAGCCGTTCGCGCGGGTCGCGTCCTCAACGGACTGCTCGCGGCCGCGAAGTGAGCCACGCGTGAAGAAGCCCGAGCGCCGCGTCGACGGGGCATTCCTCGTCTCCCTCGCCCTCCACATCGTGGTGGGCGCGGCGCTCGTTCTCATCCTGTCCATCCCGAATCCGATCAGGCAGTGGCTCACGATGAATCATGTCGAGCCGCCGAAGGTCGAGCACATCACCTATCTCGCCACGCCGACATCGGCGAGCTCGAAGGGGCAGAGCGGCGGCGACAACGTTCCCGTTCGCGGGAAGGTGCGCTCCAGACCGCTCGTCGCGCCAACGACGATCCCGACGACGGTTCCGCCCCCTCCCGTGAGCACCGAGCCGACATCAGGCAGCGGGCCGGTGGTCGGCGCCGGCGGCCCGGGCGAGGGCGTGACGCCCTCGTACGGCGATCCACGCGTGTGGGCGCCCACGGGGCCCGTTTACTACGCCCCGAAGACGTCTGCCGAGCGTCTCGATAGCGCGCTCACGACGCGCGTGTTCGCGCACAACGACTCGATGGCGCTCTACAACAGCGGGAAGAAGCCCGGCGACTGGACGTTCGAGAAGAACGGCCAGAAATACGGCATGGACTCGCAGAAGATCTACCTCGGCAAGCTCGCGCTGCCGACGGCGCTGCTTGCGCTGCTGCCGCTCAACGTGCAGGGGAATCCCGCGCGCTACCAGAACGACCGAATGAAGGAGAGCCAGCGTCAGGAGATCTACCTGAATGCGCAGCGCGCGATGGACAACGACGAGTTCAAGGATGCGGTGAAGCACATCCGCGAACGAAAGGATCGAGAGCACAAGGCAGAGCTGGCGGCGAAGCACGCGCAGCAGCAGTCGGAGCAGCAGGCACAACAAAATCCGAATGCGGGGCAATCGAGCGCCCCATCATCGCCGCCGCCCGCGCCGCCTGAGCCACCCCAGGAGCCGGCGCAAATCCCGTAGCGCTACACCTCGGCCAGCGCGAGCTCCTCGTGGTTCTGCACTTCCTGGAACGGCCGGAAGACGCCACAGACTTTTCCGATGATCGCGAACTCGTCGCCGTCCCGTATCACGATCTCGTGCTCCTCGGGATTCGCGGGCACGAGCACGACGTGACCATCGCGATGCGTGTACGTCTTTACGGTCGCGTCCTCGCCGATGCGCGCGGCGATGATCATCCCTTCCTCGACTTCGGTGGAAGGCTGGATCATCACGAAGTCGCCGTCGAAGATGCCGCGGCCGATCATGCTCTCGCCCTGGATCTTGAACCAGAACACGTCTTCCGATGGAAGGAAGCGACGGTCGACGGTGATGAATCCCTTCCGATGCTCGGGGAGGAGAATCGGATCGCCGGCGGCGATCTTCCCGTAGAACGGGATCGGCTGCGTGCGGTGCGACGCCTCGTAGCCGAGCAGCTTCACGCCGCGGGAGCGCGAGGGATCGCGCTCGATGTAGCCCTTGCGCTCGAGCGAGTGGAGGAGCTCCGACACCGTCTTCGTCGACTTGATTCGGAATCGCTTGCCGATCTCGCGCACACTCGGCTGATACGTGTGGGCGGTGAGGAAATCGAGCAGATAGTGGTACACCTTCTGTTCGACAGCGCTCAACGTGTCCGGCATGCGCTCCTCCGTGCGAGTGACTCCGCCGAAAGATTCCCGCCTGGGATCTCCGGCACGTCCGTTCGGTCCGGGCTCGTTGGACCGTCCTGCGTCAGGCAGCTTCCGTCTCGAGGAACGCGAGCGCATCGCGCAACCGCATTTCGGTGAGCTCTGGCTCCATCGCGATCAGAACCTCGAATATCCCCGGGCTCACCGTCAAACCCGTGAGTGCGACGCGCAGCGGCTGAAAGATCTTCCCCGCTGCGATGCCACGCTCTTCCGCAAATGTGCGCAGCGCCGCCTCGAGCGACTCCGCCGTCCACCCATCGATTTGCGCGAGCCGACTTTGCACGCCCATCAATATCGACTTCGTGCCCTCGCGATCCTTCCACTGCTTTTCAACGGCTTCGGGATCGTATACAATCTTACCCGGGAAAAATGGCGCTGCCTGCCGTACCATGTCCAGTACCGTTCGTGCACGCACCTTGAGCAGGTCGATCAATCCAAGATACCACTCGTGTCGCGAATTCAACATCTCCTGTGTGGCGACCCCTGCATCGAGAAGTGCCGGAGTGAGGCGTGGCTCCAGTTGCAGCGCTGAAATGCGGCTCAAGTGCTGCCCGTTCATCCACTCCAGCTTCTTCGTATCGAATATCGCGGCCTTCTTCTGAAGTCCGCCCAGCGAGAACAGCGCGATCATTTCTTCGAGCGACATCACCTCGCGATCGCCGCCGGGTGACCATCCCATGAGCGCGAGGAAGTTGACCATCGCGCCCGGGAGAATCCCCTCCTTCTGATAATCGGCAACGGCGGTCGCGCCATGACGCTTGCTCAGCTTTTTTCCATCCATGCCGTGGATCATCGGCACGTGCGCGAAGCGTGGGGGTTCAGTGCCGAGGGCGCAATAGAGCTGGATCTGCTTGGGCGTATTGGAGATGTGGTCGTCGCCGCGCATGACGAGAGTGATTCCCATGTCGATGTCATCGGAGACGACGGCGAGATTGTAGATGGGCGTCCCGTCCGAGCGGAGAATGACGAAGTCCTCGATGTCCTTGTTGGGGAAGGCGATGCGCTCGTGCACGGCGTCTTCCCACGCGGTTTCACCGTCGGGAACGCGAAAGCGCACGACGAATGGGGTTCCGGCATCGACGCGCCGCTTGATCTCATCGGGAGTGAGGCGGTCGCAGCGGCGATCGTACTTGAAGCTGTCCTTGCGCGCCTCAGCTTCCTTGCGCATCACCTCGAGCTCCGCCGCGGTGCAGAAGCAGCGATACGCGGCGCCCGTCTCGAGCAGGAAGTTCGCATCGCGCTGATGTCGCGGGAGTCCGAGCGCCTGGTGGACGACCTGCTCTTCCCAGTTGAGGCCGAGCCACTCGAGACCTTCGAAGATGGCGCGCTCGCTCTCGTCGGTGCTGCGGGCCTTGTCGGTGTCCTCGATGCGGAGGAGGAAGGTGCCTCCGGTCTGGCGCGCGTAGAGCCAGTTGAAGAGTGCCGTGCGCGCGCCGCCCACGTGCAGATAGCCCGTGGGGGAGGGAGCGAAGCGAACGCGAGGTGGAGCGAGTGGGTCGGGCATGGATGTGCGGATAGGGCGAAAAAAAGCAGGTCCGCCGATGGTTGACGGACCTGCCGACGGAGCGGGAGGGATTCGAACCCTCGATAGGGGTTTAAAACCCTATAACGGTTTAGCAAACCGCCGCCTTCAGCCTCTCGGCCACCACTCCAGAAACCGGAAACGTCTCCGGGCGTCAAGTATAGTCAACGGAGGGACGATGCGGTACCAGCGAGGGGAAGGGGACGGCGCTCACGGGAGAGGATTTACATGGCTTTCGAGCGCGATCGTCGCTGCGGGCATCGCATTGCGCCTCTGGCAGTACCTCGGCCGGAGCGCGCTCTGGTCGGACGAGGCGGCGGTGGCGAACAACATCGTCTCGCGCGGCTATGCGCACCTTCTGCTGCATCCGCTCGCGAACAATCAGGCGGCACCGGTCGGCTTTCTCTTGATCGAGAAGGTCGCCGCGTCGATCTTCGGCGCAAACGAGCTCGCGCTGCGCGTCTATCCGCTGCTCTGCAGCATGCTAGCCCTGCTTCTGCTCTGGCGCGTGGCTCGGCGACTGCTTCCGCCGGCGAGCGTGGCGCTGGTGCTCATCCCCTTCGCCTTCGCGCGGCCGATGCTCTTTTATGCGGCGGAAGTGAAGCAATATTCGAGCGATCTCGCGATCGCGCTCGTGCTGCTGCTCGTGGCGCTCGAGCTCTCGGATGGAGCGTCGAAGACGCGAGCGCTGGCGGGTGCGGCGATCATCGGTGCGCTGGCCGTGTGGCTCTCGCAGCCGGCGGTGCTCGTGGTGGCGGGGCTGGGTGGCGCGCTCCTGGTCACATCGTACATCGATGCGCGCGGCGCGGGCGAGCGACGTGAGGTACGCGCGCTTGCGCCGATCGGGAGCGTCGTCGCCGCGTGGGGGCTGAGCGCACTCGGCGCGACGCTCGTCTCGCTTCGCCATCTCACCCCGGCGTCGCAGCACTTCATGCGCGTGTTCTGGGGCGATGGATTCTGGCCGCTTTCGCTCGCGCATCCATCGAGCGTCGCGTGGCCGGCGCAGCGCGTCCCCTTCATCCTCGGCAACCAGCTGGGAATTCCGACGAGCATCGGCTTCGCATGCGTGCTGCTCGCCGCGGTGGGAGTGATCCTGACATGGCGGACGGATTGGCGCGTGTTCACGCTGCTGCTCGCGCCGCTCGTCGTCGCACTCGGCGCATCGGCGACTCATCTGTATCCGTTTGGCGACCGGCTCGCGTTGTTTCTCATTCCCTCACTGCTGCTGCTGGCGACGATCGGCATCACCGGGATGGCGGCGCTCGTCCCTGCGCCGCGCGGAGCGTCGCTCGTGCTCGTGAGCGCAACCGTCTTCCTCCTCGTGGTCGAGGCGCAGGCGTTGCGCACCGCGCCGCCAGTGTATCGGCGCGAGGAGATCACCCCAGCGCTCGCCTATCTGCGTGCGAAGAGCACGGCCGGCGATGCGGTCTACGTCTACTACGGTGCGGTTCCCGCGTACACGTTCTACGATGGGGGCGCTCCGTTCCCCGCGCGCGCAACGATGGGCGGCTGCCATCGCGGCGATGCTCGAGGCTATCTCACGGAGCTCGACGCGCAGCGAGGACGTGCGCGCGTCTGGATGCTCTTCGCCCACGAATCGTGGCGACTCGGCGAGCGCGAGCTGATGCTCCGCTATCTCGACGCGATCGGCACGGTGCGCGACAGCACGACGTCGCTCGGCCGCGACGTCGAGGGAAAGCCGACGATCGTCCGCCTCTATCTCTACGATCTGTCGGACAGCGCGAGGCTCGCCTCAGCGCAGGCGAGTGACCTCCCGATACCGAAGTCGGGGGCACTCGAGGAGCGACAGCAGTGCGCGCCGGCAAGCGAGTAGCGGTGCCTCCAGCGGGTGGTGAGGGGCACCGCTCAATCGAGCTTCGAACGACGCCAGCGGGCAGGGTGGGATTCGAACCCACGGGACCCGTGAAGGTCCACCGGTTTTCAAGACCGGAGCATTCAACCGCTCTGCCACCTGCCCAGAAGTCCGCATACATACACAAATCGTGCATAAATCGTGTGCGCGACGTTAGGAAAATCGCATCTCGCGCGTCGCGGCGCCACCGACGGTTGCGTTTACCGACGGTGCGTGTGGCTCGTATAGGCACTCAGAGCCGGGTGAGTGTGGATCGTCTTCCCCCTTCCGGCGTCGAGCGGCGCCGAGGCGCTGTCCATTCGTCGACCGCCATGTTCATCCAGAAGCCGTTCATGCGGGACGACTTCGCTCGCGCGGTGCGCGAGACGCTCGACGGCTGACCGCGTCCGAATCGGAAACTCTTCGCGCCTGCCGGCGTTCATCCTCTATGATGCCGTCTACATCGCCTCGTCATACACGGCGGCACGTCCGAGGGAGAGGGCAGAATGTCAACGTCAGTCGGATCGCTCGACACACTGCGCGTGAGCGTGCTCGATCAGACGCCAGTTGCCGAGGGAACGACGGCAGCCTCCGCGCTCCGGAACTCGATCGATCTCGCACGCCTCGTCGAGTCGCTCGGCTACCATCGCTACTGGGTTGCGGAGCATCACGGGAGCCCGATGATCGCCGGGCCGTCGCCCGAGGTGCTCATCTCGGCGATCGCGTCGGTGACGTCGCGCATGCGCATCGGCAGCGGCGGAGTCATGCTCCCGCATTACAGCGCGCTCAAGGTCGCCGAGAACTTCAGCGCACTCGCCGGCCTCTTTCCCGGTCGCATCGATCTCGGGCTGGGGCGTGCCGCTGGCACCGATCCGGAGACGTCGTTCGCGCTGCAACGCGACCGTCGCAAACGCTCACCCGACGATTTTCTGCAGCAGCTCATCGAGCTGTTGGGTTATCTCAACGACAACCTGCCGCCGGACTATCCGTTTCGGCGGCTCGCGCCGCTGCTCCCAGGGGTGCCCGAGCGCCCCGAGCCGTGGCTGCTCGGCTCTTCGCATCAGAGCGCGATGTGGGCGGCAGAGCTCGGGCTGCCGTATGCCTTCGCCGATTTCATCAATCCGGCGGGCGCCGAGATTACCGCGCTCTATCGCGACCAGTTC
>JBDSHG010000166.1:0-15630 GCA_039918615.1 Gemmatimonadaceae bacterium | reverse complement strand
TCGGGGATGCGCGCCGAGCAGCTGCTGGTGCTGATCAAGGACGTGTGGTCGGAGCTCCCCGTGGGGATCGCGCGCGTGCCGTCGGCGCACGGCGACGAGCGCCTGAATTATGTCATCACGACGTGCGTCGACGAGTACTACGCACACGTCGCCGGCGAGCGCGAGGGCACGCCATAACGCTCGTGGAGCTCACGTGATCGCCGGCGCAGCAGTCCCGGTGATCATCAACGCCGGCGCCGGAAATCCTCACGTCGACAAGCGCGTCAACGAGCTCACCGAGCTCTTTGCTGCGCGCGACCTGCCCGTCGACGTCCGCCTCGCGAAAAGCGGCGACGAGCTCGATGCGCTCATGCACGATGCCGCAGCCGCACGTCCGCGCTTGCTGATCGCTGCCGGCGGCGACGGCACCATCAGCACCGCCGCCGCCGCCTTCGTGGACTCTTCGACCGTGCTCGGTGTTCTCCCCTTCGGTACCCTCAACCACTTCGCGAAGGATCTGCACATCCCCCTCGAGCTCGAGGAGGCGGTGGGTACGATCCTCGACGGCTACTCGATCGCCGTCGATGTCGGCGAGGTGAATGGCCGCGTCTTCATCAACAACTCCAGCCTCGGCCTCTACCCCGACATGGTGCGCGATCGCGAGCGCCAGCAGACGCGCCTCGGCCGCGGAAAGTGGCGCTCCCTCGTGTTGGCATCGATCGCCGCCTTCCGCCGCTATCCGTTCATGACTGTGCGCATCGATCTCGAGGGGCAAAAGCGCGTGCACGTGACCCCGATCGTCTTCGTCGGCAATAACGAGTACGTCATGGAGGGGTTCGACATCGGCGCACGCGAGTGCATCGATGGCGGGAAGTTCAGCATCTACATCGTGAAGAAGCAGGGGCGCGCCGCGCTCGTGCGACTCTCTCTCCAGGCGCTCATCGGTCGCCTCCGACAGGCGCGCGACTTCGAAGCGCTGGAGGCGGCGGAATTCGTAATCGAGACGCGCCACAGTCGAATTCTCGTGGCGACCGACGGGGAGGTGCAGGCGATGTCGACGCCGCTCCACTTTCGCCTCAGGCCGAAGAGCCTGCGCGTGATCGTCCCACGCGTGCCGGTCTAGCGGCGCGCGCACAAAGAACAGGGGGGCAATCAGCCGAAGCTGACTGCCCCCATGTTTTCTATCGCGATCGGTCGATTAGCCAACTACGCTACCGGCGAACCATCTCGGCACGTCTCCGGCGGACCACTGCAAAGCTCGTTTCCGGTTCCACCGTTGTTACCGCAGATGGTGAAGCCATCCGTGGTTCCATTAAAACCGACCTGCGTCAACTCGCGGAACGTTCCGAACCGTTCCACCTTCGGCTTTTGGTACACCGTGCCTCCATGTCGAAGGTTGTGCCAGACTGCTTGTCCGGCTGAAGTCGGGGCCATCTTGGCCACCATCATCGCTCCTGTCTGCGAGGATAATGCCAATCTTCGCACCCAAAATGCAATCGTTGTTTCAGGGTTGCTCAGCTCGCCTCGCGTGTCAGAAAGCTTAGCGCAGTGCTATCGCGACCGCAAGCACGACAGCGCCCGCCCCGGTCAAAGCGACCACTGCAATCATTCTCCACGCGCCGCGGATCCACTCGTCGTATCGAATTCCCGCGGCTGCGAGTATCGCCATGAGGGCGCCATTGGTCGGCGTAATCAGCTCGCAGATCCCCGCACCATACTGATAGGCGAGCACCGCAACCTGCCGCGACATATGGAGCAGATCGGCGACCGGCGCGAAAACGGGCATCGTGAGCACCGCCTGCCCGCTGACGCTCGGCACCGGCACGTGAATGACCGCTTGGGCCAACATCATGCCGACGGCGGCTACGGCCACCGGAAGGCCGGCGAGCGAGGTCGCGAGCCCGTTCACCACGGTGTCGATGATGAGCCCCTGTTCCATCACCACCGAGATCGAGCGAGCGAAGCCGACGAGCAGCGCCGCGTACGCCATCGATCGAAAACCGTCGACGAAGGCATCGGCCGTTCCGCTGACTCCAAGCCCGCCGACGACGCCGACCGCGCACCCCATCGCGAAGAAGAGCGCTGCCTCCTGATTGAAATCCCAGTGAAGCTGCGCCACACCGTACACGAAGACGGCGAAGGTAACGGCGACGATCGCGAGCACTCCCTTCGCGCGGGCGCCGAGCTCACGTGATTCTGTGTGACCTTCCTCATTAACGACGACGACTCGAGTGTGGCGCGCGTGCCGCATCGTGCCGAGGATCCAGAGCAACAGCGCGAGCGCGAGAACGACGATTCGGTAGCTCCCGCCCGATAGCTGCGGCACCTCGGACACCTTCTGCGCGATGAGCACCTGAAACGGATTCACGGGGCTGAACGACGACCCGATCGCCGCCGCACCGACGCTCATCTCCGCCGCGGTCAACACATCGAAGCCGAGTCGCTGCGTGAGCATGAGGAGGGCGGGGATGAGCGCGATGATCTCTTCCTGCATGTTCTCGAACGCGCCGCCGGCGGCGAACGCGATGCAGACGATCGGAACTGCGACGATGCCGCGATCGCCGAGCCGTCGCACGAGCCAGTCGATGCCATCGTGGAGCGCGCCGGTTTTGTCCACGACGCCGAACGCGCCGCCCACCAGAAAGATGAAGGTGATGACTGCGGCGCCCGCGATGATCCCGTCGGGAATCGCGACCACGGCCCCGAACGGGCTCACTGGCTGCGCGTCGACGCGATGATACGTCCCCGCGACGACGACCTTCCGCTGCGTAACGGGATCGTCGCGGCGGTCGAACTCTCCTGCGGGGAGCACGTGCGTCAGGGCGGCGGCGATAACGACGCAGCCGACGAGCAGCGTGAGTGGGTGCGGGAGCCTCACTACTTGCTCAGCGCATCACTTCGCCGCCCTCACCACCCCCGCCTGCTCGAGCGCGCGCAGATACTCGGCTACGAGCGCCACATCGACGGGGCCGTACTCCGCGCTTACCGCATCGCGGATGTCGCGCGCGCTTCGCTTGCCGTCGACGAAGTTGAGCACCTCGTAGGCGTATTCCTCTCCGTTGCCGCGCAGTCCTTCATAGGCGAGCAGCTTGGGAGGTGCCTTTCCCTTCGTGTGGTCTTCGAGAAAGTCGTAGCCGAATACCACCATCGGGCCGCTCACCGCTGCGTTGCGTACGAAGATGAGCGCCGCCTCGCCGCTCGCGCTCTCCGGCCCGGACGGTGCGCCGGTGATGGACTCGAGCCGCAGGAAGTACGCCGCCGCGCCCTGTTTCACGCTGTCGGGGATCGCCGCGAACGACGCGATCGACTCGAAGCCGGCGCGCTCCTGCGTCAGGAAATTCCGCGTCAACGACGCGGCCTCCGCCGGCGCGAGCGACGCACGGCGGTCGAGCATCAGCGCGAGCCTCCGGAGCGATGCGCTCTCCATCGACGCCCACAGCGCGGGCACATCCGATGACTTCAGATTCGCGAGGTACAACGCGCTCGCCGCGCCGATGAACGCTGCGCGCTGCAGCTTCGTCGCATCGATGTTCGCGGGGAGATCGAAGTTCGTGTGGATGTAGCGGTCCGGCCAGTCGTTCATGTAGATGGCCGGAATCTTCCACGACGCCTCCTGGTAGATCTCGTGGTCGCTCCCCATCGAAAACTCCGCGAGATCGCCGAGCTGCGGCTCTTTCCCTCCCTCGCCAGAGACCATCGGATACTTCCCGCCCGTTCCCTCGGCGTACATCTGTGACTCGATGTTCATGAAGCTGCCGAAGCGCTGTCCCACGTCGCTCACGAAGGACGGCAGGCTCGCCGGCCCGCGTCCGACGTGAAAGATCGACTTCGTCACCTGGCCGCCGCCCACCATGTCCATGTGGATCACGGCCTTGAAGCGCGCACGCATCGCGGGCTCCGACGCGAAGAGCGCAAGCGTGCACTCGACTTCGCACGGCCACACGAAGCGAATGCTGCGCGACGGACGCGCGATCTTCCCGTCTGCGATCAGCCTCGAGAGCGTGCGCGCCACCTCGAGGATCGTAGCGCACCCGCTCGCATTGTCGTTCGCGCCGGGACGCTGATGATCGAGGTGACAGCTCAGCACGATCTCCTCGCCCTTCCTGTCGCTTCCCGGGATCAGCGCGGTCACCGGATTGTACGTCGCCGCGTGACGTGAGGCCCTCACGATGGCGTGCAGCATCACGTGCTCGCCTTTCGCCAGCCGCGCCTGATAGCCGCGGTACTGCTTGAGCGAGACCATGAAGGCGAACGCGTGACGCGTCTCGAACGAATCGAGATGCCCCCAACGAATCGCATTTACATCCTCGCGCGACCATGCGTTGGGCTGGTTCTGCGCGGCGCTCACGACCCCCTTTGCGCCGTACTTGTCGTACGCGAGCGGGACGACATTGCCGGGCGCCTCCGAGGTGAGCACGAGCTTCCCGCGCACGTTCTTCCCCGCGTAATCCTTGTCCGACGTTCCGGCGCCGACATCCACGAGCTCGCCCGTGACATCCGCGCTGTCGCTGTCCTCGGCGAGGATCACCGGCTCATCCTCGAAGCTGGCGACGCGCAGCAGCGGCGTGACCCGCGCGCCGTCGACGCGTACCTCCCACAGCTCCGCGAACTCCGGATCCCATCCGAGCCGCGCCATCTGCGTGCCGTACGTCGTGTGTCCGTCGGCCGGGAATTCGTGGACGGTCACCTCCTCGAGTCCGTAGCTCTTTGCCTGCGCCGCGACGAAATCCGCCGCCGTGCGAAAGCCCTTCGACGCGCGCATGCGGTGCTGCCGCGTGATGAACTCGAGGTTGCGCTTCGCTGACGCTCCGGAGAGCTCGCTGGCGAGTGCGGCGACGGTGGGCTCGGGGAGCAGCGGCACCGTGGAGGTGTGCTGAGCGCCGGCGGCAAACGGGATGGCGCACGAAAGGAGCGCGCTGAGCGGAAGACGGATGCGCATGGAGTGGTCTTGGGAGGCGGGCGGGGAATCGAGTGAGTCTGCCCCCCCGCGCGGACCGCTGTCAAGCCGCCCTCTTCCTGTGTCCCGTACGCGCAGTGCCGTCGCGATGCGCCGCAGAGATTTTCGAATCATGTAAACCATGTGACGTGCCGCTGCATCCAATCAGGTGAACGGGTGGGGCTCGCCCACTCGTCCGACTCTCAATTGCACCGCGCGGGATAACCATGCCGAACACGTCAGCCGATCTCGCCCCGAGCGCACCACGGCGCCTCACCCGGCGCGGATCCACCGTGCTCGGCATCCTGCTCCTCTCGCTGGGCGTCGGTTCCGCGACCGCTCTTTTCGGCTTCGTGGACTCGGTTCTGCCGCCCTCCGCACCGATCGCCGCGTGCGAGACGGTGAGCGAGATGAGCGGCGGAGCGCCGAGCTTCGCGATATCGGAGCTCACGACCGGTAGGGCGCTTAAGGACCACGTCTCCGACGTGTACGAAGCGGGAGTCGAAAACACCAGCGACGCCATCGACTCGATCCCCGACTTGGCCGACGGACTCGGCGAGCGTGCGATGCTCGCGGGGCTAGGCGTCGCCGCGCTGGCACTGCTGCTCGCCTGCACGCGCGTCGCCTCGAGGTTGATCGCCTCCAGGAGCATAGCAGCACTCGCCGCGGGAACCACGCTCGGCGCGCTCGCGCTCGCGATGCTCTCCGCCCACGAACTCGATCTCGCTGTGATCGGCCCACGCGCGATCGCCTTCGCACTCTGCATCTCACTGCTCGCGGTCTACTTCGCGCGAAACCCTGAGCCGAGGGCGCCGATCGCGGGGTAAGGCGGAAAGGGCGAGCGGGAACACCAAAAAATTAACCGCCGATGCCCCAGCGCGGCGCACTTTCGCGCGAACGGAGCGGGCGCGGTATGTTGTGCGATCACTCGCACACGCCACGGAGCTCGATGTCTCTTCGCACCGTCCTCGCCGTCCTCGCCGTCACGCTGCTCGCCGCGTCCGCGCATGCACAGGCGCCCGCGCCCAAGCCGATCTTCACCTACCAGGAAGTGATGATCCCCGTACGCGACGGCGTGCATTTGCAGACCGTGATCCTCACGCCGGTCGATGCGACGGGGCCGCTCCCGATTCTCTTTCGTCGCACGCCCTACGGTGTGCCCGAGCACGCGCCCACCGAGATCGCGCCGAACATCAAGGAGCTCGCCGCCGACGGATACATCTTCGTCATCCAGAACCTGCGCGGGCGCTTCAAGTCCGAAGGCGTCTTCCTCCTCTCCGAAGCAGCCAACCTCGCGGACTCGACCTCCACGAACGAAACCACCGACGCCTACGACAGCATCGACTGGCTCGTCAAGCACGTCGCCAACAACAGCGGCAAGGTCGGCATGTACGGCGTCTCGTACGACGGGCTCACCACCGGGATGGCGCTCCTTCATCCGCACCCCGCGCTCAAGGCGATGAGCGAGCAGGCGACGCCGGTCGACCAGTGGATGAACGACGATATCCATCGCTACGGCGCGCTGCGCGAGAGCTACGCCTTCGAGTACTCGGTGCTCGAGCAGGCCGACAAGAACAAGAACACCGACTTCGCGTTCGACGTCTACGACGACTATTCGTGGTACCTCGCGCTCGGGCCGCTCTCCAACATCAACACGAAGTACATGCACGGCTCGCTCCCGTTCTGGAACGATGTCGTCGCGCACCCCGACTATGATGAATTCTGGAAGAAGGAGGCATGGGTCAATCAGCTCCACGCCTCGACCGTTCCGAATCTCAACGTCGCCGGCTTCTGGGATCAGGAGGATCCATGGGGCCCGTGGCAGGTCTTCCGCCACGCAGCCGAGCACGATCCGGATCACACGAACCTCATGGTGGCGGGCCCGTGGTTCCACGGCCAGTGGCGTCAGCCCAAGGGCGACAGTCTCGGGCTGATGTCCAACGGCGGCCATGAGACCTCCCGCGAATTTCGTGAGACGATCGAGGCGCCATTCTTCCGCTACTATCTCCACGGCGAAGGAACGAAGCCCGCATGGAGCGCGTCGACCTTCCAGTCGGGATCGAACAAGTGGCGCACGTATGCCGAGTGGCCGCCAAAGGAATCGAAGCCGACCAAGCTGTATCTCCATTCCGACGGAACACTCTCGTTCACGAGGCCGGCCGCCATCATGCGCCGCGCCTCGTATCGCGAGTATGTCTCCGATCCCGCGAATCCGGTTCCGTATCGCGCGCGCCCCATCTCGCCGACATATCCCGCCGGCGACTGGCGCGCGTGGGAGATCGCCGATCAGCGTTTCGTCGACCACCGTCCCGATGTGCTGAGCTACACCAGCGCGCCGCTCGAGCACGACCTCGTGATCACCGGCGAGGTCGCAGCCGATCTCTACGCGTCGACATCGGGTACCGACGCGGACTTCGTCGTCAAGCTGATCGATGTGTATCCGGAGAACGCGACGCCGAACACGTGGGATGCCGACGCAGGTCCCAAACCCCTGCAGTACGCGCACTCCGTGAACGGCTACCAGCTGCCGGTCGCGATGGAGATCCGGCGCGGGCGCTACAACACGAGCTACGAGCATCCGCACGCGCTCGTCGCGAATGCTCCCGTCGAATGGAAGATTCCGCTGCGCGACCGCGACTACGTCTTTCTCGCGGGGCACCGGCTGATGGTTCAGGTGCAGTCGACCTGGTTTCCGCTCATCGATCGTAATCCGCAGAAGTTCGTCCCGAGCATCTACAAGGCGACCGAAGCCGACTACACGAAGGCGACGCAGCGCGTCTACTCATCTCCCGCGCTGCCATCGCACATCGTGCTTCCCGTCATGCCCTAGCTACTTCCCCATTGTGAGCACGATGCGGAAGCGCGCCTTGTTGGCCATCATGAGATCGTAGCCTTCCTGCGCGCGCTCGAGAGGCATCACCTGCGTCATCGGCTTCACGCCGGCGAGCGCGCTGAACTTCATCGTGTCCTCGGAGTCGATCGAGGATCCCGAGGCCCATCCCGCGACGGACTTGCTGCCGCCGATGAGCGCGAGCGACGACACCGGCAGCGGGTCGAACGCCGCGCCGACGATGAGCAGCTTGCCGCCGACACCGAGCCCGGGGATCATCTCCGCCATCGCCGCGCCGCTCGTCACCGTCGTGAGAATGACCTTCGCACCGCCGAGCTTCGCGAGCGCCTCGCCCGCCTTGCCATCCGTGCTGTCGATGTACACATGAGCGCCGAGCTTCTTCGCGAGCGCTTCCTTGTCCGCGCCGCGGGCGATCGCGATCGTGCGAAAGCCCATCTTCACCGCGAACTGCACGCCGAGATGTCCGAGCCCGCCGATACCTTGCACCGCCACCGTGTCCCCCGCGATCGCGCCGCAATTGCGCAGCGAGTTGAACGTCGTGACGCCAGCGCACATGAGCGGCCCCGCGTCGACGTCCGACACTTCATCCGGGATGTGTGCGAGCGCCTCCATCGGCACGAGGATGTACTCGGCGTATCCTCCGTCGAAGGAGATGCCCGAGATCAGCGGATTGTTGAGACAGGCGACGAAATTCCCGCGTCGACAGGAATCGCAGTAGCCGCAGCTCCCGCCGTACCAGCCGATGCCCACGCGGTCGCCCACCGTCCAGCCGAGCACCCCAGCGCCGAGCGACTCCACGACGCCGGCCGCCTCGTGTCCCGGAACGCGCGGGAAGGTGAGTCCCGGCCAATGCCCCTCGACCGTGAGCGAGTCGCTGTGGCAAATGCCGCAGGCATTCACTTTTACCAGTACCTGTCCCGCACCCGGAGTCGGAATCTCCTTCTCGACGAGCTCCAGCTTCCCGCCCGCCTTCGCCACCTGCATCGCGCGCATCTTCGCCATATCCGCTCCCAGTTCTCCGTTTTGGTGCTCGACGATACTGCCAACGATTGTCGTCCTCGAATCCGCTGAACGCGCGACCGCTACCGAATGATCCCGGCCGCCGTGCCCTTAGCTTTTCGCGCATGGGAGAGCCGTTGAGCGACGAGAGCGCCGCGCGCGCGCGCGCGCTCGTGCTGCGCCATGGCTGGAACGCCACGGCGTACCAGATCCTCAACCCCGGCATCGCACTCTGGTTCTCGGCGGGAGGCGACGCGGTGGTGGGCTTCGTGCGCCGCAACGGCGTGCGCGTCGTCGCCGGAGCGCCGGTGTGCGCCCCCGAGCGACTCGGCGATGTCGTCGCCGAGTTCGCTGCCGATGCGCGAGCCGCGCGCGATCGCGTGTGCTACTTCGGCGCGGGCGACCGCCTCGAGTCGACGATCATCGCGCGCGGCCCCGGTCGCTCTCGTGGCACAGTAGGTCTCGGCGCGCAGCCCAGCTGGGATCCGCGCGCCTGGAGCGGCATCATCGCGCGACGGGCATCGCTGCGCGCGCAACTCAACCGCGCGCGGAACAAGGGAGTCGTCGTCTCCCGGTGGAGCGCCGGGCACGCGCGGAAGAGCCCGGCGCTCGAAGGGCTGCTGCAGGAGTGGCTGCAGACGCTCGGCCTCCCGCCGCTCCACTTCCTCATCGAGACGGACACCATCGCGCTCACGATCGACCGCCGCATCTTCGTCGCCGAGCGCGCGGGCGCAGCGGTGGCGTATCTCGTTGCGTCGCCGGTCCCAGCGCGGCACGGCTGGCTCATCGAGCAGATCGTGCGCGGAACCGATGCGCCGAATGGCACCTCGGAGCTGCTCGTCGACGCGGCAATGCATGCGCTCGCGAACGAAGGCGCGGAATACGTCACGCTCGGGCTCTCCCCGTTGTCTCGGCACGCGACGTACGCGGAGCCAGGGGTTCCGATGTGGCTGCGGCTCGTGCTGCGCTGGGTGCGCGCACACGGCCGACGCTTCTACGACTTCGACGGCCTCGATCGCTTCAAGTCGAAGTTCGCGCCGGAGCAGTGGGAAGAGATCATCGCGATCGACGATCGCGCACCGTTTTCCATGCGCTCGCTGTGGGCGATCGCGGCCGCGTTCGGCGGCGGCTCGCCGGTGATGTTATTTGCTCGTACCATCGCGCGAGCCGCCGCACAGGAGATGCGATGGCTTGCGCGGCGGTGAGCTCGCTGCTCGTCAGCCGTGCTCCTTCTTCTGTGGCTCGTGCGGCCGGCCGTCCTTGCTCTTTTCCTTCCCCGGCTCCGGCGTTACTCCCTCTTCCGGCTTCTGCTTCAGCTTGGCGATCTCCGCATTGCTCTTCTGCCCCTGCTGTCCTTCGATGTGATCGTGACCACTGTGGGGGTCATGGCGCTGCTTGGACATTCCGCACCTGTCTGAATTGAGGTTTGTAGCCCTTATTTCTACGCAAGAACCAGCCCGCGCGAGCGTCGTCGCGGACGCAGCCTTCCTCGCAGCGCGAGAGTGGAGAGCACGATTATGAGTGGCGAACAGGAGCTCAAGGGACCGGATCTCGAGGCTGGTGTGCCCGTTTCCACGATCCCCGATGGAGGGATGCTCGTCGGTCACGCGCAGGGGAAGGCGGTGCTCCTCTCGCGCCATGGCAACGAGATCTTCGCGATCGGCGCGACCTGCACGCACTACAGCGGCCCCCTGGGCGATGGGCTCATCGTCGGCGACACGGTCCGCTGTCCATGGCATCACGCGTGCTTCAGCCTGCGCACTGGCGAGGCGCTCAAGGCGCCCGCACTGAGCCCGGTTTCGCGATGGGAAACCGAGCGACGCGGCGACACGATCGTGGTCACGAAGGACATCACTGTCGCGGATGGTTCGACGCCTATCAAACCATCGTCGGCACTCCCGGCGGATGTGCAGCGCGTCATCATCGTCGGCGCCGGCGTGGCCGGCAACGCCGCGGCCGAGATTCTTCGTCGCGAGGGATACACGGGAAGCATCACGATGCTGGGTTCCGATCCTTCCGTACCGTACGACCGTCCGAATCTCTCCAAGGATTATCTCGCCGGCACCGCGCAGGAAGACTGGCTCCCGCTGCACTCGGCAAATTTCTACAAGCGCCACGATATCGAGCTGCTCTCGTCGACGAAGGTCGTGTCGATCGATGCGAAGGCGAGGCGCGTCACGCTGGAGAACGGCGGGACGCGCGACTATGACCGACTGCTCCTCTGCACCGGCGCCGATCCCATTCGCCTCAAGCTTCCGGGCGCGGAGCAGAAGAACATCTTCTATCTCCGCACGCTCGCCGACAGCCACGCGATCATCGCCGCGGCAGCCTCCGCGAAGCGCGCCGTCGTCATCGGCGCAAGCTTCATCGGCCTCGAGAGCGCGGCGTCGCTGCGTACGCGCGGGCTCGACGTGCACGTCGTCGCGCCCGACGCAGTTCCGCTCGCGAAGGTGTTCGGCGCGAAGCTCGGCGCGCACATCAGGGCGCTGCACGAGGAGAAAGGCGTGAAATTCTCGCTGCAGAAATCCGTCACCGCGATTACCAGCTCGGGCGTGACACTCGACGACGGCTCCTCCATCGATGCGGACATCATCGTCGTAGGCATCGGCGTGCGGCCCAGCCTCGACCTCGCGAAGCAGATGGGGCTCACCGTCGACAACGGCGTCATCGTCAACGAGTATCTCGAATCGAGCATCCCCGGCGTCTTCGCGGCCGGCGACATCGCGTCCTTCCCGTACCGCAGCGGCGAACGCATCCGCGTCGAGCACTTCGTCGTCGCCGAGCGCCAGGGGCAGTACGCCGCGCGCAACATGCTCGGGGCGCGCGACGCGTACGACGACATCCCGTTCTTCTGGACCGCGCAATTCGGCATGGAGATCCGCTACGTTGGCCACGCGTCGACGGCCGACGATGTCGCGATCGGTGGGAGCATCGACAACGACGATGCGCTCGTCGCCTACAGCGAGAACGGGAAGCCGGTGGCCTTCGCGTCGCTCAACCGCGATGTCGCGTGTCTGCGCGCGGAGCACGCGCTCGAGATGGACGATACGAAGACGATGGCCGAGCTCACGGCGAAGTAGGAACACCGTTACGCCGAATGGTCTCCGAGCATCAGCTTCGAGACGGGATAGACGACGAAGCGCGGGAATACCTGGCTGCTGACTGAGACGATTCGGTTGATCCATCCCGTCACGAGAACCGGCTTCCCGCTCATCATCGCCGCATAGCCCGCACGTGCGACGTCGGCAGCCGACATCTTCGGGATCAGCTTGCTCTTGAATAGCGGCAGCGAGTCGGCGCCCGCCTCCGCCGCCCAGCCGGTGAGCGTCGCTCCGGGGCACAGCGTCGTGAGCGTGACGCCCGTGCCGCGTAGTTCGCGCGCAATCGCCTCGCCGAGGCTGAGGACATACGCCTTGCTCGCGCAGTAGGTCGCCATGTTCGGGCCCGGCTGAAACGCGCCGACGGAGGCCACGAGCATCACACGCCCGCGCTTTCGTTCCACCATCCCCGGCAGGATCGCGCGGGTGAGTGCCGTGAGCGATGCGACGTTGAGCTGGAGCATCGAATCGATGCGGTCGGGCTCCTCGCGCACGAACGGGCCCGCGTCGCCGAAGCCCGCGTTGTTGATGAGTACATCGATCTGCATCCCGCCTGCCTCGAGCTCAGCCGCAAGCGCGCGCGCAGCGCCGGGCATGCTCAGGTCTTTCGTGACCACCGTCGCGACGACTCCGAGTGCGCGAAGCGCGGTGGCAAGCGCTTCGAGCTCGTGCGTGCGCCGCGCGGTGAGCACGAGATCGTGTCCGTGCCGTGCGAGCTCACGCGCAAGCTCGGCGCCGATGCCGCTCGATGCACCGGTGACGAGCGCGAGCGGGCGCGGGATGCTGTTTTGCATGCTGCTCCTTCGAAGTTGGATCGTAGCTGCCGGGACTCATTGATCTTACATCCGCACCCAGATACAACATGCGCACACGGCAACTCGGTTCCACCGGCCCCGTCGTCTCCGAGCTCGGGCTCGGCTGCATGGCCATGTCCGACGCGTACGGCCCCTCCGATCGCGACGAGTCGATCGCGACGATCCGCGCAGCGCTCGACGCCGGGATCACCCTGCTCGACACGGGCGACTTCTACGGCATGGGGACGAACGAGCTTCTCCTCCGCGATGCGCTCCTGGGCCGCGACCGGAGTGCGGTGGTGCTCAGCGTGAAGTTCGGCGCGCTCCGCGATCCCGACGGTGCCTTCCTCGGCTACGACGGCCGCCCGAACGCGATGAAGAATTTCCTCGCGTACTCGCTACGCCGGCTCGGCACCGACTACATCGACATCTATCGCCTGTCGCGCGTCGACCCGAACGTGCCGATCGAGGACACGGTGGGCGCGGTTGCGGAGATGATCGCGAAGGGGTACGTGCGCTACGTCGGGCTGTCGGAGGCCGGTTCGGAGACCGTGCGGCGCGCGCACGCGGCGCATCCGATCTGCGACTTGCAGATCGAGTACTCGCTCTTTTCACGCGGGATCGAAGCGGAGATTCTCCCCACGACGCGCGAGCTCGGGATCTCGATCACCGCGTACGGCGTGCTTGCGCGCGGGTTGTTGAGCGGGCGCTGGACGGGCATCCGGCCCGGCGTGCGCGACGGGCGCGCGAACTATCCGCGCTTTGCGGGTGAGAATCTCGAGCACAACCTGGCGCTCGTCGAAGCGCTGCGCGCGGTAGCGAGCGAGAAGGGGATCACCGTCGCGCAGCTCGCGATCGCGTGGGTCGCCTCACGCGGGCGCGACATCCTCCCGTTGGTTGGCTCGCGGCGTCGCGCGCAGCTCGCCGAAGCGCTCGGCGCGCTCGATGTGTCCCTGACGTCGGACGATCTCCAGCGCATCGAGCGTGCGGTACCTGCGAATGCCGCGGCTGGCGACCGCTATCCGACGCCGCTCATGAAGCATCTCGACAGCGAGCCCAGCTCGAGCGCTGCGACGTAGCGTCAGCGCGGCGCGGCGAAGCTCCAGCCGATCGTCGCGCCCTGTCCATCGAGGCTTGGCGACACGGATGGGACGGCGGTAAGCAGCCAGCGATTCGCGCGATTGTTCCTGTTGGTGACGTGGTTGTACCGGAACACCTTGAGCCCTGTGAGTGTGCCGATCCCGGCGCCCATGATGACGTCGCTCGCCCAGTGCGCGTTCGAGTAGAGGCGCGCCACGCCGACCATGGAGGCGCCGCCGAACATCAGCGGCGCGACGTACCAGGTGGATTTCGGCCACCAGCGATGCGTCTCCAGCGTGACGACCGTGGCCGTCGCGAAGGCGGCCGTCGCATGCCCGGAAGGAAAGGACGAGCTCCCTCCGCTCTTGAAGCCGCCGCCGAAGCTGAAGTCGTCGGGATCGTTGACGCCGGCGTGACTCGGCCGCTGGCGACCGGCGATCCCCTTGATCAGATACGTCGCGCCGGCGCTGACGACGATTGCTTCGGTGCTGTGCAGCCCGAGGTCGGCGACGCGATCGATGTGTCCGATCCGCCCGACGCCGTACATCGCGATCCCGGCGAGGAGAGTGCCGGGGCTGCCGATGAAGTTGAAGGTTTTTGCGGCGCGCGCGGCCGAGCGATTGCGTTGCGCTTCGGGCTCGCGGATCTCGTTCGCGATCTGCGCGTCGAAGGGGCGCAGCGCGGCCGCGCCGGCGACGAAGGCGCCGAACGCCCATGCATCCGAGCGCGTGAACAGAGACGAATGATGCGCGCGATCGACGGCAGAGTCGGCAAGGTTGCTCTGCTGAGCGTGTCCTGCCGGAACAACGGCGACGAGCGCTGTAACGATCACGAGCAGGCAACGGCCGCGGTAAAGTGTGCGCATGCTCGAGGCGTGGTTGTTATGTTGCGGGCAGAAAATCATGTGAACCGGCGGGCGTACTGCGGTCGAATGGAATCTCGCACTCGCATCATTCTTTCGCCACTCATGTAATCTGCCTTTCGCCACTCATGTAATCTGCACGTCAGCTACGTCATCTTAAATTCTCGCATGCATCACTGGTAAGGTGCGCTCGAGCGATTGAGACCTGGACCATGAGCACTTTCGCGCGGGCAGAACAGTGTGTGGTGTCTGCCGTGCTGGACTTCATCAACGGAAGATGCCGAGCACGCACGCGCCATCACACACCGTTCTCCGACGACTGATTCTGGAGTGTTTTTTGCTCGGGTGCGCGCTGCTTCCAGCTCGCATCGTCGCGCAGGAACGGGCTCGGGGTCCGTCGACATCGCCGCTCACGCTCGAAGAGGCGATCGATTTCGCGCGTGCGTCCAACGCGCAACTGCCCGTTGCGCTGCTCGATTCCACGATTGCACAGACAGAGCTTCGCGAAGCGCGGGCGAGCCGCTGGCCCAGAGTGTCGTTGGAGAGCAGCGCCAACTTCGGCGGCCCGCTCGCGTACACGACGTCACAGGGATTACTGCAGATCGTTGGAAGCGATACGCTCTACTCCGGCGGATTGCGGCGCGCCAATCTCCGCGCGGCTCGATATCGAGTTCAGTTTGCGGGCGCGGGCTATCGCATTGCTCAAAAGGATGTGGATCTCGAGGTACGATTGCGATACGCCGAAGCTCTGCGGGCGGAGGAAGGAATTGCGATCCGTACGCAGGGAATCGAGCGCTTGCGCAGCTATCTCGCACACATCCAGGCACGTCAGGCCGCGGGGCAACCGGTCGGCAGCGATGTCCTGACGGCGCAGGTCCGCCTCGGACGGGAAGAGGCAACACTCGCCGACAGCAGGCGAGCACTCGACGAGGCGCGCCTCGAGCTGAATGACCTCATGGGCCGTGATCCACGATCTCCGCTGACTCTTGTGCCGCTGCCTACTCCTTCGCCGCCGGTTTCAGTCGCCGATT